>JAHHSZ010000064.1 GCA_020024915.1 Fusobacterium sp. | reverse complement strand
AAATTGTTATAGGAGGAGTAATGTTAAAAGGAAAAAAAGTTTTAAAGTTAGTAATTATTTTTATATTGGGAGTAATTATGATAGGATGTACAAATACAGAGGGTGGAACTTACACAAGAATGAATGATGCATATAATAGAAAAAACAATACTGAAAATAGATCTTTGATATTAGATACATTTATAGCAACAACACTATACAATTATCCAGAGATAATTCCAAGCTTTGGAAAGAGCAAGACACATAGTAGAACAAAAACAGATATAAATAGTATGTCAAATACAGTATCAAATACTAATGTATCAAACTTTGGAACAGGAAGTATTACAACAAGTGAAAGTAGAACAACTACACATACAAGATCAAAAAGTAAAACAAAATCAGTTACTACAGGTTTTGGAATATCACCTAATTTAGATTTTTACACAAAATAAAAGAAAAATGATCCTATGTTTACAGGATCATTTTTTCAATTAGAATGGGAACTCGTCATCATCTTCATAAGGTATCTCTTCTACCTCTTTTACAGCTGGTTTGGCTGGAGTGGAAGAGTATTCAGGTTCATATCCTCCCATAGAATCATTTGAACCTTTAGATTCTAAGAATTCAACAGTTTCAACTAAAACATCATAAGATGTTCTCTTTTCTCCATTCATCTCAAATCTATTCATTTGAAGTCTTCCATTGACACCAACTTTTCTACCTTTTCTAAGATATTCACCAATAAGTTCAGCAGTTTTTCCAAAAGCAACACAGTTGATAAAATCAGTTTCCCCTTTAGAGAAAGGTCTATCTATTGCTAAGGAAAATCTTGAGTATGCTTTACCACTCTGTCCAAATTTTAACTCTGGGTCTCTTGTTAATCTTCCAACTAGAACAACAACATTCATATTGTTACCTCCTGTTAATTTCTATCTTTAACTAATTATAACACAAAAATAATATTAAGTCACATTATTTATTTTTATTTTGCATAAAAATATTAAAGCAAAAAAATGGTATTTATGATATAATAATACAGTAAAATAAAGAGAATAGGGAGGAGAAAATGAAGAAAAAAGCTGTACTTTTAGATGTAAGTGCAATAATGTATAGAGCATATTTTGCCAATATGAATTTTCGAACTAAGACAGAACCTACAGGAGCTATATATGGATTTATAAATACTTTAATGAGTATAATAAAAGAGTTTGCTCCTGATTATATAGGAGCTGCTTTTGACGTGAAAAGAGCCTCTCTAAAAAGAAGTGAGTTATATAGTGATTATAAAGCACAAAGAGAAGCTGCCCCTGAAGATTTAATACTTCAAATACCAAGAATAGAGGAGTTACTAGATTGTTACAATATCTCAAGATTCAAAATTGATGGGTATGAAGCTGATGATGTTTTAGGAACTCTTGCAAAGAATCTTTCAGATCAAGGGGTAGAGGTTTATGTGGTGACTGGAGATAAGGACCTGTCACAGATAATAGATTCAAATATAAATGTAGCACTACTTGGAAAAGGAGAGGGAGGAGAAAGATTTAAAATAATAAGAGATGATAAAGATGTCATCAATTATTTGGGTGTACCTTCTCATAAGATTCCAGATCTTTTTGGATTGATAGGAGATTCTAGTGATGGTATTCCCGGTGTTAGAAAAATTGGACCTAAAAAAGCTATACCACTGTTGGAAAAATACGGAGATTTAGAGGGAATATATGAAAATATAGATTCTCTTACTGAAATTCCAGGAATAGGTAAGGCATTGATAGCTAATTTAAAAGAGGATAAAGAGATAGCTTTTATGAGTAGAGAGTTGGCAATAATATGTCAAGATGTTCCTTTAGAGTTTAATTTGGAGAGTTTAACCTATGAAATAGATAGTGAAAAGTTATATGAACTGTTTAAAGTTTTAGAGTTTAAAGCTCTAATTAGAAAGATGGGACTTGAAAATACAGAGGATAGTTTGGAAGAGGGAAGTAAGAAGATTCAAGGAGTGTCTCAAGAGAGAAAGTTCAAATTATTAGAAAACAAAGAAAATTTTAAGAGTTTTAAATCAGAAATGAAAGAGAAAAATCTTATCTCTATCTACTATACAGAAAATGGAATAGCAATGAGTTCATATGATAGAGATTATTACTATCCTTTAAAAAATAACAATGTTTTAGGTGAGAATATATCTTTATTTACAGAGTTTGTACCGAAGAGTGATAACTCTCTTAAAATAGAGGATATCAATGAGTTTTTTAATAATTTCAATGGAGAAGTTATAACTTATAACTTAAAAAATCTTTTAAATAATGGGATCAAGATTGATAAGTGTGAGATGGATTTGATGTTAGCTTACCACTTGATTAGCTCACAAACAAAAGAGAGCATAGATATACCTATAGAGCAGTTAACAGGTGTACAATTGGATAACTATGTGGAAAAGTTTGGAAAAGAAAAGCCAGAAAACCTAGCTAAGGAAGAGCTTGGAAAATATCTATGTCAAAGAACTATGGGGTTATTAGAGTGTTACGACTCTTTAAAAGAGGAATTGGAATCAAAAAATTTAATGGGAATATTAAAAGAGGTAGAGATGCCATTGATTTCAATACTTTCAGCTATGGAAATAAAGGGGATAAAAATAGATCCAGATTATTTCTCAAAATATGGTGAGGAGTTAGCCTTAGCTATAGAAAAATTACAAAAAGAGATCTATAGAGAGGCTGATGAGGAGTTTAATATCAATTCACCAAAGCAGTTAGGAGAGATACTTTTCTTCAAATTGAATCTTCCACCTGTAAAGAAAACAAAAACAGGACTTTCTACAGATGAAGAGGTTTTGGAAAAGTTAAAAGCTGATGGGGCGAGTATAGCCAAATATATATTAGAATATAGAAAGCTAACAAAATTAAAAAATACCTATGTAGATGCAATTCCAAAATTGAGAGATAAAGATGATAGAGTACACACTACTTTCAATCAAATTGGGACAACAACAGGTAGACTTTCATCTTCAGATCCAAATTTACAAAATATTCCTGTAAAAAGTGATGAGGGAATAAAGATTAGACAGGGGTTTGTAGCTGGAAAAGATAGTGTCTTAATGGGAATAGATTATTCACAGATAGAGTTAAGAGTATTGGCACAGATGTCTGAAGATGAGAATTTGAGATCTGCTTATCAGAATAATATGGATTTACACAGTTTGACAGCTAGAAGAATATTTGAATTGGGTGATGATGAGGAAGTTTCAAGAGAGCAAAGAACCATAGCTAAAACTATAAACTTTAGTATAATATATGGAAAAACAGCTTTTGGGTTGGCTAAAGAATTGGGAATAAATCAAAAGGAAGCTGGAGAGTATATAGATAGATACTTTAATCAATATCCTAAAGTAAAGGAGTTTGAAAGAAAGATAATAGAATTTACAGAGAAAAATGGTTATACTGAAACATATTTTGGAAGAAAAAGAATAATCGAAGGAATTAACTCTAAAAATAAAAATATAAGAAACCAAGCTGAGAGAATGGCAGTTAACAGTGTGATTCAAGGAACTGCTGCTGAGATAATAAAAAAAGTTATGATTGAATTATATAGCTACTTAAAAGATAAAAATGGAATATCACTACTTTTACAAGTTCATGATGAATTGATATTTGAAATTGAAAAAGATAAGGTTGAGATTTATAGAGAAGAGATTGAGAGAATAATGAAAACAACAGTGAAATTTGAAAGTGTTCCATTGGAGATAAATACTAATATTGGAGTAAATTGGGCTGAAACAAAGTAGCAAGATAGGAGGAGAGATGTCTTACACCTATAATGTAAAACAAGAGATACTAGAGAATGAATTAGTGACAGAGATTGAGAAAAAGGCTGAGCTTTCTGCTATATTTTTTAGTAAAAATGCCTTTCACAAAGATAAAATAGAGTTGAGATTAGAAAATTTATCACTTGCAAAAAGAGTTTATAAATTCATAAAAGAGGTAACAAATTTAAGAATAGAGATTAAATACTCTACTTCAAAGAGATTAGGAGAACATAATGTATATATAATACTTATTCCTAAGCAGAGAGGATATAGAGATTTTACTGAAATAATGAGGAGTTTTAGTGAAAAATTAATTTTGGCGAGTGAGGAGATACTTAAGGGGTTTATAAGAGGGATATTTCTCTCTTGTGGTTATATAAAAGATCCACATAAAGAGTATGCTCTAGATTTTTTTATGGATGATGAAGAGACTGCAGATAAGTTTTATAATATACTTTTTTCTAAAAAGAAAAAGGTATTTAAGACTTTAAAAAGAAACAAACCTTTAGTCTATATAAGAAATTCAGAAGATATTATGGATATAATGGTAATGATAGGTTCCATTCAATCTTTCTTCAAATATGAAGAGACTACAATGATAAAGGACTTAAAAAATAAGACTATAAGAGAGATGAACTGGGAAGTAGCCAATGAAACCAAGACTTTAAATACTGGAAATAACCAGATAAAAATGATAAAGCTTATAGATAAAGAGATGGGACTAAACTCTCTTAGTCCTGTTTTAGAAGAGATTGCATATGTGAGATTAAAAAATCCAGAGAGCTCTCTTCAAGAGATAGCTGAAATGATAGGGATTTCAAAATCTGGAGTTAGAAATAGATTTAGGAGAATAGAGGAAATTTACAATAATCTAAAAAATGAAGAGATTGAGGAATAAGTATGAGCAAAATGAAAATAGTAAAAAATATACTAGAATTAAAAGAAAAATTAGAAAATAGCTATGTAGCAATAGGAACTTTTGATGGAGTGCACTATGGTCACCAACAACTTATAAAAATGGCAATAGATAGAGCTAAGAAAAATGGAGGACAAGCAGTAGTTTTCACATTTTCAAGCCACCCAATGGAGCTTATAAATAGTGAAAAAGCTCCTAAAAATATAAATACTATTGATGAAAAAGTATATATATTAGAAGATATGGGAGTGAATTGCATAATTTTACAGAAATTTTCAAAGGAGTTTGCAGACTTAAAAGCTGAAGAATTTGTGGATATATTAAAAGAAAAAGTAGGGAGCAAAGAGATTTTTGTAGGATTTAATTTCTCTTTTGGTGTGGGAGGAAAATCCAACACTAAAGATTTGATAAGATTGGGAGAGGAAAGAGGTATAGTCGTCAATGAGATTCCAGCAATATATCTAGATGGACAACTTGTAAGCTCTACATTTCTTAGAAAAGAGGTGGAGCATAGAGAGATATCAGAGATTAACAGATATTTAGGACATAGCTTTTTGATATTAGGTGAGGTAGTACATGGTAAAAAAATAGCTAGAGAGTTGGGATTTCCAACAGCTAATGTAAAGATGGCAAAGAGAATTTATCCCAAAAATGGGATATATGGTGCAAGAGTTAAGATAGAGGGAGAGGATTTTTATAGATATGGGGTTGTAAATATCGGTGTAAATCCTACATTAAAACCAGGAGAAAAAAGTGTTGAAGTGAATATTTTAGATTTTGAAGAGTTTATATATGGAAAAATAATAGCTGTGGAACTTTTAGAGTACTTGAGAAAAGAAAAGAAGTTTGATTCAATTGAAGAGTTAAAAAGAGTCATTGGTAATGATGTAAAAGTTTGGACTGAAAAGATAAGAGAGAGAAAATGGATATAGTATTAAAAATAGATAATTTTGAAGGACCATTAGATTTACTTTTACATTTAATAGATAAGAAAAAACTAAAAATCTCAGAGATAAAAATTTCACAAATTATAGATGAATATTTGGGGATATTAAAAAATGCTCAAGAGGAGAATTTACATATAAAAGTTGAATTCTTAGTAACAGCTTCAGAGTTGTTAGAGATAAAGGCTTCAACTCTGTTATCTATAAATGAAGAGGAAAATAAAGAAAAAGAGTTAAAAAGAAGGCTAGAAGACTATAAACTATTTAAAGAGATAGCTGTTAAAATGGGAGAGATGGAAAATGAGTACAACATATCGTACACTAGAGGTGAAAGTAGAAAGATAATAAAAAAAGCTCCTAAAGAGTATGATATCTCAAAATTACAGGCAAGTGATCTGTACTCTGCCTATAAGAGGTATTTTGAAAAGCAAGAGAGTGAGTATTTAGAGTTGGAGTTGGAGAAAAAATATACTCTAAAAGATGAGATGGATAAATTATACTTGAAACTTTACTCACAGAATAGAACCTTTGATTCGATTTTTTCTGAAGCAGAGGGAAAGATGCATTTAGTATATATATTTTTATCACTCTTAGAACTGTACAAAGAAGGAAAAGTTTTGATTGAGGGAGAAATGGTAATAAGAATAAAAGGGTAGAAAGGAGTTTTATGTTTAGAAGTGGACTTCTAGTTATGATAATCACAATGGTAAGTAGAGTTTTAGGCTTGGTAAGAGCAGGGATAATAGCTTACTATTTTGGAGCATCAGCAATGACGGATGCTTTTTTTAGTGCATTTAAAATTAGTAATTTTTTTAGACAACTTTTGGGAGAGGGAGCCTTAGGAAGTTCCTTTATTCCACTGTATAATGAGAAAGTTGAAAATGAAGGTGAGGAGAGAAGTAAGCAGTTTATATTTTCAGTAATAAATCTTCTATTTGTATTTAGTACAATAATAACTATATTGATGATAGTATTTTCAGATCAGATAATTTTGGGAATAGTGAGTGGTTTTCCAAATGAAACTAAGATAATAGCTTCAAAACTTCTGAAAATAATGTCACTTTACTTTATTTTTATAAGTTTGTCAGGAATGATATGTGCAATTTTAAATAACTTTAAACAGTTTGCTATTCCAGCATCTACATCTATTTTTTTTAATTTAGCAATTATTTTTGCATCTATGTATTTTGGAAAAACCTATGGAATAGATACTTTAGCATATGGAGTTGTAGTAGGTGGACTATTGCAGTTTTTAGTTGTATTGCCCTCTTTTTTTAAGATTGTTAAAGGTTATTCATTAAAGATAGATTGGAAAGATCCATACTTAAAGAAAATTTTTATAATGATCTGTCCAATGTTGGTTGGGATTGTAGCTAGACAGGTAAATACAATAGTGGACCAGATGTTTGCCTCATACTTAGCAGAAGGGGGAGTATCTGCTTTAGAAAATGCTACTAGATTATACCTATTACCTGTTGGTGTCTTCGGTGTTTCAATTTCAACAGTAATATTTCCAGCACTATCTAAGGCTATGTCAAAGAATAATTTAACGGAGGCTACAGACAATATAGTTAGGGGATTGAATATACTGCTATTTTTAATTATTCCTTCAACAGCTGTACTTACTTTTTATGCTCCAGAAGTGATTAGACTGACTCTTTCATATGGAAAGTTTGGAGAAGAGGCTGTGAAAGTGACATCACAAGCATTGATTTATTACTCAGTAGGATTGTATTTTTATACAGCTATTTATTTGATGACAAGAGCTTTTTATAGTGTAAAAAATAGTACTTATCCAGTAAAATTTTCAATAATTTCCATAGTTATAAATATAGTTTTAAATTTTTTGTTGATAGATATAATGGAATACAGAGGATTAGCACTGTCAACTTCAATAGCTTCAGCTGTGAACTTTCTACTTCTTATCACTGTATTTAGAAAAAAATATATAAATTTTAGTTTGAAAAAATCCTACATATTTTTCTTAAAAACTTTGGTAGTAACCGTAATTTCATTATTATGTAGTTACAAAATAGATAATACAATCTTGAAACTACTAGTTTTTTCAGGTGTATATATGCTATTTTGGACCAAAAATTTATTAAAAAATAAATTGGAAGTGTTCTAATGGAAAAACAGTATAATTATAAAGTATATACTCCTAGTGAGATAGCTAAAGAGATGGTAAAAAAAGGGTTAAATCTGTATTTTGAAAATAAAAAAACTTTGGAAAAATTGATGAAAATTAGAATATGCG
The DNA here is from genome assembly GCA_020024915.1 of Fusobacterium sp. Lineage (GTDB taxonomy): Bacteria > Fusobacteriota > Fusobacteriia > Fusobacteriales > Fusobacteriaceae > Fusobacterium_A. The sequence goes on along the minus strand of JAHHSZ010000064.1, from coordinate 2,524 downwards.
ATCTCTCTTGTGGAAGTGGAAATTTAATTATTCCTGCTTTAGAAGAGTTGATACTCATATCTAAGGAGATTACTGGTAGATACACTTATGATGAAAATTGGATAACAGGTTATGATATCAATGAAGAAGCTATAAAGGTTGCTAAAATTAAGATAAAGGAGTTATTAAAATATTATTCTTTGAATGGAGAGATCAATATAAATGTTCAGAATGGCTTATTTGTAGAGAAAAAATTCAATATAATTTTAGGAAATCCTCCCTATTTAGGAGAAAAAAATAATAAAGAGGTTTTTCAGAGAATAAAAAATACAGCTTTTGGAAGAAAATATTATGAAGGAAAGATGGATTTTTTTTACTTTTTTATAGAAAGAGCAATAGAAAATCTTGAGGAGAATGGTGTTTTAATATATTTAACAACTAACTATTGGCTTAAGGCAGATAGTGGGAAAAAATTGAGAGAAGCTTTAAAAATAAATGGAAATTTTAAAGATATAATTTTTTATGATAACTCTCTTTTTTCAAAAGCTAAAGGACAACATAATATTATTTTTACTTGGAGAAGAGAGAACTCAGAGATGGGTAGAGTAGATGTAATACTACCAGAAAAGAGATTTTCCATAGAGAGTAGAGATATTTATGATGAAAATTCAAAAATAATCTTGGCAGATAGAGAGAGTAGAGAGTACAATGAAAGAGTAAAAAGAGTCTCTAATTTTACATTGGGAGATATAGTAAATATAAATCAAGGGATAGTGTCTGGCTTTGATAAAGCCTTTGTTTTTGATGAGTTCAATGATGAGTTTAAAGAGAATTTAAAACCATTTTATAAAAACAAAGATGTGGGAATGTACAAAAATAATAAAAATAGTTTTTGGATTCTTTATCTAGATAGAAAAAGTAATCTAGATAACAAATTGGAAAATTATTTGAAAATATATTATGATAAACTTTCTCAAAGAAGAGAGGTACAGGAAAATAAGATAGAGTGGTGGCAACTTCAATGGTCTAGAGATGAAGAGATATTTTTAAAACCCAAGATTCTAGTGAGACAAAGATGTAAAACTAATCAATTCTCATATGATGAAGGTAAGTTTTATGGAAGTGCTGATATCTACTTTATAACAGCTAAAGATGAGAGTATAAACTTGTTTTATATCTTGGGATATATGAATTCAAGCTCTTTTTTAAAGTGGTTTAAATACAATGGAAAGACCAAAGGAAAAAACTATGAGTTTTATTCAACACCACTGAAGGAGACACCTATATACTATCCACAGGAAAGTGCTGAGATAGAGTATATAGAAAAACTTGTAAAAGAGCAGATAAAGAGCTACAAGAGTGAGATACAAGAGGAGATAGATAATTATTTTATAAAAATATTTGAATAATAAGAGAGGTGAATTAGAAGATGAACGATTCATCAAATAGAAAGAAAAAAGTAGGATTGCCACCAGGGAGTATAATTTATACTGGAGAAAATCCACAACATAGAATAAATATAGATATAATGGCATATAATGATAGTGTCATTAAGAGAGAGTTTTTTGATGAAAGAAGTGATCTAAGTAATTTAAAAGTAGATTTTAAGGGAATAACTTGGATAAATATAGATGGAATTCACGATATACCTCTTATAAAAAAGATTGGAAAACTATTTGAATTGGATAACTTGGTTATGGAAGACCTAGTTAATAGTACACAGAGAGCGAAAGTAGAGGAGAGAGATGAGTATCTTTTCATAGTTATGAAGATGTTAAAACTTAATCTAATATCTAAAGATATAAGTTATGAGCAGGTTTCTTTCATAGTTAGTGAAGATTATCTTATAACTTTCCAAGAGACGCCTGGAGATGTATTTGACTCTATTAGAGCAAGGATAGAAGCTCCAAACTCAAGAATAAGAAAGAGAAGTGTTGGTTATCTGACATATGCTATATTAGATACAATAGTTGACAACTACTTTATGATACTTGATGAAGTTGAGATAGAGATAGATAGATTGGAATCAAAAGTAATTAATGATTCTGAAAGAGAGGATTTACAAGCAATCATAACATTGAAACAGAAGGTAACTACATTAAAAAGAACAATTGGACCAATAAGAGAGTTGATTACAAGATTACAAACAAACAGTGTAGCTGAATATTTAAATGAAGACATGAAGATATATTTGACTGACCTATCTGACCATGGTATAATAGTTCACGACACATTGGATATTTTAAATAGTAGAGTAACAGAGCTAATTCAATTATATCATTCAACTATTAGTAATGGAATGAATGAGATTATGCAAATTTTAGCAATTATATCTACAATATTTATGCCTTTGAGTTTCTTGGCAAGTTTATACGGAATGAACTTTGAATATATGCCAGAGCTACAGAGTAGATATGGATATTTTATAGTTTTAGCTGTAATGTTAGTATTAGTTTTAGCAATGTTAGCATACTTTAAAAAGAAAAAATGGTTATAGCTCAATAAAATTAAAGGAAAAAAGTTGGAGAGATTTTTTTCCTTTTTT
>JAHHSZ010000063.1 GCA_020024915.1 Fusobacterium sp. | reverse complement strand
ATGTGAACACTAATATTTAGGAGATGAACTATGAAGATTGCAATAGGACTTGAAGCAGAAAATTATGATTGTAATTTTCTGCTTACATCTATTCCTAGAGCTATCATTAGTACTTACTTTTTAATTGACTATTCATCACTACTCTCCTTCAACAGTTTTCTTCTGATTTTCCAGTCTGGCATATATTTTTCTACAAAATCCCAAAAACTTTTTTGATGATGTGGATAGGGTATGTGTGACAATTCATGTAAAACTACATACTCTATAATCTCTCTGCTCTTTTTATATAGCTGATAATTATATGTTATACTCCTATTTTTAGAATTACAAGATCCCCATCTAGTTTTCATATCTCTAAATTTTACAACTTCAGGAGTATAGCCTATCTTTTCACTAATATTCATAGTGAGTTCCATCATAAAAGGACAAAAATTATCACAGATCCAAGTATTAATTAAAGTTTTTCTTTTCTTAAAACTATTCTCTTTTAAATATATTATAAATTTATCATTTTTTAATTGACAATACTCTTTAGTAGAGTGTTGTATCTCTATTGTATATCTCTTTCCCAAGTAACTGAAAATCTCTCCACTATCATACTGTACAATTTTTTTCTCTCTTTTTCTCAGAAGTTCTAACCTCTCTCTTATCCACTCCTCTTTTTCCTTCAATACCTTTTCTATATAGTAATTTGGAACATTTAAAGGAGCAGACACTAAAACTTCTCCCATATCATTAATTTTTATAATTATATTTTTTATTTTTTTCTTAGTTACCCTTATTTTCATTTTTACTTAGAAAACTAACTCCTCTATGCTCTCCTCTGGTTTTTTATCCAATGGATTAGCTTGATATTTTACAGTTGAGAAGTCAATTTTTTTCAAATCTACCTTTCTAATTTGACTATTATACATAGTTTTATAATAAAACTCTCTATCGTTTAAGCTACTGATTGCTGTCCACTGTGTTGCACTTAGAAGATCTTTTGGTATATATTGCTTGTGCTCCTTTGAATACTCAACTCCTATTGGTATATCAAAGTTATTTAAAATATGAAAAGCCTCCTCTACTCCCTCTTTACTATTATTTATTGGTTTTATAGTAGATAGGAAATAAAAAGCTCTTATAAATCTTGAAGGTGGAGTTATATCTCCTGGAAGACCTAAAGCTCCTGTTCCAGCTCCAAATGAGAATATTTTTTGTCCATTTAATTCATAGCTCTGTGCGTTCCCTGCATAAGCATTAACATAGTTATTTAAATTTTTTACATGCCACTCATAGTCTGGTGAATTTGAGATAACTCCGACTTTATTTTCATGAATTTTTACCTCTCCATTATTTACAATCTCTATTACTATATTCCCACCATTAGCATCTCCAACTCTCCAGTGTGCTGTTGGCAATGGATTTCCTTTCTCATCATAAGCTACATTAACTATTTTAATATCCTTTAATCCCTTTTTCAAATCTTCAACAGTAGAGAAATTTGAAAGAATCCAACTCACAAATTGCATATCAACAATGGATTTCTTAGCTGAACTCTTCTCATATTTTGCTAAACTTCCATAGTGTGGAAAATAGAAGAGTCCTGCATTTAATCCAGCTTCATTTATTCCTTCTCCAATAAATAATTCATTTATCAAAGATGCTCCTACAAAACCATATTTTGCTTTCCATTTATGACCTTCAAATTTTCCCTCTGGTGTGAGTGATTGATACTCTTTTCCTCTTGGAGATATTACCAATTTACTATTTAGATTTCCCTCTCCATACTCTATTGTTCTCCCCTGTATTATCTTATTATCCTCTGTTTTTACTGTAATTCCTGTACAAGCAAGTACATTACTTGCTAAAATCAAGAAAACACCCAATACAGTTTTTAAAAATTTTTTCATAATTCATCTCCTCCTAGTAAGTACGTTACTAATATTATACCATATATTTTACACTTTTTTTTACTCAAAAAAAGGAGAAATAAACCTACTAGTTATCTCTCCCCAAATCTCTGATCAAAACTGAATTAGAATAGTCCTGGTATATTTATTCCACCAGTTACTTTTCCCATCTCATTCTCAGCTAACTCATCAGCTTGTCTCATGGCTTCTTTAACAGCAGAAATTATTAGATCTTCTAACATCTCTTTATCTTCAGTTGCCTCTTTAACTATATCATCAGTCAATTTAATCTCTAACAACTCTTTTTGACCATTAACTCTCACAGTAACAGCTCCTCCGCCAACTGAAGATGTTAATTCTTTCTCTTTAAGCCCTTCTTGAACTAAAAGCATTTGTTGTTGCATAGCTTGAGCTTGTTTTAATATATTCATTTGGCTTCCTGCACCTTGTGATGTTTTTCCACCTTTTAATTTTCTTACCATTATATTTTCTCCTCCTGATATTTTTGTTCCCTAAGATTGATTATATCACATATTTTTAAAATTTTCCAACATATTTCTAAATATTGTATGGAAAAAAGTAAATTGGTTTAAAATACAATTCTCTCTCATATGAAATATTTGAAATTTCTTTAAAAAATGTTTTGAATGGAATATATTCTTTGATCACATTATTTATACTATCACTCTCTACTATCTCCACACAGCTATAATTTTCTAAGTTTAACTCCTTAGCCAGTGATGAGATTGTATCTTCCAATCCCCCTATCTCATCTACTAAGCCCAACTCTTTTCCCTCTTCTCCGAGCCATACTTTTCCTTGTGCTATTGTATGAACATAACCTCTATCCAGACCTCTTCCTTGTGCTACCACATCTAAAAACTCATTATATACCTTCACACTTGATGCATATATCTTTTCCTCATCTTCTGCTGTAAAATTTTTAGTCAATGAGAATAGATCTGAGTACTCTCCCTTTTTCACACTCTCCACATTTACATCTATCTTTTTCATCATTTCATTAAAGTTTGGTATTAAACTAACCACCCCTATTGATCCTGTAATACTCTCTTTTTCAGCAAAAATCTTATTCCCATTAGCTGCTATGTAGTATCCACCTGAAGCAGCCACTCCACCAATAGAAATATATACAGGTTTCTCTTTGCTAATCTCTTTTAGTCTATTACTTATCAAATTTGAGGCTAAAGCTGATCCTCCTGGAGAGTTTATTCGCAACACAATCCCTTTTATAGATTTATCTTTTTTAGCTTTCTCTAACTCATTAAAAATTCTAGCTGGAAAAATACTGTTTCCAATTCCACCCTTCTCTCCATTTAAAACAATAGTTCCTTCAGCATATATTATAGCTATCCTATCTTTTGAAATCTGAGTGTTCTCTTGATAGTTTGAAAATGCTACTATTTTATCTTCTCCTATCGCTCTTTTTATCTCCTCTTCATAAGCAAATTCATCTATCAAATTAAATTTTTTCATTTGATAAGGCTCTGAGAAAACAAAGTCACCAGCTAAAATTTTACTATCTATCAACTCTTTATTTACCTTTCTTCTATCAGAAATCTTATCAATAAAGTTGCTGTATATCTTATCATTTAACCTTACAATATTCTCTCTATACTCTTTAGACATTGTATTTTTAGTAAAGTTCTCTCCATAAGACTTATAATCTCCTACATGAATAACATTGAACTTAACTCCCAATCTATCTGCAAGTCCCTTGTAATAAGCCAATTGACTATAGTACCCAGTTATATTTACATTTGCACTCATTGTTCCAGGCATATAAATTTCATTTCCATGTAGAGCTAATGAGTAGTTTCTATTGTTCAACTCCACACCATAGACTATCACTTTTTTTCCATTCTCTCTCAATCTATCCAATCTACTTCCCAATTCCTCTATCTGAGCTCTATCTAAAGATAGATTATCCACCTTTAATAAAACTCCCTCTATCTTTTCATCTCTATTTATCCCATCTAATTTTGTCAAAAGTGAATAGAAGTTACTCTCTCCTTTTAATAAAAATTTAGGTAGATTTTCCAATCTTTCAGGATACTCCTTTCCTAAATCAATCTCTATATAACTCCCATTTTTTATTACACTCTCACTCTCTTTAGATGAGTATTTTAGCACCCCGCCCAGTATAATTGCCATCACAAACAATGCCAAGAAAAACTTTATTATAAAAGAAAAAAACTCTTTTATAATAAAAAGTAAAACTTTTAACAAAAAATTTTTTATTGCTTTTAAAAATTTCATAAATTACCACCTTTCATTTTTCACTTTATAATATCAAGATTTATACATTTAGTCAAATAAAATGAAAGTAAATTTATGAAAATATCTTTTTAATCTTTATCTCCAATCTTTTAGGAATTACATACTTAGAATCTGTCACTGTCTTTAGTGCATAAAAAGGCTTATTTTTATAATTTTTTCTCTCTCTATTCTCCTGATATATCTCTTCTTCAATATCATTTTCAAACTCTACCCAAGTACCAATCTCTTTATTTACACTATTTTTTATAGTTCTATTTTTCTGTTTAGAATTTTCTATCTCCTCTGGAGTTCTCCAAAAATGGTTGTCCTTATCATAAACAGCTACATATGGCATCTTAAATACATTTAAAAGCTTTATAAACTGTGGAATTAGACTTTTACTACCACATTCCAATATAGAGTAGTCATATTTATATATTCCCAATCTTTTAGAGAGATATCCCAGTACAATTTTATCTGTCTGTCCCTCCACCAAGATAACCTTTTTAGCAAAGAAAAGTTCCCCTCTATCAGGATTTATCCAGTAGTTCATATTAAAATTTTTGATCTCATCTCCCGAAAATAAAAAACCTTTAAATTGAAATACCTTTGTTCCAATACTCTCTTCCTTTCTCACAATACATATAGATTTATACATATATAAATTTATAAAATTACTTGAGTGCGTAGTCACATATATCTGACAACCTAGTTTAGTTAATAGGCACATATTTTCAAAAAGTTCTTTCTCTTTTTGTGGATGTAGATATAGCTCTGGTTCTTCAAATATTATAAGTGAGTTGTCTAGCAATGAGTGTTTTTTCTTTTTGGAATAGATAGCCAAAGATCTAAATATTTCAAATATCAAATTTCTATACAAGCCTCTGCTCACATAATCACTCTGCAACTTATTAAAGGTATCTATCATCTCATCTATTGTTTCAGGTCTATTTATTTTCTTGCTCTCAAGTATATTTAATAATGAATTGATAAAAAAATATGATTGCTCTCTATCTGAAAAAGATGGAATATAGAGCAATGGGATACTCTCTGTTATTGTAATATACTCTTTTTCAGTTATTTTATTCCATCTGTTATCCACTAAAACAAAGTATCTAGCTTCCTCTTCTAAATTTTTCTCTACTTTTAACCAGATATTTTTATTAGATACATCTATATTTTTTAAATGAAAAGTTTTATTGTAGTAGTTATAAAATCTCCCCTCTATGATTAGTGGTTGCTCCTCATCTCTAATATCCTTGGATCTAAAATTTCTATATCCTAAAAAAAACATAATTGCAGACATAATACTAGATTTTCCACTGTTGCTCTGTCCTATAAAAAGCATCAAATTTTCAAATTTTATCTCTGTTTCATCTATACATTGCCAATTTTTAATTTTTAACTTTTTTAAATACATAGCCACTCCTCCATACTGTATTTGTACTATTAATAGATTATACCACATAAAATAACAATTGCTAATCTCTTTCTATTTTTATTGACTTTTTGAGAAAAAATAAATATAATTTTTATAATGGATTATATTATTTGAGGTGAGAACAGAAGGTGTTAAAGAAAATCATTTTAGGCTTGACATTATTGGGATCGGTAACTTTTGGATTGGATTTAAAAAGTGAAGAAAGTATTAGAGAAGTTTATAAAAATCTTAAACTTGAAGATAAATTAGAGTATTCTACATTTTTAAAAGCTATTCATGGATATAATAAGATTGCAGATAAAAAAGAGGGATATATAACAATTGTAGATTTTTCTAAACCTTCAAATGAAGAGAGATTTTTTGTGATAGATTTAGAAAATAGTAAGGTGGACTTCTTAACTTATGTCACTCATGGAAAAAACACAGGTTTAGATACTGCTATAAAATTTTCTAACAAAAGAAATTCATACCAAAGTTCTTTGGGATTTTATCTAACTGATAATACTTATATGGGAAGTAATGGCTACTCACTTAGATTAAAAGGCTTAGAACCTGGTATTAATTCAAATGCTTTAGATAGAAATATTGTTGTTCATGGAGCTGATTATGCCACTAAGGAGTTTATGAATAAATATGGATTTTTAGGAAGAAGTCTTGGTTGTCCTGCTATTCCTGAAGAGATCTCTAAAGAAGTAATAGATTATATAAAGGGTGGTACTGTACTTTATATCAATGGAAATGATGAAAATTACTTGCAAAATAGTACATATGTAAAATTATAAAAAATTAAAGAATTGTGGAATTTATAAAGAATTTTGAAATAGAATCACTCTACTCAATATCTTAATATATGAAGCAATTCTTATTTTTTATACAATTAATAATATAGGTGGAATTTTTTTACTATTTTCTCTTCCTATCTTTATATCTTTAGATTTAAAACTCACTACAGCTATTTATATAGTAGCTATGCTTCTCTTTGGAATACAAGCTTCCTTTTTTGATGTTGGTCTAACATCTTTTATTCAAAAAGAGATACCTCAAAATCTTTTAGGAAAATATCTAGGAATTTTTATAAGCTCTAGTAAACTATTTTTTCTTTTAAGTATTTTTATTTCAGGAATAATTATAGATTATCTAAGTTATAAGTCTATATTTTTAATTGGAGCATCACTATTTGTTATTACAGCTCTACTAATAAGTATCATAGCTAAAAAGAGACTACCTTAAGGTAGTCTCTTGTATTATCTATCTATTATTTAGATGGTTGGATATGTCCATAATCTCCATCTTTTCTCTTATAAACTATATTCATCTCTCCTGTTTCAGCATTTGTGAATGGGAAGAAAACTTTATTTAATATCTCTAATTGAAGTATAGCCTCCTCTACATCCATTGGCTTAGGTGGTAAATACACCTTTACAACATTTACAGCTGCCTCTTTTTCAACTGTACTTGTTTCTGGGTCATACTTAACTTTTCTAATCATTGGTTCTCTTGATTGAACTGCATCTCTTATTTTAGCCTTATGTTTTTTCAATTGCCCCTCTAAAATATCTGAGACTTGGTCAATAGCTGCATATAGATCTACATCTGTACAAGAAGCTTTTACTGTACTTCCACCAAGATATGCTAGAACCTCTACTGTATGATAATTACCAGTTTTTAATTTTACCGCTGATAAATTAATAGCCAATTCTATTATTCCATCGTGATACTTTTCAACCCTCCCTAGTTTAGTCTCTGCATAATTTTTGATCGCATCAGTTATAACTAATTGTTTTCCATGGATAGTCATTTTCATAATACCACTTCCTTGTTGTATCTTTGTTTTGTTACTTTATTATACTCCAAAAACTCTTGATTTCCTTTTTTTTATTAAAATTTTTATAAATTTTCTACTAAAACACCTTTTTTCAAATAAACTTGCTTATCTGAGATATCTGCCAAATCCTTAGAGTGGGTTACCACAATAATAGTTTGTTTCTCATTTTTATTTATATCTTTCAATATTTTAAATATCATCTCACTTGTCTCTTCATCCAGATTTCCTGTTGGCTCATCTGCCAATAAGATCTTTGGAGAGTTTATTAAAGCTCTAGCTATTGCCACTCTCTGCTTTTCTCCTCCCGATAGTTGAGAGGGTTTATGAGATTTTCTCTCCTCCATTCCCACTTTTTTTAGTAGACTCAAAGCTTTTTTCTCTATTTCCTCTTTTTTATCAAAATTATTTAATAGAGCAGGTAACATAACATTTTCTAAAGCTGTAAATTCAGGTAATAGATAGTGAAATTGAAAAACAAAACCTATTCCTTGATTTTTCAAACTATCTTTCTCTGTTTCAGATAGTGCTTCTACCTCTTTCCCATCTATAAATATCTTCCCACTATCTATCTTATCTAGTAGCCCAATTACATTTAATAGTGTTGATTTACCAGAACCTGAACGTCCCAATATAGAGATGAACTCTCCCTCTTCCACTACAAAATTCAAGTTTCTAATTATATGTAGTTCCTCACTGTTACTACTATATTTTTTCTCTATATTTTCAAGTCTTAAGATCTCTCTATTCATACTTTAAAGCCTCCATTGTCTCCATTTTTGCTGCCCTATATGCAGGGAATATACTTGATATAAATATTATTAAAAAATTAGCTCCTATTATTACTAAAATCTCATTTAAAGTTATCTCCACTGGGATTTTTGTCAGATAATATATTGAAGTGATGAAATCCAAACTATTATTTTTTATGTACCAAAGAAATAGTAGAGATAGTGTAGTCCCTATAAAAATGCCTACTCCTCCCAATACCATACCTTGAATTAAAAAAACCTTCATTATATTTTGCTTGGAAAATCCCATAGCTCTCATTATTCCTATATCTTTAATCTTTTCTCTCACCAACATATTAAGAGTTACCCATACCACAAATCCAGCTATAACAACAATCAATGAAAAAACCATTATCATAACTGTTTTTTCAAGTGAGAGAGCTGAAAGAAGATTTCGGTTCATATCTCCCCAAGTTCTTGAAAATATCCCTGTTTTATCTGTAATTTCTATTGAAATTGGACGAGCTTTATATGGATCATCTAAAGTTACATCTATTTTAGAAACGACATCCTCTCCATACATTAAATATTGTACAGCCTTTAGAGGTAAGATTACCATATTTACATCATAATCATAATAACCACTTTGAAATACGCCTTGAATCTTAAATTTTATCTCTTTATTCTCAGATGAGATTATTGTTACCTCATCACCTATACTAGCCCCAATAGAACCAAATAGCTCCTTCCCTATAAGAATCCCATTTATCTTATCTGGATCTATACTCCCTAAGACTATCTTCTTATCCAAATCCATAGCCTTTTTAGCACTCTCTAAATCATACCCTTCAATCTTAACTCCAGATACATATCCACCAAAAAGTCCATTATATTTGAATATACCTTGAGTAGCTATACTAGGAACAGCTCCCTTTACTCCTTCTATCTTTTCTATCTGATCTTTTACCTCTTTATAATCTTTGATCTTGCCACTGTTAGCTACTACTACATGACTTGTTACAGAGAGAATACTATCTATCATATTTTTATCCAAACCATTGGCTATCCCTATAGACACCATAAGAACTATTACCCCAATAGTTATTCCTATTACAGATATCAAACTTTGCTTCTTTCTCTCTATTATATGTTTTTTAGCAATAAAGAATTCTATCATCTTACTCCTCTTCTCTCTTCTGTTATTTTATCTTTTGCTATCTCTCCACTTCTCCATATAGTCTTTTTTCATCTCCAAGAACTCCTCAATATCATTTAAAAATTGAAAAAGTGTTGCTCTGCTCTCAAACTCAACTCTACTCTGTGGAAGTGGCATCTTTTTAAATACCTCTCTTATTCTCTCTAACTCTACCAATACCCCTTGATAGAGTTGATCTACACCGATAGCGTCTGATACTTTTCCTGCAAACTCTGAGATTATTGGAGTGTGTGCACTACTCAAATAAAATCTATAAAAATGTTTTCTCATTCTCAGTAAAATTTTATATTGATTTCTCTTCATTTGAACAAAATCTATATTCTGTCTTGAACTATCAAATAGATCATTATTATACTCTTGAAAAGCTATCTCTCTAGCCTCATCTAACTCTTTTTTTAACTCTTTAAAAACCTTATCTTCATCTATGAAAACTGAACCTGTAATAAGGACATCTCCAAAATAATTTATTAGTGTTTTCATTAAAATATCAATATTTTTTCTTTTTATTTCTAGTTCTTTCCCCATATTTGGCATATACATATTCAGTATTAAGGCAACACCTATTCCAAGAAAAAGTATGTAAACTTCATTCATCACTATTGGAAAGGAAACCTCTTTTAAACTTAAAATATGTGTTGCTAAAACAACTGTGCATAAAAAACCTTGAAACAACTTAAATTTTAGACACAACGGCATAAAAATTAATATGAATAGCCCAAAAGTTAGGGGGGAATATCCAAATATCTGAAAGGATATCACTGCTATAAACAACCCAATCAGAGAAGCTAAAAACCTCTCAAAAGCTATAACAAAAGACTCTTTTTTTGTAGCTTGTATACTTATTATTGTAACTATTCCTGCTGTTGCTCCAAACTGTATTCCAAATATATCTGCTAGATATATAGAGATAAAAGTTCCTATTGCTGTTTTTATTATCTTGTGATCTACATACTTCATTTTATCCTCCTAGCTTCTCAATATAGGGAAATTCAGATAGCTTATTTATGGTCTATCGAAGGCACTTAAATCTACATCATGCTGCACTAGATCTTTAAAACTACATCTTTATTCTCCAATTTTCCTTGATAGAAAGTTATTTTCCCTATTGTTTTCTCTTTCATATCTTTTATCTCTGGTTTTAAAAGACTTATCTCCTCGTCCATTGCACCGATTAAAAATTTTTTCATCCTTCATCTCTCCTTAATACTTATATAAATTAATTATT
>JAHHSZ010000062.1 GCA_020024915.1 Fusobacterium sp. | reverse complement strand
GTTAAGAATTTTTAAAAAAATATTAAAAAAGTGATATATAAAATTGATTTATTGTATTGATAAATTTGAAGTTATAAAGTATAATCATATAGACAAACTTTAAACAAGGGGGGTAACAATGAAGAAAAAATTTAATATGCCTGACACGTATGTGATAATATTTTTTGTTGTAATATTTGCAGCAATACTTACACATACAGTTCCAGTGGGGAAATTTCAGATGGAAAAGGTAACATATATTACTGAGACAGGTGCAGAAAAAACAAAAGTAGTTCCAATTGCAGGAAGTTTTTCTTATGAGTTAAATGAACAAGGAAAGCCACTTGTAGAGGGAGTAAAGTTTTTTGAGCCTGGAGGAGAAGTTGGAGTTTCTAACTATGTATTTGAAGGGATTGTAAGTGGAGATAAATGGGGAACAGCTGTTGGGGTAATCGCTTTTATCATAATAACTGGAGGAGCTTTTGGAATTATATTAAGAACAAAAGCTGTAGAAGCTGGATTATTCACTTTGATTAAAAAGACAAAGGGATCAGAATATCTCTTACTTCCAATTGTATTTTTCTTCTTTTCTTTAGGAGGAGCAGTATTTGGAATGGGAGAGGAAGCAATCCCATTTGCAATGGTATTGATACCAATAGTAATTGGAATGGGATATGATGCTATCACAGGAATATTGATAACTTATGTTTCAACTCAGATAGGGTTTGCAACTTCTTGGATGAATCCATTTAGTGTTGCAATAGCTCAAGGAGTAGCTGGAATACCTGTATTATCAGGAGCTGGATTTAGAATATTTATGTGGGTATTCTTTACAGGAATAGGGATAGCTTATACATTGAGTTATGCTAAAAAAGTAAAAGCAAATCCAGAAAGTTCTATTTCATATGCTTCAGATGCATATTATAGAGAGGAGTTCAAACTTTCAGAGCAACAGGATATGGAGTTTAAATTTGGTCATAAGTTAGTTCTTTTAGTTGTTGTATTAGGAATGGCTTGGATTATTTATGGAGTAGTTAAGTTTGGATATTTCTTACCTGAAATAGCAACTCAATTTGTAATAATGGGAGTAGCATCAGGAATAATAGGAGTTTTATTCAAGCTTGATAATATGTGTGTTAATGATATTGCTTCATCTTTTAGAAAAGGAGCAGAGGATTTAATAGGAGCTGCAATTGTTGTTGGTATGGCTAAAGGTATTGTATTAGTTTTAGGTGGGTCTGAAGCTGGAGAGCCAAGTGTTCTAAACACTATACTTAACTGGGTAGCTGAAGGTTTAAGTGGATTACCTGCTGCTTTCTGTGCATGGGTAATGTATATATTCCAATCAATATTCAACTTCTTTGTTGTATCAGGATCAGGACAAGCTGCTTTAACTATGCCTATAATGGCACCGTTATCTGATTTAGTTGGTGTACCTAGACAGGTTGCTGTTCTTGCTTTCCAACTTGGAGATGGATTTACAAATCTAATAGTTCCAACATCAGGAATTTTAATTGCCATATTAGGAATAGCAAAACTAGATTGGATAATTTGGGCTAAGTTCCAAATTAAATTACAAGGAGCTTTATTTTTCTTAGGTTCTTTATTTGTTGTAGGTGGAGTTTTAATGAACCTACAATAATTTATATTATATTTTAAGTGACCAATTGATAGTAGTGATATCTTTTGGTCACTCTTTATTTTAGGAGGTATAGTGCAACAATTTTTTTATATTTTATGTTATTTAAGTTTTCTTTTAATTTTGGGAGTTATTATTAAATCGAAATTTAAAATTTTTCAAGATCTATTTATTCCAGCATCAATTATTGGTGGAACAGTAGGTCTATTAATAGGTCCTGAAATTATGGGGAGAATATTTAATATCTCTATTCCAGTAGTGTGGAGCAAAGAGATTTCTTTACTCCCAAGTTTATTGATTATTCCAGTAATTGCTAGCATTCCCTTAGGAATGAATCTAAAGATAAAAAATAGTAAAGGTGAGTTTAGAGATATTTTAACAACAGGTTTTATTCTGTTCATAGTTACATTTCTTCAATTGGGGATAGGGTATTTTGTAAATTTTGTCTATAAATATATATTAAATAGACCACTATATGTGACTTTTGGTGCTGAATTAAATACAGGGTTTGCTGGTGGTCATGGAACAGCAGGAATGATAGGAAGAGTTTTGCAAGAGATGAATATGGGGTATTGGGAGACAGCTCAAGGAATAGCTACAACCACTGCTACTTTTGGACTTATAGGTGGAATTTTATTTGGAATAGTTTTAATTAATAGAGCATGTAAAAGAGGGGAAACAGCTATCTTAAAAAATCCAAGTGATATACCTTTAGAGTTGAAAAGAGGGTATTATACAGATATTTCAAAACAGAGCTCATTGGGAAGAGAGACTATGTTAGCATCATCAATTGACACTCTAGCCTTTCATATGGCACTTGTTTTCTCAGTATGTGGTCTCGCTTATATGATTTTGAGCTTAGTGAAAAAATATAGAGTACCAATTCTTTCATCAATATCTATTTGGATATTTGCAATGTTATTAATGATAGTTGTATGGCAAATTATAAAGAAATTGAATTTAGAGTGGTGCATAGATGTAAAGGTGAAGAGTAGAATATCAAGCTTATTTACAGAGTTTGCAATAGTGAGTGCCATAACCTCACTTCCTCTTAAAGCGGTATTTACATACTTTTATCCAATAATTATTATGGTAGTTTTGGGATTTTTAGGAACTTGGTATTGTATCAAGTACTATTGCTATAGGTATTTCAAAGATAACTACCCATTTGAAAGAGCAATATCAATGGTAGGAACTAGTTTTGGAGTATTTTTTACAGGTATGTTACTTTTAAAAATCTGTGATCCAGAATTTGAGTCACCAGTATTGGGAGATTACTCTTTAGGATTCTCTTTAACAGCATTAATAGGACCATTTTTAATTATATCATCAATATCTTTAAGTATTACTCAGACACCTATTATTCCTATAATATTGCACCTTGTACTTATGATTATTTTTACTTTTATTATTATTAAACTTAATAAAAGATAATAAAAAAGTTAGATTAATTAAGTTATTTTTACTTTTTAATCTAACTTTTTCAATATACTATTTATTTCTTAATAAGCTCTCTATTTTTATAGGTAATCCAAATAAATTGATAAATCCCTCAGAATCAGCTTGATTGTATACATTATCTTCATCAAATGTAGAGAAGTCTTGAGAATATAATGAATATTCAGAGTTCATTCCATTTAAAATTATATTTCCTTTATATAGTTTTAAATTTACTATTCCTGTTACAAATTCTTGACTTTCATCTATAAAAGCTGAAAGAGCTTTTCTATATTTTGTAAACCATTGTCCATTGTAGATCAATTTTGCCATATCATGTGAAAGTTTCATTTTTGCTTGAAGTGTATCTCTATCTAAGCAAAGTTTTTCTAATTCGTCATGAGCAAAATATAAGATTGTTCCTCCAGGAGTTTCATACACTCCTCTTGATTTCATCCCTACAAGACGATTTTCAACTAAATCAATAACTCCTATTCCATGTTTAGCTCCTATCTCATTTAATTTATTTATTAAAGCTACTCCAGTTAAATTTTCACCATTTAATTTTATAGGGACTCCTTTTATAAATTCAATAGAGATAGTTTCTGCTGTTTCACTAGCTTTTTCTAGAGGTAATACCCATTGAAGTACAGATTCATATCTAGGTGCATTAGCTGGTGCTTCTAATTCTTGCCCTTCATGACTTATATGAAAAAGATTTTCATCTCTACTGTATGTAACTCCTTCTTTAAATGGAAGATCTATATTATGAGATTTCAAATATTCAATCTCTTGCTTACGAGATTTGATATCCCAAACTCTCCAAGGAGCTATTATTTTCATATTTGGTGCTAAAGCTTTTACTCCTAATTCAAATCTTACTTGATCATTTCCTTTACCTGTAGCTCCATGAGCTATGTATGTAGCCTTTTCTTTTTTAGCTATTTCAACTAAAGCTTTAGCTATAACAGGTCTTGCTATTGAAGTTCCTAATAGGTATTCATTTTCATATTTGGCTCCTGATTTAATCATAGGAAAAATAAAATCATTTACAAGTTCCACTTTTTTATCTACTACATAAAATTTAGATGCTCCTATTGCTAATGCTCTTTTTTCAACTTCTACAAAGTCATCTTTTTGTCCTACGTCAACAGAAACAGCTATGACTTCTATATCATTATAATTTTCTTTTAACCAAGGAACGATTACTGATGTATCAAGTCCTCCTGAATATGCTAATACCACTTTTTCTTTCATTTTAAATTCCTCCTCTATCTTATTTCAAAAATTTATTTTTCTAAAAAGTATTTTTTTATTAATTTATCATATGTTCCATTAGCTTTTAATTCATTTAGAGCTTTATCAATTGCTTCTACTAATTCTTTATCATTTTTTCTAACAGCTATTGCATATTTTTCTTTTGCAACATCTGTATCAATTAAAGTTAATTCTGAATTTTGTTTAGCATAATTTTTTGCTGGTTCTGAATCTAAAACTACAACTTCAATTTTTTGAGCTTTTAAAGCCATGATTGCTTCTGATACTGCATTATATCTGTGAATTTTTACTCCTTCTAATTCACTTACGACAATATCTCCGGTATATCCTAACACTACTCCTACATCATGTCCTTTTAAATTATTAAAAGAGTTAACTGTTGGATTTTCCTTATGAACTATCATCATTTGATTGGCTTCATAATATGTTTGGGAAAAATTTACAAACTTCTTTCTTTCTTCAGTTGCAGTCATTCCAGCAATGATTATATCTAATTTTTTTACTTGAAGGGCTGGTAATAATCCATCAAAAGCTATATTTTTCCATTGAATCTCTTTTCCCATTAATTTTGCAATCTCTTCTATTAAATCAACATCAAACCCTACAATTTTTCCATTTTCTAAATATTCAAATGGTTGAAACTCTGCATTTGTTCCAACATAAAGTTTTTCAGCTGCAAAACCTAATTTAGAAATAACAAGCACCAACATTAAGATAAAATTGATAAAACTTTTTTTCATAAAATCTCCTCCTAAAATATTTAAAATTTTTATAAATAAAAAACAGACTAACATCTTTTGAATGCTAATCTGTTGATAACAAAAATATGTTGTGATTTCTATATTCAAAATATCTCTTGATCTCTCAAATATATAATATCCACCTATTTTAAAAAAGTATTAGAAATATTACACATCTGATATATCAAAAAATATTCCCTTTGGAAGAATCACTAAAAACATTAACAGACTCATTACAAAAGAAACAATATATAGTTGTATTATATTTCCTATTCCTTAATAATGTCGTCATTAACATTTTCTTTTTCCTCCTCCTTTTTTATTTAGTTAATACTATCATACTTTATTTTTAATGTCAAGCATTTATTTTTGATATTTATCAATTATCTCTTTCTGATAATTTTTTGATATTCTCATTATATTTATAATTAGATCTACATAGTATTTTTCATATTTTTTTTCTTCAATGAATTTTTTATTCCTTTCAATAACCTCATTCTCTCTAGAAGAATCTAAAATATCTAAGTTGTTTTCAATTTTGAAATTAATAACCTCTTCAACAGCCTTCATTCTTTCTTGAAAAAGCTTAGCAATCTCTTTATCTACTCTATTTATTTCTATTCTAGCTAATTCTAATCTATTCATACATCTCTCCTTTTTTTAATTATACCACTATTATTTAATAAAAAAAAGTTGTAAAATATAATAAAATTTTAAACTAAGGAGAATGAGATGAAAGTTAAAATATATCCATCTAAAGTTGAAGGAGATATAAAACTCCCTCCTTCTAAAAGCATGGCTCATAGAGCAATAATATGTGCTACTTTAGCTAGAGGAAAAAGTAAGATAGAAAATATAGCATATTCAGAGGATATTTTAGCAACTATTGCAGGAATGAGAAAATTAGGAGCAAATATCTCTGAGATGGAAGACAGTCTGATAGTAGAGGGGATTGAGGATTTTTCAAGATTTAATGATAATAAAATTGATTGTAATGAGTCGGGCTCTACATTAAGATTTTTTATACCGCTCTTCTCTCTCACTGGAAAAAATATAAAATTTTATGGGAGAAATAGATTATTAAAAAGACCACAGAAGATATATGAAAAAATATTTAAGGATCAGGGGTTAGTATTTGAGCAAGATGATGAGAGAATTGTAATAGAGGGAAGTTTAAAGTCAGGAGAGTATGTAGTAGATGGAAATATCAGTTCACAATTTATAAGTGGATTGCTATTTGCACTTCCTTTATTCAATGGAGATTCAATAATAAAAATCAATCCTCCCTTTGAGTCAAAATCATATGTAGATTTAACAATTGATATGCTTAAGACTTTTGGAGTAGAGGTTGAATATAGAGATGAATTAGAGATCTATATTAAAGGAAATCAAAGATATAGAGCAACTGATTATAGAGTTGAGGGAGATTATTCACAACTTGGATTTTTTGCAGTGTTGGGAGCTTTGAATAATGATATAGTTTGTAAAGGGTTGAAATTGGAAACAAAACAGGGAGATAGAGAGATTGTAAATATCATAAAAAGAGCAGGATTAAAAGTTGAAGAGCAAGAAGATGGATATAAGTTTTATAGTGGAACTCCTAGGGAGATAGATATAGATTTAGAAAATTGTCCAGATCTTGGACCTATCTTAACAGTTTTATTAGCTTATGGAGAGGGAAAATCTAAAATTTATAATGCTCAAAGATTGAGACTGAAAGAGAGTGATAGAATTGAAGCTATGGAAATTGAATTAAAAAAATTAGATGTTGAGATCTCTTCTGATGAAAATAGCATAACTATTGTTGGAAAGAGTGGTTATAAATCTTGTATAGATGCTTTTGGACACAAAGATCATAGGATTGTAATGAGTTTAGCTGTAATGGCTACTCTCTTAGACAAACCTCTTACTATTGAAGGAGCAGAGGCTATTAATAAATCTTATCCTAAATTTTTTGAAGATCTATCAAGTTTAGGGATAAAAATAGAGTATCTATAAAAGTGGAAAGTGAGCAAAGGAATTTAGATAAAAACAATGTACTGGCAATAGTATAAAAAGGGAGAGTGTATTATATTAAATGCAGATATAAATGGAGCGTTGGAAAAGTAAAGTTGTAGACTTAGAAGTCTTATATACCATAGAGGGGGAAGTGGATACCCCCTCATATCATTAACTGCTAAACCATCAAAAATAACCTCATTAATTTATATTATTTTAAAATAAGTCCCTCGTCCATAACAAAATTAGGGACAATCTCAATTTCTAACTCTGCAAGACTAGCTCTTACCAATGTAACCTTATATTTATCTCCAATACTATAGAATTCTCCAGTGTCAGTATCTCTCATAACATACTCTCTATCATCAAATTCATAATAGTGTTTAGCAGCAACAACATCCCAGAAACATTCAATATGATCCTCAGTTTCAAAGAATACTCTCTTATTACTAAAACCAACTATTGTAGCTTCGTACTCTTCACCAACTCTATCCATCATATATTCAACAAGTTTTATTTTTACACTTTCATCTTCAACTTTCATGGCTGCTCTCTCTGTTTTTGAGATATGTGAGCAAGTAATAGGTAGTTCTTCCATATTTTTGATTATAGATTTTTTATTTGGATAACCATGTAAAACAGAGTTTAAGATTCTATGAACTGTAAGATCAGCATATCTTCTAATTGGAGAGGTAAAATGTGTATAATAACCAGAAGCAAGACCGAAGTGTCCAAAGTTTTCAACTGTATATTTAGCTTGTTTAAGAGCCATCAATATCATCTTATGTACAAGTAGATTTATTCCTCTCTCTTTTGAGTCCTCTATTATTTTTTGGAATTGTTTAGGGTGTATCTCTTCAAGTGAGTGTATTCTATATTTAAATTTAGCAAGAGTTTCATTTAAGTTTTTAATTCTTTCCATATCAGGTTTTTCATGAGTTCTATATACTGAAGGTATCTCTAACCAGAATAGTTTCTCTGCAACAGTTTCATTAGCAGCTATCATAAAATCTTCAATTATTCTTTCTGATTCCCCTCTATCTCTACTTTTTATGTACTCTACCTTTTTATTTTCGTCAAGGATAAGTTTAATTTCAGGTATATCAAAATCAATACTTCCTCTTTTGTATTTCATCTCTCTAATAATTTTAGAAAGCTCTAACATATCCATAACCATATCCTTGATAGGAGTATACTCTTTTAATATCTCATCATCCCCAGCAATGATCTTATTAACATTTGTATAAGTCATTCTATAGGCAGTTTTTATAACAGATTTATAAGTGTCAGAGTCCACTACTTTTCCTTTGCTATCAATCTCCATTTCACAAGTAAATGTAAGTTTATCTTCATCAGGATTTAGAGAACAGATACCATTGGAGATTTCTTTTGGAAACATAGGAAGAACCCTATCTACTAAGTATACTGAGTTCCCTCTTTTGTATGCCTCTCTATCTAGAGCTGATCCTTCAGGAATATAGTGTGAAACATCAGCAATACTAACAATTAATTTATAGTTACCATTTTTTAATTTTTTTACATAGACAGCATCATCGAGATCTTTAGCATCATCACCATCTATTGTGATAATAGGTAGGTCTCTTAAATCTCTTCTTCCATTTAACTCTTTTTTAGTAATTTCGGTAGGTATTTTTTTTGCTTCTTCCATAACATCTTTAGGGAAAGTTTCAGACATACCCTCTCTAATAATTAGAGCCTCAATCATATTATCAGTATTGTATGGATCTCCAAGTATCTCAACAATCTCTCCTTCTGGTTTTCTTTCAGTATCACCCCAGAAAGTTATCTTAACAACAACTAATTGATTATGCTGGACATTTCTCATTCTAATAGCTGGGATGTAGATATCTCTACCAAAAGAGTGAGTAGGAGTGACAAATCCAAAATTTTTATTTTTCTGAAAGATACCAATGACAATATCTTTATCCCTATTGATAATTCTAACTACTTCTCCCTCTTTTTTTCTATCTCCATTCATACCAGCAGTAAGCTTTACAAATACTGTATCTCCGTCAAGAGCTCCATTAAATCCACTTTTAGGGATAAAAATCCCCTCATCTTCAGTATCTACAAAGGCAAATCTATCCTTTATAATACTGAATACCCCTTTTATATACCCTTGAGTTTCAGGAAGATTGTACTTACCTCTATTATTTTTAATAAGCTCTCCTTCAGTTACCCAATTATCAATTATCTCTCTATTCTCTTTTTTGAATTTAGGAGACCAACCTAATAATTTTGTGATCTCATCTAATTTTAATCCTTTTCCCTTAGTATTTTTAAATATCTCTTTTAATTTTTCTAATTCTTTTTCAATTTTCATATTTTACCTCCATTCAAACTATCTTCAAGCCATTCTTTCATTTCAAGAGTATTCCTATGTATCTTTCCACCAGTACTTTGAAGATAGGTAATTTTTCTCTCAATTTCAAATATAATTCCCTGATCTAAATTTATATCAGTAACTCTTCTAATCTCATCTACTCCAAGGTAGACCCTATTTTTTTCAATTCCATCAGCTATATATATTATTCTTCCAACTAGAGATAATCCTTTTTTACCAATAGTGTGGTATTTAATAGCAGAGAGAATCTCTTCATCAGTGATATTAAGCTCATCTTTAGCAATAAGATAACCAACAAAACCGTGGAGTATCTCAGAGATTCTCATATCCTCTTCAGATAATTCATCACTAAAATTAGCTTTACAAATCTTTTCCATTCTATTTATGTCCATACTTTTGGCAATATCATGTAAAATAGCAGCTATTCTTACCTTAGTTTCATCTACACCATATTTTTTACTAAGTTCAACTGCTTTTTCTTCAACACCTAAGGTATGTATATATCTTTTTTCTGTAACTCTTTCTTTTACTATTGCTCTTAAATTTTCTAGCATCTCTCCTCCTATAAAAAAAGGCAGATAAATATTTCAGATTTTACTTATCTAAGTACTCATTATAATTATACCATATTTAGATAAGTATTCCTTTAATTTTAACCTGACATTTACCTGCTTGTTAATTTTAAATATTTGTATTTCTAGTATATGTATTAGCAAAAACTCCTGTTTCTTCTCTTCCATTTACTAGAATCTTAACTTTTCTTATATTTCCTAATTCTGTAATACTATTAACTATTGAGTAGATAGATAGTAAATTTTTTCTGTTCTCTGTTTTTAATTCAGATATATTAGATATATCTAAAAATACAGTGTCCCCCTTTATATAGATATTATCAATTTCAATTTTTTCACTAGTCAAAACTTTAAGCTCTTGTAAATTTTTTAAGTTTATTTTAGCTATATTTTTTATTTTATCTCTTAATTTTGGAGATAGTGGGATATCCTCTTGATGAGTAGCTAATTTATTATTATTAGTCACTGTATAGATAGTTACTTTTTCAAAATTTTGTTTCTCATTTAGATTATCATTTTTCTCAATAGGATTGATTGTATGAATCTTCTTACTAGAACTTTTTAATTGATAGTAAGTAAAACCACTACAAAGTACCAAACCCCATATTATTCCAAGTACAACTATTATTTTTTTATTCAATCTTTCACCTCACATTAATAAAAATTTTCTCTTACCATTTTAGCTATCTCTTGAGCCATTCTTTTTTGAGCTGTAGGACTTGTTAATTTTTTTATATCAGCATTGTTATTAATAAATCCTAGCTCTACAAGAACACCAGGTCCATTAAATCCTCTAAGTACAGCAAAGTTAGCTCCATGTATTCCTCTATCTTTCATACCCATAGCCTTAGCTAGAGCAGCTGAAGTTTTTCTTGCAAATCCAATAGAGATTTCCTGATTTTTCTTATAGGCAAGTTCACCCATTATTTGTACAAT
>JAHHSZ010000061.1 GCA_020024915.1 Fusobacterium sp. | reverse complement strand
ATAGTAAAATGGACAATTAAATTCTTGATAAAAATATATGGATATGGTATTATTTATAGTAATGAGGAATGGTGTATATTATAATGAGAAAAATTTTTATTTTTATTATTTCTGTTGTTTTTTTTACAGGATGTTCTAATATAGTAAGCAAAAAAGAATTTACCGTGGAAGAAAAAAGAAAGCTTATAGTCTTAGTTGAACAGATAAGAGATGAACTAAAAATGGGCAAAACAAAACTTCTAGAAGAGACGCTTGTCCCTAGTATTAGAAATAATTTTGTAAAAGATGAGATAGAGAGTATTGACTTTTCAAAGATTAATATATTGAGTTCAAAGCCTGTTTTTTTAGGGGATAAGGCACAAAATATAATAGGTATTATTTTTCAGAATAACACTCTATACTATAGTGTGGATTACTCTTTAAAAAGTGATGGGTGGAAAATAAGTAAAATTAAAGAAAGAAGGGAATAGGAATGAAACCAAATGAAGTGAAGATCACAGTTCCTTCTTCTTTAGAAAATTTATCTTTAATAAGAGCTATGGTAAAAACATATCTAGAACTACATCAAGTGAGCCAAAAAGATGTGTTTCAACTTTTATCAGTGGTAGATGAACTTTCAACAAATGTAATTGAACACGGGTATGAGTATAAGCCTGGAGATATCATTTTAGAAATTCAAAAATCAAACGATATTATTCGTTTAATTGTAGAAGATAATGGTGTGGGGTTTGATGAAGAGAAATTGAGTAAAGAAGAGGGTGGAATGGGTCTTTTTATAGCAAGAGCCATTGCAGATGACTTTAGAATCGAAAAAAAATTAAATGGAACATTGTTTAGAGTAGAAAAAAAAGTTAAGGAGGCATAAAATGATGAACAATTTTGAAATACTTGAAAAAAATGTTGGGGAAATTAAAGAGTTAAAAGTGATAGGAGAGTTAGATGCTTTAGTAGCACCTAAGTTAAAAGAGAGAATAACAAAATTAATAGAGGCTGATTCTACAAAGTTTATAATTGATTTTGAGGAAGTTACTCATATCAACAGCTTAGCTATGGGAATTTTAAGAGGAAAGTTAAAAGTTGTAAAAGAGATGGGTGGAGATATAAAGCTTATCAAATTAAATGAACATATAAAAACAATATTTGAGATGATAGGATTAGATGAAATATTTGAAATATATGAGACAGAAGATGAGGCAATAGCAAGTTTTAAATAATAGATAAGTAGGAAGGAAATAATTATGAATACAGTTTTAGGAATAGGTTTGATAATAATTGGACTAGGAATAGTATTTGCTATTCTTTATAAAAAGTCTGTTATAGATAAAAAGATAAATGAGTTAAATGATTTGGAGGACGAAGTAGCAAAATCAAAGATAAAGGCTCAAGAAATAGTTGAAAATGCAGAGAAAAATGCACATGCAAGAGGAAAAGAGATTGAGTTAAAGGCAAAGGAGCATGCATATTCGATAAAAGAGGAAGCTGAGAAAGAGATAAAAAATGCTAAAAATGAGCTTTTACAAAAAGAAGCTAGACTTACTAAAAAAGAGGAAACTTTAGATAATAAGATTGAGAAGTTAGAGTTAAAAAGTCAAGAGTTAGAGAGAACTACAGATGAGTTAGAAGCTAAAAAAGATGAGATAGAAGCTATAAAATTAAAGCAAGAAGATGAATTAGAGAGAATCTCTGGATTATCTAAAGTAGAGGCAAAAGAGATTTTGATTTCTAAGTTAAGAGATGATTTAACTCACGAGACAGCTGTAGCGATTAGAGAGTTTGAGAATAAACTTGAAGATGAAAAGGATAGAATTTCAAGAAGAATTTTATCAACTGCTATTGGGAAAGCTTCTGCTGAGTATGTAGTGGATGCTACAGTATCAGTTGTAAACCTACCTAATGATGAGATGAAGGGAAGAATCATAGGTAGAGAGGGAAGAAATATTAGAGCTATTGAGGCTTTAACAGGTGTAGATATAATAATAGATGATACTCCAGAAGCAGTTGTATTATCTAGTTTTGATGGAGTAAAGAGAGAGATAGCTAGACTTGCTATTGAAAAATTAATTACTGATGGTAGAATACATCCAGGAAAAATTGAAGAGGTAGTTAATAAAGCAAGAAAAGAGATTGATAAAGAGATAGTAGATGCTGGAGAAGGAGCTATGATAGAGCTTGGAATTCCTGGAATGCATCCTGAAATTATAAAAACTTTAGGAAGATTAAAGTTTAGAACAAGTTATGGACAAAATGTACTTACTCACTCAATTGAAGTTGCAAAACTTTCAGCTAACTTAGCAGCAGAGATAGGTGCAGATACAGAATTAGCAAAAAGAGCTGGACTATTACATGACGTAGGAAAAGTATTAGAAAGTGATATAGAGTCTTCTCATGCACTTATTGGTGGAGAGTTCTTAAAGAAATTTGGAGAAAAATCAGAGGTTATAAATGCAGTTATGGCTCACCATAATGAAGTTGAGTTTGAAACTGTTGAGGCAATAATTGTTCAAGCAGCAGATGCTGTTTCAGCTTCAAGACCAGGAGCTAGAAGAGAGACATTGACAGCTTACTTGAAGAGATTAGAAAGTCTTGAAGAGATTGCCAATTCATTCTTAGGAGTGGAGTCATCTTTTGCAATTCAAGCAGGTAGAGAGCTTAGAATAATAGTAAATCCAGAAGCTATGTCAGATGATGAAGCTACAAAAATGGCTAGAGATGTGGCTAAGAAAATAGAGGATTCTATGCAATATCCTGGACAAATAAAGGTAACTATAGTTAGAGAAACAAGAGCTGTAGATTACGCTAAATAAGAGAGTGGATTCCCTAGTATATAATTAATTATATATTGGGGAATTTTTTATAAATTAGAAAAATTTGAAAAGGGAGAGTTATATGAAAACATATTTAGTCACAGGAGCAGCTGGATTTATAGGGGTAAATTTTGTAAAATATATGTTGGAAAAGTATGGAGATACAGTTGAGATAGTTGTTTTAGATAAATTGACTTATGCTGGAAATAAAGAGAGTTTGAGAGATGAGATAGAGAGTGGAAAGATAGAGTTTGTAAGAGGAGATATTGGGAATAAAGAGCTAGTAGAGAG
Source organism: Fusobacterium sp. (assembly GCA_020024915.1). GTDB lineage: Bacteria > Fusobacteriota > Fusobacteriia > Fusobacteriales > Fusobacteriaceae > Fusobacterium_A. Next base: position 7,873 of record JAHHSZ010000061.1, on the reverse strand, counting down.
TATTTTTTCAAGATATGACATAGACTATGTTGTAAATTTTGCAGCAGAATCTCATGTGGATAGAAGTATACTGGGACCTAGAGTGTTTTTAGAAACCAATGTTTTAGGGACTCAAAACCTTTTAGAAGTAGCAAAAGATAGTTGGACAATAGGAAAAGATGAAAGTGGTTATCCTATCTATAAAGAGGGAAAAAAGTATATTCAAATCTCTACGGATGAAGTATATGGATCTCTAGTGAAAGACTATTCAGATGCAAGAGAACTACATTTAGAAAAGAGTGTAAAAAGTGTAGTTGAAAGAAGAAAAAATTTAAAAACTTATGGTGAGAGATTTTTTACAGAGGAGACTTCTTTAGATCCTAGGTCTCCATATTCATCTTCAAAAGCATCTGGAGATATGATAGTAAAAGCTTATGCAGAAACATATAAATTACCAATGAACATAACAAGATGCTCAAATAACTATGGTCCATATCAATTTCCAGAGAAATTAATACCTTTGATAATAAAAAATATATTAAAAGGAAAGAAACTACCAGTTTATGGAGATGGAAGTAATGTTAGAGATTGGTTATATGTAAGAGATCACAATAAGGCAGTGGATATGGTGATAAATGCTGGAAAATTGGGAGAAATATACAATATTGGTGGTTTTAATGAGGAAAAAAATATAAATATAGTGAAACTGACAATTGATACTATAGCGAGATTGATGAAGGAGAAGCCTGAGTATAGGAAGATATTAAAAACAGATATTGAAAATATAAATTATGATTTGATAGCCTATGTTCAAGATAGATTGGGGCATGATGCTAGGTATGCAATAGATCCAACTAAAATAGCTATGGAACTAGGTTGGTATCCAGAGACTCCTTTTGACAAGGGAATAGAGTTGACAATAAGATGGTATTTAGATAATCAAGGGTGGGTTGAGAATCTGAAATAGATACGAACAAAAAAAAGAGGACTATTTATAGTAGTTCTCTTTTTTTATGGCTAGATACATAGAAAATAATGAACAAAAAATAAAAAAAATTGAAGGTATTATTTTAGAGAAGAGAGTGATAGAATATATAAAACAAGAAACAAAGGGCGAAGGAGAAAAGGTTATGAGAGAAGTAATTAATTTAGTCAATGATCTATTATGGGGAAAAAATATTTTAGTTGTTATGCTAATAGGAGCAGCTATATATTTAAGTATAAAAACAAATTTTATGCAATTTAGATTATTTGGAGATATAGTCAAGATACTTGGAAAGAAAGAAGAGAATAGAGAGGGAGTAAGCTCATTAGAAGCATTTTTTTTAGGAACTGCTTGTAGAGTTGGAGCTGGAAATATAACAGGTGTGGTGGCAGCTATAGCTGTCGGTGGACCAGGAGCTATATTCTGGATGTGGTTAGTGGCTCTTTTAGGAGCAGCAACATCTTTTATAGAGTCAACTTTAGCAGTTATGTATAGAGAGAAGATTGGAAATAAAGAGTATAGAGGAGGAACTCCTTGGATAATAGAGAAACGTTTAAACAAAAGATGGTTGGGAATAATATATGCTATTGCATCATTAATCTGCTATGTAGGAGTTATTCAAGTAATGTCAAACTCTGTGACACAATCAATAAATAATGCCTATGGTTATGGAGTGAAAGAAATTGCAATAGTTTTAGCAATAATAGTTGGAATGATTGTATTTTTCAGAGGAAAAAAAGATACTATCATAGTGGCTTTAAATAAGATTGTTCCAGTGATGGCTATCCTATATTTAATACTTGTAGCTTATGTAGTGGTAACAAATTTCACAGCTATTCCAAGTATGTTAGAGACTATAGTAAAACAAGCTTTTGGAATAAAAGAGGTAGCAGGTGGAGGAATAGGAATAGTTATAATGCAAGGAGTAAGAAGAGGGCTATTTTCTAATGAAGCAGGAAGTGGAGATTCTAACTATGCAGCAGCTGTTGTTGATATTGATGAACCAGCTAAGCAAGGTATGGTTCAGGCTCTAGGAGTGTTTGTAGATACACTTATAGTTTGTAGTGCCACTGCTTTTATAATATTACTTGCAGATCCAAAAGTGGTAGAAGCAGGAAAGAAAATTGGAGAAATGGCAATGTTCCAAGAGGCAATAAAGAACCATATAGGATGGATAGGAATTCCTTTCACAATAGTTGTGTTATTCTTCTTCTCGTTAAGTACAATATTAGCTGTAACATTTTATGGTAAGAATGCTATAAATTTCATAATGGAATCTAAAGAGATGAGATATCTATACCATATAGTTGTAGTATTGATGGTATATGTTGGAGGAATAGAGCAAAATCTTTTTGTTTGGTCATTGGCAGACTTTGGATTGGGAATAATGACTGTAATAAATATAATCTGTATATTGCCAATTGCCAAGGAGGCTATTGAAGAATTGAAGAAATATGAGATAAAATTAAAGATAAAATAGAAAAAATGCCCTTTTGAAGAAGGGTATTTTTTAATAAAATCAACTATTTTAATAAAGAATTATATAATATGAGTATATTATATAATTAAGAGATGTAAAAATGGAAAAGTTAAATAAAATAGAGTTAGAAAAAATATTATTTAGAGATGAAAGAGAATGGAAAATATGAGGAGTTTCATGATATGATATTAGATGATTATGAAGAGCATCAAATTGTATACAAATTTGAGCCAGATGAGATGGACGCTCTTGCATATAAAAATGGAACAATTCCTTTTAAGATGAAAGAATTTTATGATTGGCATGAAATGAATCTACTTGTAGAAAAGGATTTGGAATAATGTGAGGTGAAGAATGGAGAATTTAGAGTGTTTGGAAAAGTGGTTTAAAGCTTTTTATTCCATAGGTGCAGATGAAAGTGGAGGGGTAACTAGATTAGGTTATACTAAAAATGAAGATGTTATGCATGGGGCTATTAGAAATATAGCAAGAGAGTTGGGACTGAAATATTCCAGTGATGAGGTAGGAAATACATATATCTACAAGGAGAATTGGTCTGAGTATTATTTGATGGGCTCTCATTTAGACTCTGTTATAAATGGTGGAAGATATGATGGTGTAGTTGGAGTAGTAGCTGGATTATTAGTTTTAAAGTGGATAAAAGAGAATAATTTAAATATTCCATTGAAGGTAGCAGCCTTTAGATGTGAGGAATCTAGTGCTTTTGGAATAGCAACTGTAGGAAGTGGATTGATAACTAAGAAGATAGATATTGAAAAACTGAAAGCAGTAAAAAATGTAGAAGGTATCTCTCTATATGAGATGTTAAAATTTAGAGGATATAATCCAGAGTGTAAAAAAATATCAGGAATAAAAAAATATTTTGAAGTTCACATAGAGCAAGGTCGAATTTTAGAGAATAATAATTTAAAAATTGGAATAGTTGATGCTATAGCCAATGCTACGAGATATTGGTTGACAATAGAGGGGAGGCAAGATCATTCAGGAGCAGCACCTATGGGAATGAGAAAAGATGCACTTTGTGCAGGAGCAGAGATAGTGTGTGAACTAGAGAAATTAGCTCTAGTGGAAAAAGAGAATAAGAGTGTAGCAACAGTTGGATTTTTGCAAAATTCTCCAAATGCGTTTAATGTAGTACCAGGAAGAGTAAAACTTGGAATAGATATTAGAGGAGTGGATTGGGAGAGTATTCAAAGAATTGATAAGTCTATTGAGAAGGTAATAGAAGATATTTGTAATAGAAGAGAGCTAGAGTATAAGTTGGAGTTAGTTTCAAAGGGCAAACCAGTAATACTGGATAAGGAGTTGTTATTGGATTTGGAAAATATTACTAGAGAATTAAATATAGATTATATGGTAATGAATAGTGGAGCAGGACATGATGCTATGAAGTTTTGGGATATTGCTCCTACAGGAATGGTATTCATACCTTGCAAAGAAGGAATAAGCCATAATATTACTGAAGATATTAATATTGAAGATATAATACTTGGAAGTAAAATAATATATGAATACTTAAAAAAACTATTGACAGTTACGAGTAAATGATTTATTATTAAGTTATGAGAAAAATAGCACTCGTTAATAAAGAGTGCTAATAAGTTGGAGGGATAGAATGATGAAGATAAAACCTATTGGTGAAAGAGTTTTGGTTAAGCTTGTTAAATTAGAGGAAAAAACAGTGAGTGGAATTATTCTTCCAGGATCAAATGACAAAGAAAAATCAAATATTGGTAAAGTAATAGCTGTAGGAAAAGGGGAGAAAGTTTCTGAAATATTAGTTGGAGATGAAGTGATTTACTCAAAATTCTCAGGAACTGAGATCAAAGATGGTGAAGATAGTTATTTAGTATTAAATATAGAAGATGTATTAGCAATAGTAGAGTAATTATTGGAGGGATTGAAAATGGCAAAAATTTTAAAATTTAATGAGGAAGCTAGAAAAAAACTTGAATCAGGAGTAAATACTTTAGCAGATGCTGTAAAAGTTACATTGGGACCTAGAGGTAGAAATGTAGTTTTAGAAAAAAGTTATGGAGCTCCTTTAATCACTAATGATGGTGTTTCAATAGCTAAAGAGATTGAATTGGAAGACCCTTTTGAAAATATGGGAGCTCAACTGATAAAAGAGGTAGCAACTAAAGCCAATGATGTGGCTGGAGATGGAACAACTACTGCAACTATATTAGCTCAAGCTATTGTAAAAGAGGGATTAAAAATGGTTAGTGCTGGAGCTAATCCTATGTTTATAAAAAAAGGTATAGAGAAGGCAACTAAAGAGGTAATTACTCACTTGAAAGCTAGAGCTAAAAAGATAAAATCAAATGATGAGATAGCTCAGGTAGCATCCATTTCAGCTGGAGATGAAGAGATAGGAAAATTGATTGCTCAAGCTATGGAAAAAGTTGGTGAAACAGGAGTAATAACTGTTGAAGAGGCAAAATCTTTAGAAACAACTTTAGAAGTAGTTGAAGGAATGCAATTTGATAAGGGGTATGTATCTCCGTATATGGTAACAGATTCAGAGAGAATGGTGGCAGAGTTGGATAATCCATTTATCCTTATAACTGATAAAAAAATATCAAATATGAAAGATATATTACCAATATTGGAACAGACAGTCCAAACTTCAAGACCTGTGCTAATTATAGCAGATGAGTTAGAAGGAGAAGCTTTAACTACTTTAGTTATAAATAAATTGAGAGGAACTTTAAATGTAGTAGCTGTTAAAGCACCTGCTTTTGGAGATAGAAGAAAAGCGATGTTAGAGGATATAGCTATACTTACAGGTGGAGAGGTAATCTCTGAAGAAAAAGGATTGAAATTAGAGCAGACTACTATACCACAGTTAGGAAGTGCTAAAAAAGTGAAAGTAACTAAAGATGTTACAATAATAGTTGATGGAGTTGGAGAAGAGGAAATTATTAAGGCTAGAGTTAATACTATAAAAAATCAGATAATAGAATCAACTTCAGATTATGATAAAGAAAAATTACAAGAGAGACTTGCAAAACTTTCAGGTGGAGTGGCAGTTATAAAAGTTGGTGCTGCAACTGAAGTGGAGATGAAAGATAAAAAACTTAGAATTGAAGATGCTTTAAATGCAACTAGAGCTGGAGTAGAAGAGGGAATAGTACCTGGTGGTGGGACTATACTAGTAGAGATTGCTAAGGATATGAATGAGTTTAAATTATCTGGAGAAGAGGGAATGGGAGTGGAGATTGTTAAAAAAGCATTGACAGCTCCTTTGAGACAGATAGCAGAAAATGCAGGAATAGATGGAGCAGTTGTATTAGAAAAAGTAAAAGATATGCCAGAAGGATTTGGATTTAATGCTTCTACAGAAAAATATGTGAATATGATAGAGGAGGGGATATTAGATCCAGTAAAAGTAACTAGATCAGCTATTCAAAATGCTGCATCAGTATCAGCCTTAATCTTGACAACAGAGGTTTTGGTAGTGAGTAAAAAAGAGCCTAAACAACCAGAAATAAATCCAGGAATGATGCCAGGAATGATGTAGAAGTAAGGGAGAATTTTTTCTCCCTTTTTTTCTAAATATGTTATAATATAGTAAAAATATTTAAGGAGATAGGTATGGCAAATATAAAGGAGATATTGGAGAGAAATCCAGTGATACCAGCATTAAAGAATGAAGCTTATTTAGACGAGGCAATAGAAAGTGGAAGTGAGATAGTTTTTGTAATTATGGCAAATATCTTAAACATTAAAGGTATTGTTACAAAATTAAAAGATGCAAATAAGATAGTTTATGTGCATATGGACATGATAGATGGAATATCTAGTTCTAACAATGGAGTGGAGTATCTGATGCAAGAAGTAAAACCAGATGGAATTATAACAACAAAACATAATATTGTAGCTTTTGCAAATAAAAAAGGGATAAAGGTTATTCAAAGATTTTTTATCTTGGACTCTTTCTCATTGGAAAATACAATAAATCATATCAAAGAAAATAAACCTAGTGCAGTGGAAATTTTACCAGGACTTATGCCAAAAATAATAAAAAAAATCAATAATTCTACAAGGATTCCAGTGATAACAGGAGGGCTTGTAAATGAAAAAGAAGATGTAATAAATGCATTAGCAGCAGGTGCTGTAGGGGTATCAACAACAAATAGTCATATATGGGATATTTAACTAATGTACATAAACAAACCAAATAGTAATGAATTGATTTTATTTGTATTGACATGGATGAGAAAAGGTGCTAGAATTATGTTAACATAATAAAAGCTGTGTGAAATGGAGAAGCTTAAAAGAGTTGCTAATAGGGGGTGATTTTTTTGAGCTTTTTTTGCAGTTTTGAATCTAAAAAGGAGGGCATTTTTATGACAGCAAGTGCAATGTATTTAGCAGAGTTTTTAGGAACAGCATTTCTTTTACTTTTAGGGAATGGAATCAATATGACATTAAGCCTAAATAAAAGTTATGGAAAAGGTGGAGGGTGGATGGTAACCTGCTTTGGTTGGGGTATAGCAGTTTCTATGGCAGCCTACCTAACAGGTTGGGTAAGTGGAGCTCACTTAAATCCAGCATTAACAATAGCTTTAGCAGTAGATGGAGTTTTGGATTGGGCATTGGTACCAGGTTATATAATAGCACAGGTTTTAGGTGGTATAGCAGGAGCTACATTGGCTTACTTAACATATAAAAACCTTATGGACGAAGAACCTAATTCTGCAACAAAATTAGGGGTTTTTTCAACAGGACCAGCAATACCTAACAAATTTTGGAATGTGGTAACAGAGGCTGTAGGAACAGCTATATTAGTAATTGGAATACTAGCAATAGGATATGGAAAAAATATGGTAGCACCAGGAATAAAACCATTTTTAGTAGGAATGTTGGTCAGCGTTATAGGGATGGCAACAGGTGGAGCTACAGGATTTGCTATTAACCCTGCAAGAGACCTTGGACCAAGAATAGCTCATGCTATACTTCCAATAAAAGGAAAAGGAGACTCTAACTGGGGTTATGCTTGGGTACCAATTGTTGGACCTATCATAGGTGCATTAATAGGAATAGCTTTATTTAATTTCTTTTCAATCAGTTGTGTAGCTTGTGGATAATTATAGAATGATATGGAGGAATAAGTTATGGAGAAAAAATATATAATAGCATTGGATCAAGGAACAACAAGTTCAAGAGCAATAGTATTTGATAGCGAACAAAAAATAGTTGGAGTAGCACAAAAAGAGTTTACTCAGATATATCCAAAAGAGGGTTGGGTAGAACATGACCCAATGGAAATATGGTCAAGTCAGAGTGGAGTTTTAGCAGAAGTAATTGCAAGAACAGGGATATCACAACATGATATTATAGGGATAGGAATAACTAATCAAAGAGAAACAACAATAGTTTGGGATAAAAATACAGGAAAACCT
>JAHHSZ010000060.1 GCA_020024915.1 Fusobacterium sp. | reverse complement strand
TGGGGATAGCTTGGTAAATATAGTTGGCTAACAAAAGCAACTACTTCTCAAGAAGCTCCCACTTCAAAAACTGAAAGCTTCAAGTGGTGAGTAGTTCAACAAAATAATTGCTAGATACTCTGAAATTTATAAAAATAGTTGATTATTCAATGAATTTGTATTATACTACATTGTGTTGATATTAAGAAAGTAGGAGTTGTATAGGGAGTTATGGTATACTATACGTGTCCTATATTTATTTTGTTATCAGATCAAAATTGCTTTTTTAATAATGATAACTTAAATGATTAAGAAAATAGAGAGGAGATTAAATATATGAATGAGTTTAATAAATTGTTATTGCAGGAAAAACTTTATAATGAAATGTCAAAATTGACAGGAACTTGTACATCAATAATAGTTATAATTATACTTGGTGGAATTGTTTGTTTTACTTATAGAAAAATATATTCATCAGATAATTACAATCCTAAGTTTAGTGTCCTTTTAATAATGCTAATTATAATAACTACTATGATAATTAACTTGATAGAAAGAAGTTTAATGACATCTTTAGGGCTTTTAGGATTAATATCTATAGTTAGATTTAGGGTTAAGTTAAAAGATTTTAGAGAGATTGGTTTTTTATTATGGTCTATTGCAATGGGAGTTGCCATAGGAACTGGTAATTATATGATAGGAATATTATATTCAATAATTATATCTTTACTGCTTCTCTATTTTGATAAAAAAATTAAAGTTACTCCTAGTGGGAATGTGTTGGTTATTAGAAGTGAAAACATATCTACCAAAAAACTAGAGGATTATTTTTTAAAAGAGGGAATAGTTTACACATTGACCTCAGAGAAAGAGGAAGCAGAATACAAAGAGTACATATATCATATACACACAGAGAAAAAAATAAAGAAATTTTTAGAGAAATTAAATAAAAATTTCCAACTTAATTATGTAAAAATTATATAAGATAATAAAAATATATAGTTATATTTTTATTGTAGAATAGATATAATCAATTTAAAAAGGAGGATAATGGTGTAGTTAAAACTATACCATATGAAAAGAAATGAAAGTTGATGAAGTAACAAGAGTTGAAAAAAAATTTTTCATAACAACAAGTAAAAAATTAGAGTTGATAAGTAAATTAAAAGAAAAATTAGAAGAGGATATGTTTGGAAAGCAAGGATATTACTCTATAAGGAGTGTATACTTTGATACAGAAGACTTCAAAGATTATTTTGCTAAAATCAATGATTTAACAATAAAAAAAGGGATTAGATTGAGAATATACAGTCCGTATGATTCAACTGCAAAGTTAGAATTAAAATTTAAAAAAAATTCTATTCAAGATAAAATTTCATTGAAAGTAGAGAAAGAAGATGCAGAAGAACTGTTAAAATGTAATTTTGAAGTTTTAAAGAAATATAAAACAGATATAGGAAGACTGTTCTATATTTTATTATCAGAAGGTAATTATAGACCAGTTACAACAATATTATATGATAGGAAAGCTTTTAATTGTAAGAAGACAAAGACTAGAGTAACAATAGACTCAAATTTAGCTTATTCTAATGAAGAGTTTAATATATGGAAGGAAGAACTGAAATTAAACTTCATAGGTGGTATTAATGAACATATTTTAGAAGTAAAAATTGATCCAAATGATATAAAAAATGAGATTTTTGATATCATTTATCCATTGGAAATAGAAGAAATTCCAAGTAGTAAATATAAAAGATGTTGTAAATATTTAGTTGATTAAAGAGGTGAAAAAGAGTGAAAGTAGAGAAAATATACGATGAAAATTCAATACTTGTTTATGAAGGTGAAGTAGAAGAAAACATGTGGAATGGGAAAGGGATAATATATTATAAAAATGGATCTATAGCTTTTAAAGGAGAGTTTGTAGCTAATTTATGTGAAGGATTTGGAAACGAATATTATGATAATGGAAACTTAAGTTATAGTGGTATGTTTAGAAAGAATAAATATTCAGGACTTGGAAAAAAATATGGCATTAATGGAGAGCTAATATATGAAGGTGAATTTTTAAATGGGACTCCTGAAGGGACTGGGAAATTATTTATTTATGATAAAAAAATAATTTTAGAAGGAACATTTGTTATGGGAAAATTACATGGTAAAATTATAGAATATACTATGGACATGAAATTTAAGAGAGAAGTATGTTTTAAAAATGGAGTTGAAGTTAAACTTCATTAATTTTCTTTTTTCCAAGTTGATAGAAGTGTGTTTTATTAATTTGTCAGAATGCCCCGAGAAAACTTCTTCCTAATAGAGGAAGAGCTTTTCTCGGGGCATTCTTTTTAGCTCCTTGTTGTTTGATAGTTTTAATTGTTGCTCAATTAAGAAAGTAATGTTTTTATATATGACTTTACATAAAAAATTTAACATGATATAATCTAATGTAAAAGCCTATTGATAGAAAGAGGGAAATTGATGAGAATTTTAGTAGTGGGAGATATAGTTGGTAGTCCAGGAAGAGAGACATTGAAAACTTTTTTAGAGAAAAAAGGAAAAGAGTATGATTTTGTAATTGTTAATGGAGAGAATGCAGCTGCAGGATTTGGTCTTACAGCCAAAATAGCTGATCAACTACAAGAATGGGGCTGTGATGTAATTACAAGTGGAAATCATATCTGGGACAAGAGGGAACTATATGAGTATTTAGACAGAAGTGATAGGGTGCTAAGACCAGCGAACTATCCTGATGAAAATACACCAGGTAAAGGATATACAATAGTTAAGGACAGAAAAGGGAATAAGATAGGTGTGGTATCTATTCAGGGAAGAGTTTTTATGACTCCAATAGATTGTCCATTTAAAAAGGTAAGAGAGATAATAAACGAGATTAGAAAAGAGACAAAATTTATAATAGTTGACTTTCATGCTGAGGCAACTTCAGAAAAAATAGCTATGGGTTGGCATTTGGATGGATATGCTTCAGTTGTATATGGAACACATACACATATACAGACTGCTGACGAGAAGATATTGCCAGAGGGAACAGGTTACATAACTGATATAGGAATGACAGGTTCAGAAAATGGGATAATAGGAATGAAGGTGCAATCTGTTTTACCAAAATTTTTAAATGCATTACCTCAAAGATTTGAAATAGCTGAAGGGAATGAGAGACTTTGTGGGATAGATATAGAGTTGGATGAAGAGACAGGAGAGTGTAAAAAAATAGAGAGAATAAGTAAAACTTTTATGGAAATATCATATTTATAAGGAGAGATGAATGAAAGTAGTAGAGATAAAAGTTATATACGAAAGTGATGATATAGATAGAGCCACTAAAGAGATTTCAGATGTATTTTACGGATTTGGAGTTACAGGGCTAAAGATAGAAGAGCCTATGAAAAGTAAGAATCCATTAGATTTTTATAAGAATGAGAAAGAGTTTTTAATGGTAGATCATGCTATTTCTGCTTACTTTCCATTAAATCCATATGCAGAAAAGAGAAAAAATGCGATATTAGCAACATTTGAAGAGAAGTTTGCTGAAAGAGATGATATAGTTTATACTGTGGATTTTTATGAATATGATGAAGAGGATTACCAAAATAGTTGGAAAAAATATCTATTTCCAGAGAAGGTAAGTGAAAAATTTGTAGTGAAGCCAACTTGGAGAGAGTATACTCCAGAAGCTGACGAGTTAATAATAGAGTTAGATCCAGGGAGAGCATTTGGAACAGGTTCTCATCCAACTACATCTCTTTGTTTAAAGTTAATGGAAGAAAATATTAAAACAGGAGATAGTGTTATAGATGTTGGAACAGGATCAGGAATACTTATGATCGCTGCTGATAGATTGGGAGCAAGTGAGGTATATGGTACTGATATAGATGAATTAGCAGTGGAGTCAGCTAAAGAAAACCTTGAATTGAATAGGATAGGAGAGGATAAAGCTAAGGTCTACAAAGGAGATTTAATTTCAGTAGTAGAAGATAAGAAATTTGATGTTGTAGTGGCAAATATTTTAGCTGATGTCCTATTAATACTATTACATGATATATCAAAAGTTGTAAAAGAGAGTGGAAAAATTATATTCTCTGGTATTATAGAGGATAAATGTGACCTTGTTAAAAAAGAGGTAGAAGCTCTAGGATTTACAGTGGAAGAGGTAAAAGCAGACAAAGAGTGGAGAGCTATGTTAATCAGAGCATAATAAGGGGGAGTTATGAAAGAATTTATAGTAACAGTAGATGGTCCTGCTGGAAGTGGAAAGAGTACAATAGCTAAGATAATAGCTAAAAAGTATGGATTTACATATTTAGATACTGGAGCTATGTATAGAATGATAGCCCTTTATGCATTGGAAAACAGTATTGATTTAGAAGATAGATCTCAAGTTGAAGCTATGCTAGCAAATACAAAATTGGATATTGTAGGAAATCAATTTTTTCTAAATGGGAAAGATGTTTCAGAGGAGATAAGAACACCTAGAGTGAGTGGTGTTGTTTCTCCAGTAGCTGCAATAAGAGAGGTTAGAGTAAAGCTTGTAGAGCTACAAAGAGAGATAAGCAAGGGAAAAAGGATAATCTTAGATGGAAGAGATATTGGTACAGTAGTATTCCCAAATGGAGATGTAAAGATTTTCTTGGTAGCTTCACCAGAAGAGAGAGCTAAGAGAAGATTAAGGGAGTATGAGGAGAAAGGGGTAGAGGCTGATTATGAATCAGTACTATCTTCAATCAAAGAGAGAGATCATATAGATTCTACAAGAAAAGAGAGTCCACTATTAAAAGCAGAAGATGCTCATGAAATAGATAGTAGTACAATGAATATAGATGAAGTAGTTGAAGCTATTTCTAAGTATATAGATGAAAAAATAGGAGAGTAAGATGTTCTATCAGATTTTAAGAATGTTGTTACAACCATTTATCTATCTATTAATCCTATTGAATGGGAAAAAGGGGCAGTTTTTAAAAAAAAGATTGAAACAGGACTTTTCAAATTTAAAATCTGGTGAGTATATTTGGGTACACTGTTCCTCTGTAGGTGAGATAAACTTATCAGAAACCTTGATAAAAAAGCTATTGGAAACAAGAAATGAGAGGGTGTTGTTGACTCTATTTACAGATACTGGAATAGGAGTAGCAAGGGATAAGTTTGGAAAAAATGAGAGAGTTGATATATACTATTTTCCATTAGATGATAAGAGGGTCTTAAAGAGTATTCTAAAAAAAATAAAACTAAATCTATTAATTTTGGTAGAGACAGAGATTTGGCCGAATTTGATCAATCAATGTGGAAAACTATCTAAAGTTATAGTTGTAAATGGAAGAATATCAGATAGAAGCTTTGAAAGATATAAAAAGTTATCTGGGTATTTAAAAACTATATTTTTGAATATAGACAGGTTTTTTATGCAAACAGAACAGGATAGTTTGAGAATAGTTGAGATAGGAGCAGAGGCTGAAAGAGTAGAAACTTTAGGAAATTTAAAGTTTGATATCTCCTTCCAAAAATATGATGAGATAGAAAAGGAACAGTTGAGAGAACTTTTGAATATAGATAAGAGAAGGGTATTCACAGCTGGAAGTAGTAGAACAGGTGAGTATGAAGTACTATTAGATACATTTAAGTCTATGAAAGATACACTCCTAATTCTAGTCCCAAGACATATAGAGAGAACTCCTCAAATAGAAAAGATTCTAGGAGAGTATGGATTTTCATATAGTAAATATAGTGAGATTGAAAAGGGAAATACTCTAAAAAGTGATGTAATAATTGTAGATAAGATAGGAGTATTGAGAAAAATATACTCAATAAGTGATATAGCATTTGTGGGAGGAACATTGGTAAATATTGGAGGGCATAGTTTGCTAGAGCCACTATTTTATGGAAAGACACCAATATTTGGACCATATCTTCAAAATGTAAAAGAGATATCTAAGGAGATTTTAGAGTTAAATTTAGGTTATAAAGTAAGTAATAGTAAGGAATTTTTAGAAGCTATAGAAAAAATTGAACTACATCAGAAAGATTCTCAAGAAAAGATAGAGGAGTTATTTCATAAGAACAGTAAAATAGCAGATAAAATTATAGAAAAAATAAAAAAATTGTAATGGAGGCCAGATGGAAGAGTTAAGAGAGAACTTGTGGAGTCATTTTTTTAAGAGTCCAAGAAAGAACTATAATCAATATATGTTCAAATTGTTGGATTATCCAGAACACATTATTTATGATAAGAAAATAATGGACTCGTATAAGGGAAAATGGAATGAATTTTTTAAAAATGATAATCCAATATATTTAGAGATAGGTTCTGGAAGTGGAAACTTTGCACAGGGAATGGCAAAAAAATTTCCTGAGAGAAATCATATAGGACTTGAATTAAGATTCAAAAGACTTGTACTTTCAGCGAATAAAGTAAAGAGAGATGGATCATCAAATGCTCTTTTCTTAAGAAGAAGAGGGGAAGAGATACTTGAATTTGTAGCAGAAAATGAGATAGATGGAATCTATGTAAACTTTCCAGATCCTTGGGAAGAGAATGAGAAAAATAGAGTGGTGCAGGAGAGTTTCTTTAAAACTTTAGATGTGATATTGAAAAAAGGTGGTATGTTTTACTTTAAAACTGACCACGATAAATACTATCAAGACGTAATTGATTTAGCTAATAGTTTAGATGGTTATGAGATAGTATACCACACTTCTGATCTACACAACAGTGAAAAAGTAGCAAATAATATAAAGACAGAGTTCGAACAACTGTTTTTATGTAAACACAATAAAAATATAAATTATATTGAAATAGAAAAAATAAAATAAGCTTAGGAGGGAACAATGGCTGGATACGTAGTAGTAGGAACTCAGTGGGGAGATGAAGGAAAGGGAAAGATTATAGATGTATTGGCAGATAGAGCTGATTATGTTGTAAGATTTCAAGGTGGAAATAATGCTGGACATACTGTAGTTGTAAATGGAGAGAAATTTATACTACATCTATTACCGTCTGGGATGTTACATGGAAATGGGAAGTGTATAATAGGACCAGGGGTTGTTGTTGATCCTAAAGTTTTATTAAAAGAGTTAGATACTTTAGCAGAGAAAGGTGCTAAAATAGATCACCTATTTATAAGTGATAGAGCACATATAATTATGCCATATCATGTGAGAATAGATGAGTTAAATGAGGAAGCTAGTGGTTCAAATAAAATAGGAACTACCAAAAGAGGAATAGGACCTTGTTATGCAGATAAGATAAACAGAGTTGGAATCAGAGCAGTAGATTTCTTAAACATGGATATTTTTGCTGAAAAATTAAAAAGATTTTTAGAGGCTAAAAATCAGATTATAACTAAGATATATGGAGCAGAGCCACTATCTTATGAGCAAATTTTAGCTGACTACACAGGTTATGCAGATAGATTAAGACATAGAATAATTGACTCAATACCTGAAATAAATAAAGCTTTAGATGAGGACAAATTAGTATTATTTGAGGGAGCTCAAGCAATGATGCTAGATATAAACTATGGAACTTATCCATATGTTACATCTTCATCACCTACAACAGGAGGAGTAACAACAGGAGCTGGAGTCTCTCCTAGAAAAATAACTAAGGGAATTGGAGTTATGAAAGCTTATACAACAAGAGTTGGAGAGGGTCCTTTTGTAACTGAATTAAATGATGATTTAGGAGAGAAATTAAGACAGATTGGTGGAGAGTATGGAGCTACAACAGGAAGACCAAGAAGATGTGGATGGTTAGATTTAGTAGTGGGAAAATATGCTGTGGATATTAATGGACTTACAGATATAGTAATTACTAAGATAGATGTATTAAGTGGATTAGATACATTAAAAATATGTGTAGCTTATGAGATAGATGGAAAGAGATATGACTATGTTCCTGCCTCAACTGAGATACTATATAAAGCAAAACCTATATATGAAGAGTTACCAGGCTGGAAAGAGGATATATCTCAAATGAAAACTTATGAAGAGTTACCAGAAAATTGTAAAAAATATATAAAGAGAATGGAAGAGATCTTAAGATGTCCAATATCTGTTGTTTCAGTAGGACCGGATAGAAGTCAAAATATCCACATAAGAGAAATTTAATGATAGTTTTGGAGAGGGGAATAACATATATCCTCTCTTTTTTTATCTTAAAAAAAATGATATAATTAAGAAAAACGAATACATAGAGGGAATAATTATGAGAATAGCAATAGTAGGAGCAAGTGATTCTGTTGAAAAGATCTACAATATACTGTCTAAGAAATATAAAAAGATAGAGTTTATTTTAAAAAAAGAGGATAAGATAGAGAATACATTGAAAATAATAAAAGAGATAGAGAGTGAAGTTGAAGGAATGTATCTCACAGGTATTGGTGTATACTATTCTTTGTTAAATAATAAAGAGTTAGAGATAAATAAGCCTGTTGTATATACCAAACGTGGAAGTATTGGCTTGATAAAAAGTTTTTGGGAGTTACAAAAAGATAGCTTAGTAGATGATAATATGAGATTGGGTTGGGATATTGTAGAGGAGCATATATTCACTGAAGTTATAAAGGAGTTTGATATAAAGTTAAAGGGAAGTTATTATCAAAAGTATGAGCCTGATAAAACAGAGAATGAGTACCTTGAAAATTATTTAGAAAAGTATAAATCTAAGGAGATAAACTGTATTTTTACAGCTTTTGGTTATATATATAACAAGTTGAAAGAGAAAAAAATACCTGTTTACAGATTACAGGCAACTAATATTGAGATTGAAAATGAGTTTGTTTCTCTTTTAAATAAGATAGAAAATTCAAATGATAAAGGAAGTAAATTAGGGATACAAATAATAAAAATAGATTCTAAAAATAATGAATTGGATAAAAATAATTTAAAAAATAAGATAGAGATAGAAAAGAGATTATTAGAGTATAGTAAAAAAGTTGAGGGAAATATACAGATTTCTGATGATAGAGAATATATGATTATTTCTAATATTGATATCTTACAAAATAGAGAAAACTTGAAGAATGTCTTTTTATTGAAAAAGGAACTAGAGAAACAAAATGAAAAATTATTGATTGGAATAGGAGAGGGAAATACTGTTTTCCAAGCAGAAAGAAATGCAAGGGGGGCTCTAAAATTAAGTTTGAATAAAGAGGGAAAAATCTTCTATTCCAATGGAAAAGTAGTTAAAGGACCTTTACTAAATTCAAAAGAGTTGGAGTATAAAAGGTATTCAGATGAAAGAATAAAAACTATGGCTGAAGAGATAGAGATAAGTCCAATATATTTAGAAAAGATAAAAAGTATGATAAAAAAGAAAAAGAAGAATAGTTTTACAAGTATTGAAATTGCAGAAGTTCTTAATATCACTACAAGAAGTGTAAATAGAATTATAAAAAAGATACTTGAGAAAGATTATGCTGAGATAGTACAGGTGGAAAACTCTATAACTGCTGGAAGACCGAGAAGAATTATAAAATTTAAACTTTAAGAATAATAGGAAAAATATTGTTAAATATTACAAAATATGACAATAATTTTTCCTTTTTCTATTCTTTATTAAATTAGTAATGTTTTAAAAATAAAAAAATAGTTTTTTTTTAGAATAATAAGTTGACAATTTATAGAGAAAATGATATATTTATAATGAAATTAAAGTCCTATTAAGGACATGACTTTAATATATAAAAGGAGAAAAGTATGGAAAAAGCTTTATGGAAAGTAACAATTATTTCAGCGATAATTGTAATTATTACAGAAACAATAGGAAAAGTGTCAATCCCAGTATGGAAGGTAAATGTGATTTTATTTCCTATGTTATATGCAGTTATTATTGGAACACTAATAACACCAGATTTATTAGGAAAGAGAATTACATTATTAAAAAAATTAATTAATTCATCTGAAATAAAATGGGCAAGTGAATTGGTAGGAATGGTACTTCTAATTTTAGGAGTAAAATATGGAACACTAGCAGGACCAAATTTACAAAAGATATTAGCTGCTGGTCCAGCATTCTTAGCACAGGAGACAGGACATATTTTATCACCAATAGTAGCATTACCAATAGCATTATTATTAGGAATGAAAAGAGAAGCAGTTGGAGCTACTTCAAGTATAAGTAGAGAGCCTTCACTAGGAGTTATAGGAGAGAAGTACGGAATAGATTCTCCAGAAGGAAATGGAGTATTAGGAACTTACTTAATAGGTACAGTTGTAGGAACTATTGTATTTGGAATTTTAGGTTCAGTTTCAATTTACTCTGGAATACATCCATATGCATTAGGAATGGCTTGTGGAGTGGGAAGTGGTAGTATGATGACAGCAGCAGCAGCAGCTTTGACAGAGGTAGCACCATCTCATATGAAAGATACAATATTAGCATATGCAGCAACAAGTAATATGTTGTCAGGAATAACAGGGGTAAATTTTTTAATATTTGTAACTTTGCCTTTAACAAATAAGCTTTATGCAATTTTAGAGCCAGTTTTAGGAAAAAGAAAGGGAGAGAAATAGTATGACAATAAATATGGAAAGAATGAAGAAAAATACTTTATTACTGATAATATCAGGGATATTAGTAATGATAACACAAAGAGTTGGATTAGGAACTCCAATGATAGATACAGTACCTGGAATAATTTTAATAATATTGGTGGCTCTAGTTGCTTTAGTGATAAGAGAGATGTTTCCAAAATCTGTATTTCCAGCTTTTGGTTGGGTTACAATTTTAGGTTTTGTTCTAAGCATACCACAAAATCCTATTTCTGCAAAATTTATGGAATATGTAGGAAAAGTTAATTTTCTTTCAATAACAACTCCGTTATTGGCTTTTGCAGGAATTTCTGTTGGAAATAAAATTGATGATTTGAAAAAAATGTCTTGGAAGATAGTGTTAATTTCAATAATAGTATTTATAACAATATTCTTTGCGTGTGCATTAATAGCACAAACAGTTTTAAAAATAACAGGAGATATTTAAGGAGGCAAAAATGACAAAACAAGAATTAAAAAATAGAGTAATAAAGACTATTGAAGAAAATAAAG
>JAHHSZ010000006.1 GCA_020024915.1 Fusobacterium sp. | reverse complement strand
CTTCAAAATTTTTTGAAGAAAGTCTTAAATTTCTACATCAGACCTGAGTAGTTACGTAAAATAGTCACTAAATAAAAAAAGGTTATCAAAATAACTAAGATAACCTTGTAACTATTCTAAAATAAGTAAAAATTTACTTTGTTACTCCAAGTCAAAACAAATTTTTGTATTTTACAAACTTGTATAAAATAAGTAACAAATGGCTGGGGTGGCTGGATTCGAACCAACGCATGACGGAGTCAAAGTCCGTTGCCTTACCGCTTGGCGACACCCCAATACTAAATGGTCGGAATAGCAAGATTTGAACTTGCGGCCCTCTGCTCCCAAGGCAGATGCGCTACCGGACTGCGCTATATTCCGTTTCCATCAACAAAGATAATGATATCATAAATTTAAAAAGCTGTCAATAAAAAAATAAAAACTTTTCAAAAAAATTTTTTAATGGTATTATATTAGGTAGAATAAGATATGTAAATAAAGGAGAATACAGAATGAAATATCAAGCAATAGTGAGTGATTTAGATGGAACTCTTTTAAATGGAGAGCATAGATTTTCAAATAAAACAAAAAAAGTTATAAAAGAGGTAAAAGATAGAGTTAAAAAGATATTTATAGCTACAGGTAGACACCATTTAGATGCCTTAGAACTTAAGAAACAGTTGGGTTTAGATTCATATTTAATAAGTTCAAATGGTGCAATAATCCATAATGAAAATAATGAAATTGTATATGAAAAGGATATAGAAGAGGATATAGTAAAAAAAATATTAGAAAAAAAATGTAGCAAAGATGTTTCAAGACACATATACACAGTTAGTAATTGGTATATAGAAGAGGAATTAGAAGAATTTAAAAGTTTTCATCAAGAGAGTGGCTTTTCTTATACAATAGAAGATTTTGATAAATTTGATTGTTCTAGAGTTATAAAAATATTTTTTATAAGCAAGAATTTTAAAGAGTTAGAAGATTTAGAAAAAAAGATTGAAAATGAATTTAGGGATAGGATTTCACTGACACTATCTGGAGAGGAATGTTTAGAAATTATGGCACACTCTGTATGTAAGGGAGAAGCTATAAAGAGTGTAATGGCAAGATTGGGGATTCCTCTAGAGAGTGTAATTGCTTTTGGAGATGGGTTAAATGATTATGAAATGTTGAAAGAGGTAGGAAAGGGTCTAATTATGGAAAATGCTTCAGTTAGATTAAAAGATAGACTACCAAATAATGAGATAGTTGGAAAAAATACAGAAGATGGTGTAGCTGAGTATTTAGAAAGAAATTTTTTAGAGATAGAGTGATAATGGTATGAGTATGATAGTGAAGAATGAAAATTTATACAATAAGAGAAATCAATTAAATAGGGAAGATAAAAAGGAAGCTATAAAAAGAAGAAAAAGAATTAGAAATGGTGGAATTGTAGTAATTCTCATTCTTCTCATAATAATGAGTCTCTTGAATATGGTAAGTGTAAAGTTGGAAGGAGTATATTTAAAGGGAATTCTTAAAACAATAAGAAATCACTGTACATATATAGGTATTGGTATAGGGATTTTTATGTTTGTTTCAACGAGAGATTATAAAAAATGGAAGAGAAAAAAGATGATAGGCTTCTTACTATTAACTTCGATTTTATCTCTTTTAGCTGTTGTAATAGGGTCTAAAATACCAACTCTAAAAAAATATGTACCAACAATAAATGGAGCCATTGGTTGGATTAGAATAGCTGGTTTCAGCATTCAACCTGCTGAGATGATGAAACTCCCATTTATAATAATTCTAGCTAAACTCTTAGAAAAGGGAGAGGAAGAGAAGTATAAAAGCTTGGGAATAATAGCAAATGTGGCTGGGATAATTCTTATCTATCTCATTTTAATTATGTTAGAAAAAGATTTGGGGACTACAATACACTATATTGCTATTGCCATTACAATACTTTTTATGAGCAGAGTGAGTATGAAATTGATAGTAGGATTGAGTTCACTGTTTATAGGACTAGCTGGAGGATTTTTTTATTACGTAGCCTTTATAGGAGATAAGCTAACGTATGGCTATAGATTACGTAGAGTAGTTAGTTATTTAAATGGGGTATTAAAAAATGAGTATGATTTAGATATTGGTTATCAAGTGGCACAATCACT
Source organism: Fusobacterium sp. (assembly GCA_020024915.1). GTDB lineage: Bacteria > Fusobacteriota > Fusobacteriia > Fusobacteriales > Fusobacteriaceae > Fusobacterium_A. Next base: position 32,857 of record JAHHSZ010000006.1, on the reverse strand, counting down.
TATGGCTTTTGGAAGAGGTGGAATCTTAGGTGAAGGATATGCGAATGGGGTACAGAAGTACAACTATCTTCCAGAGGCTAATACTGACTTCATACTTGCAACCTTTGGAGAAGAGTTTGGATTTGTAGGTATGCTACTTTTGCTTTTCCTATTTGTACTGCTTTTTAATAACATAAAGAGAACAGCTATGGAAACTACAGACTATTTCGGAAAATATTTGGCTATAGGGATTGGTGGATACTTGATAACACAGGTTCTTATCAATATATATGTAGCTTTGGGTATGCTTCCTGTTTTTGGAATACCGATGCCAATATTCAGTGCTGGTGGAACTTCAATTGTAACGATATTTGCTGCTATGGGGATAATTTTAAATATAAATAAACAAAGGTAAGATAAAAAACTGCACCTAAAATCTTAAATAATTAAGATGAGTGCAGTTTTTATCTTAAAATAGAGTTTTTCTGAAGTTAATGATAGGTAAAACTGGTAACACTCCATTTTCAGCATAGTTAACTAGTCCAATTTGTAATCCTTCTAATCTTTTAGTTGCGTTAACAAATCCAAATTGAAGTCCTCCAACCTGTTGAGCATAGTTAACAAATCCAATTTGAACAAGAGCTTCACGATTTACAATATTAACTCCTCCAAATTGGAAAGTTGCATCTCCTCCAACAGTATTTACAAGACCTAATGTTCCACCACCGACACTACCTTTAACATCGTTCCAAAGTGATAGAGAGATACCTCTCATATTTCCATCTACTCTAAAAGCTTCTAAGAAAAGAGAAAGATGAAGTCCGCTGAAATTACCATTAACTTTTCTATAACCTATTAATGATAGATCAAAACCAGATACGTTTTGGTTTTCTGCTCCTAATAAGTTAAAACTGAATCCATCAATAGAGTCTGCTTTAGTAGCTCCAAATTGTACTCCGGGTAAAACTGAAAATTGGGCTCCTTGACTAGCACTAACAGATAGTGATGATATAAGAGCCATACCTGCAATTAAAGATTTTAATTTCATAAAAATTCTCCTCCTAAATAGAATTAGATATATTATAACACATAAAAAAAAATACACAATAAAATTTTAGTTTATAATGTAAAATATGGTATAATTATATTAATAACAGAAATGAAGGAGACAGAGATGGGAGCTAATTGGGGAGAAACTATTAGATTGTCAATTTTTGGAGAGTCACATGGAAAAGCTATTGGGATAAATATTGATGGATTACCAGCTGGAATAGAGATAATAGATGATTATATAGAAAAAGAGATGCAAAGAAGAGCACCAGGAAAAAATAGATTTTCAACACAGAGAAAAGAGAGTGATGGATATGAAATTTTGAGTGGGATTTATGAAGGAAGGACTACTGGAGCACCTATGTGTGTCATAATAAGAAATGAGGATAAAAAATCTAAAGATTATTCAGATCTAAAAATTATGATGAGACCTAGCCACAGTGATTATCCAGCATATATAAAGTATCGTGGATATAATGATGTAAGGGGAGGAGGTCACTTTTCAGGGCGAATTACAGCACCTATTGTTTTTGCAGGAAGTGTAGCAAAGATGATACTAGCTCAAAAAAATATATATGTTGGAGCTCAAATTACTAGTATAAAGGAGATTGAGATAGAAAGGTTAACTAAAGAAGAGTTAAGTAAAGAGATGTTTAAAAAATTAGCTGATAAAGAGATGGCAATTATTGATGATGAAAAAATTAAAGAGGTAAAAGATGAGATTGAGAAAGCAAGAGTTGCGGGAGATTCAGTAGGAGGAACGATAAGTTGTTATGCTATTGGAGTTTCAAGTGGAATAGGAGAACCTTTTTTTGATTCATTAGAAAGTACAATTGCACATTTAGCTTTTTCAATTCCTGCAGTTAAGGGGATTGAGTTTGGAAGTGGTTTTGATATGACAAGATATTATGGCTCTGAAGTGAATGATCAATATCATTATAGTGAAGGAAAAGTAGAAACTTTAACTAATAATAATGGAGGTATACTTGGTGGGATTTCAAATGGGATGCCAATATCTTTTAAAGTTGCTATAAAGCCAACTCCTTCCATATCAAAGGAGCAAAATACAGTAAATGTGAGGAGTGGAGAGAATTGTAAGCTTTTAATAGAGGGAAGACATGATCCATGTATAGTTCCTAGAGCTGTTGTAGTGATAGAGGCTATTATGGCTATAGCTTTATTGGATAAAATATTTGAAAATGGAGGAAAATATGAGTAAGTACGGTCTTGTTGGAAAAAAATTGGGACATTCACTATCGCCATTGATCCATAACTATGTATTTCAGAAATTAAAGTTATCAGGAGAGTACTCTTTATATGAGATAGAGAATGAAAAAGATATTTTAAAAAAATTGAGAGCTGAAGATGTTGCAGGATTTAATATTACAATTCCATACAAAGAAGTATTATTAGAGGAGCTAGATTATATATCAGAAGAGGTTAAAAAGATAGGAGCTGTCAATTTAGTAAGGATAGAAGATGGAAAATCTTATGGTTACAACAGTGATTATTTTGGATTTATAAAGATGTTAGAGGAGCATAGTGTGGAGATAAGTAAGAAGAGTTGTTATCTGTTGGGGAGTGGAGGAGCTGCTAAATCAGTAATTGTAGCTTTAAGTAATCTAGGAGCTAAGGAGATAGTTGTTGTAACTAGAGATGTAGAGAGCAAAAAAACTGAATTAAAGAGAAAGTTTAGAGATATAACAGTGGTCTCTTATGAGGATATAATAGGAGGAGAAATTTTGATAAATACAACTCCAGTGGGAATGTATCCAAATACTCTTAATTCACCTGTAACTGAGGATATATTAAAACGTTTTGATGTGGCTATAGACTTAATATATAATCCAGTAGATACAGAATTTTTAAGATTGGCAAGAAAAAATGGATTAAAATGTGTGAATGGGGTTTCAATGTTAGTGAATCAAGCTATTAAAAGTGATGAAGTTTGGAAGGGGATCAAGGTAGATAGAGCTTTGGTAGAGGAGTTAGAAGAGTTGGTAGAAAGGGAGCTAAGGGGAGAAAAATTATGAAAATAATGGTATTAAATGGTCCAAATATAAATTTTTTAGGGATAAGAGAGAAGGAGGTATATGGATATCAAAATTATACAGATATGTGTAATTATTTGAAAGATATAGCAAAAAGGAAAGGGATAAGTTTAGATATTTTTCAAAGTAATATTGAAGGTGAGATGATCAATATTTTACAAAGAGCATACTTTGAAAAATATGATGGGATAATTATAAATCCAGGAGCGTATACTCACACTTCCATAGCCTTATTTGATGCTATAAAAAGTATAGAGATTCCAACGTTGGAGGTACACCTTTCAAATATCTATAAAAGAGAAGAGTTTAGAAAAATATCTTATACAGCTGCAGCTTGTATAGGACAGGTATCTGGATTAGGTGTTGATAGTTATGTGATAGGATTAGAATATTTTTGTCATATATTTAGTAAAGAGTAAGAAATAAGAACAAAAAAATCATAAAGAACATTAAAAAAAATATAAAAAAGTTTTTGTTTTGACAAAAATCAACTTTTATGTTATTCTAGATATATAGAAGAAAATATATCTCATATATACCTGTAATATGGTCAGGAGTTTCTACGGTTGACCTTAAATTAACCGCTATGAGTTGTTTGGCAAGATGCTTTTTTGTCATTCCTTTTGGTATATATGAAAATGCTATGGAGGAGAGAAATGCTATTTGTTAAAAAGAAGAAAAGAAATATAATACATACTCTGAAATTTAACAAAGGCATAGTTGTAAATATAAGAATAGGAGAAATTAATGGTCTAAGTGTGTACTGATGTAAAGCATTGGTGTGTACTTAGATCTTTTTAATTTAGAAAAATTTGAGGAGGGAAAAAATTGAAGACTGATATTCAAATAGCACAGGAAGCAAAAATTCAAAATATTATGGAGATAGCTAAAAAGATAGGACTTAGTGAAGATAGTATTGAACAGTATGGAAAATATAAAGCAAAAGTAGATCTAAAAGTATTAAAAGAGTTACAGGATAAAAAAGACGGAAAATTGATATTGGTGACAGCAATTACACCTACACCTGCTGGAGAAGGAAAATCAACAGTAACAGTTGGATTGACACAAGCTTTAAATAAACTTGGAAAATCATCCATAGCTGCATTAAGAGAACCATCATTAGGACCTGTTTTTGGAATGAAAGGAGGGGCTACTGGTGGCGGCTATTCTCAAGTCATTCCTATGGAAGATATAAATCTCCATTTTACAGGAGATCTTCATGCAATAGGTGTTGCACACAATTTGATTGCAGCTTGTATAGATAATCATATTAACTCAGGAAATGCTTTAAATATTGACTTAACAAAAATTACGTGGAAGAGGGTAGTTGATATGAATGATAGAGCATTAAGAGATATAGTGATAGGCTTAGGTGGAAAAACTAATGGAATTCCAAGAGAATCATCATTCCAGATTACTGTTGCTTCAGAAATAATGGCAGCTTTATGTTTAGCTAATTCACTTATGGATTTAAAAGATAAGGTAAAAAATATGATGTTTGGTTATTCTAGAGATGGAAAAGCTCTAACAGTAGGAGATTTGAAGATAGAGGGAGCTGTAACAGCACTATTAAAAGAAGCTTTAAAACCAAATTTAGTACAGACATTAGAAAATACACCAGTATTTATTCATGGTGGACCATTTGCTAATATAGCTCACGGCTGTAACTCAATACTGGCAACTAAATTAGCATTGAAACTTTCAGATTATGTAGTAACAGAAGCTGGATTTGCTGCAGATTTAGGAGCAGAAAAATTTTTAGATATAAAGTGTAGAAAAGGAAATTTAAAGCCTAATTGTGTTGTCATAGTTGCAACAGTTAGAGCTTTAAAACATCACGGTGGATTGAAGGAGCTTTCAGAGGAGAGTTTAGAAGCTCTAGAAAAAGGAATTACGAACTTAGATAAGCATATTGAGAATATGAAAAAATATGGTCTACCAGTAGTTGTAGCTATCAATAGATTTGTTAGTGATACAGACAGAGAGTTAAAATATATAGAGGAGCACTGTAAAAAGCAGGAAGTTCCAGTTGCTCTATGTGATGTTTGGGCAAAAGGTGGAGAGGGAGGAATCAATCTTGCCAACCAAGTGCTAGAACAGATTGAAAAGGGAAAAGATGAGTATAAACCACTGTATTCATTAGAATTGAGTATAAAAGAGAAAATAGAGTTGATAGCTAAAGAGATATATGGAGGTGAGGGAGTAGAGTTTAGCAGTGGAGCTAAAAAGATGCTAAAGATAATAGATGAACTAGGATATGGAAAATTACCAGTTTGTGTGTCAAAAACTCAAAAATCTTTATCAGATAATGCTTCATTAATAGGAAGACCAACAGGATTTACAGTAACTATAAATGAGTTGAGAATCTCAGCAGGAGCAGGATTTATTGTTGCTATGGCAGGAGATATAATAGACATGCCAGGACTGCCTAAAAAACCAGCAGCAGAGTTGATAGACATAGATGAGAATGGGAAAATAGAGGGACTATTTTAAATAAGTGATTAAAAAGGAATCTATATTAAAATTTTCAGGAGGAAAAATGAATTATCGTATTTTTGTTGAGAAAAAACAGAACTTTGATTTAGAGGCAAAAAGACTTGAAAATGAGTTAAAAGAAAGTTTACAGTTGACAGGATTGAAAAAAATAAGATTGATCAATTGCTATGATATATTTGGAATAGAGAAATCAGAGTTAGAGGCTGCGAAAAAATTGATCTTTTCAGAAGTAGTTACAGATAGAGTAACTGAGGAGTTAGAAATAAATGAAGAAAAATATTTTGCAGTGGAGTTTTTACCTGGACAGTTCGATCAAAGAGCTGACTCAGCAATGCAATGTTTAAATCTTATCTCAAATAGGAATGAGAATGTAATAGTAACAAGTGGTAAGGTAATAGTACTAGAAGGGAAGCTTTCAGACTCTGAGTTAGAAAGAGTAAAAAAATATTATATTAACCCTGTGGAGATGAGAGAGAAATCTCTTGAAAAATTAGAAATAGAAGAGGGGGAGAGAGTACAAGAGGTTCTTGTATTTAATAAATTTATTGAGTATGATAGAGATCAGTTAGAGAAATTTAGAAAAGATCTTGATCTTGCAATGACATTGGCAGATATAGCTTTTGTTCAAGATTATTTCAAAAATACTGAAAGAAGAAATCCAACGGAAACTGAGATAAAAGTATTAGATACTTATTGGTCAGATCATTGTAGACATACAACATTTGAAACAAGAATAAAAAATGTTGTATTCCCTAAGAGTGAATTTGGAGAGAGTTTACAAAGAGCTTTTGACAAATATGTGAAAGTTAGAAAATTTGTACATCAAGATAGGATTGAAAAGAAATATATGTCACTTATGGATATGGCAACTATCTGTGGAAAAGAGATGAGAAAGACAGGAAAACTAGATGATTTAGAAATTTCTGATGAAATAAATGCATGTTCAGTATATATAGATGTGGATGTAGATGGCAAATTAGAAAAATGGCTACTTATGTTTAAAAATGAGACTCACAACCACCCCACTGAGATTGAACCATTTGGAGGAGCTTCTACTTGTTTAGGAGGAGCTATAAGAGATCCACTATCTGGAAGATCGTATGTATACCAAGCAATAAGAGTTACTGGTTCTGGAAATCCATTGGAGAAATTAGAGGATACATTACAGGGAAAATTACCTCAAAAGAAAATAACTACAGGAGCTGCAGCTGGATATTCAGCTTATGGAAATCAAATAGGATTGACAACTGGACACGTGACGGAGATCTATCACGATGGATATAAGGCTAAAAGAATGGAAGTTGGAGCTGTAGTTGGAGCTGTACCAGCCAACTGGATAAGAAGAGAAAATGCTTCAAAAGGAGATATAGTAATCTTACTAGGAGGAAAAACAGGAAGAGATGGTTGTGGTGGAGCAACAGGATCTTCTAAAGAGCATACCAATGATTCATTGAGACTTTGTGGAGCAGAGGTACAAAAAGGAAATGCACCAGAAGAGAGAAAAATTCAGAGATTATTTAGAAATCCAGAAGTTACAAAGCTTATAAAGAAATGTAATGACTTTGGTGCAGGAGGAGTGTCAGTAGCAGTAGGAGAGTTAGCTTCAGGACTTGATATAAATCTAGATGTAATTCCTACTAAATATTTTGGACTTAGTGGGACAGAGTTAGCAATATCAGAGTCGCAAGAGAGAATGGCAGTAGTGATCGAGGCTAAAGATAGAGAAAAATTTATAGAATTGGCAAATGGAGAGAACTTATTGGCAACAGTAGTAGCTGAAGTAACTGATACAAACAGACTTGTATTGAATTGGAAAGGGAAGAAAATAGTAGACATATCTAGAGAGTTTCTCGATACTAATGGAGTAACTCAAGAGATTGAAGTGGAAGTAGAAAATGTAAATTTAGAGGAGAGTCCATTTATAAAATCTTCTTATGGAGGTAAGGATTTAAAAGAGAGATGGTATAATATGCTTTCTTCTTTAAATGTAGCATCACAAAAAGGATTAATGGAGATATTCGACTCAACAATAGGAGCTACAACAGTTTTAATGCCATTTGGCGGAAGATATCAAATGACACCAACAGATGTAAGTGTACAGAAGATACCACTATTAAAAGGTGAGACAGATACAGCTTCTGCAATTACTTGGGGGTACAATCCTGTGCTTTCTTCTTGGTCACAATTCCATGGAGGAGCTTATGCAGTAGTTGAATCTTTGGCTAAATTAGTAGCTGCAGGTGGAGATTATAAAACTGTAAGATTATCATTTCAAGAGTATTTCCAAAAATTGGGACAAAGTTCTAAAAATTGGGGAAAACCATTCTCAGCTTTATTAGGAACAATAGAGGCACAAAGAGGATTTGGAATACCAGCTATTGGTGGAAAAGATTCAATGAGTGGAACATTTAATGAGATACATGTACCACCTACATTGATCTCATTTGCAGTAACTCCTGTTAAAGCAAGTGTTGTAATATCACCAGAGTTCAAAAAAGCTGGAAATAAGATCTATTTAGTAAAACATCATATGTTGGGAAACTATATGCCTAATATAGAGGAGCTAAAAGAGAATTTTGAGTTTGTGCATAAAAATATAGTAGAAAAAAATATTATTTCGGCTCTTACATTGAAAAATGGTGGGATAGCAGAAGCTATCAGTAAGATGACATTTGGAAATAGAATAGGAGCAAAAATATTTGATTTAGGTGATGAGCTATTTAAATTGGGATATGGAACATTTGTAATTGAGTCAACTGTTGAATTAATTGGAGAGAATATTCAATTATTGGGAGAGACGATACCAGAATATAAAGTAGTTGTAGGAGATGTTTCACTTGATATGAGTGAAGGAGAAAAAGTTTGGCTAAATAAGTTATTCCCAGTATTTCCACATGAGATAATTGAAAAAATTGAAAACTATATTTGGACACCATATGAGAAAAAAGAGATCATGGTATGTAAAAATAAGATAGCTAAGCCAAGAGTATTAGTTCCAGCTTTCCCAGGAACAAACTGTGAGTATGACTCTGCAAAAGTATTTGAAAAAGCAGGAGCAGAGGCAAATATATTGGTATTTAGAAACTTAAATCAAGAGTATATAAATGATTCCATAGAGAAGATGATAAAAGAGATAAATAATTCACAAATCTTGATGTTCCCAGGAGGATTCAGTGCTGGAGATGAACCAGATGGTTCAGGTAAATTTATAGCTACTGTATTAACTAACCCTAAGATAACAGAAGCTATACATAAGCTCTTAGAGAGAGATGGACTTATTTTAGGAATTTGTAATGGATTTCAAGCTCTCATAAAATCAGGACTCTTACCATATGGAGAGATAGGAAAGATAACTGAAAACTCACCAACATTGACATTTAATAAAATAGGTAGACATATTTCTCAAATGGTAACAACTAAAGTTACTTCTAACAAATCACCTTGGTTAGCTGGAATAGAGACAGGTTCAGAATTTGAAATAGCAGTATCACATGGTGAAGGAAGATTCTTTGCAAGCGATGATGTAGTTAGAAAACTATTTGAGAATGGCCAGGTAGCAACTCAATATGTAAACCTAGATGGGCAACCAACAAATGAGTTTAGATTCAATCCTAATGGATCTACATTTGCAATTGAGGGAATAACATCTCCAGATGGAAGAGTATTTGGGAAAATGGGACATACAGAAAGATTTGGAAATAATCTATTTAAGAATATTATGGGAAATAAAGAGCAGAAGATATTTGAAAATGGAGTTAAATATTTTAAATGATATTGGGAGGAAAGATGAAAGTAGCAATTATTTTCGGAAGTAAATCAGATACTGATAAAATGAGAGGAGCAGCTAACTGCTTAAAAGAGTTTGGAATAGAGTATTCAGCTCATGTTTTATCAGCTCATAGAGTTCCAGAAAAGTTAGAAGAAACTCTTGAAAAATTAGAAATGGAGGGGTATGAAGTTATAATAGCAGGAGCTGGGCTTGCTGCACATCTACCAGGAGTAATCGCTTCAAAAACTACAATCCCTGTGATAGGAGTACCTATTGAGGTGGCATTTAATGGAATGGATGCCTTACTATCAATAGTACAGATGCCTAAATCGATACCAGTTGCAACAGTTGGATTGAATAACTCATATAATGCTGGAATGTTAGCAGTACAAATGCTTTCATTAAAATCTCCAACACTAAAAAGTAAGTTGAGAGAATTTAGAAAAAGTATGAAAGAGAAGTTTATAGCAGAGAATGAATCAGGTATAAATCTATAAAAAATCAAAAGTATCTAGGAGGAATTAAAATGTCAGTAGAAAAAAAAGATTTTATTTATGAAGGAAAAGCTAAACAAGTATATTCAACAACAGATGAGAACTTAGTAATAATTCACTATAAAGATGATGCAACTGCGGGAAATGGAGCTAAGAAAGGAACTATTGAAAATAAAGGTATAATGAACAATAAAATAACAGCAACACTATTTAGAATGTTAGAGAAAAATGGAATAAAAACACACTTAGTAGATGTATTAAATGATAGAGATCAACTTTGTCAAAAAGTAAAAATATTTCCATTAGAAGTAATAGTAAGAAATGTAATAGCAGGATCAATGGCAGCAAGAGTAGGAGTTCCAGAGGGAACAAAACCAACAAATACTATATTTGAAATCTGTTACAAAAATGATGTTTATGGTGATCCATTGATTAATGATCACCATGCAGTAGCATTAGGGCTATGTACTTATGAGGAGTTAGCCGAGATATACAGAATTACAGAAGAGATCAACAATCTATTAAAAGATGCTTTTGATAAAACAGGAATAACTTTAGTAGACTTTAAAATAGAGTTTGGTAAAAATGCTGCTGGAGAGATACTATTAGCAGATGAGATCACTCCAGATACTTGTAGATTATGGGATAAAGAGACTGGCAAAAAATTAGATAAAGATAGATTTAGAAGAGATCTTGGAGGAATAGAAGAGGCTTATATAGAAGTATTAAAGAGATTGGGGGCTTAATAATGAACTGCACAGAAATTCTAATGGCTAAAGATAAAATGGAAGAAGAGTGTGGAGTATTTGGAATATACTCAAAAAATACAATAGAGGCTTCACAAATAACTTATTATGGTTTGTATGCTCTTCAACATAGAGGTCAAGAAAGTGCGGGAATATCTGTTTCTAATTTAGGGAGGATAGTTACTTATAAGGAGATGGGTCTTACTGCTGATGTCTTTACACCTGAAATATTAAATAGACTTGTTGGGAACGCAGCGATTGGTCATGTTAGATACTCAACAACAGGTGAGAGTAGAATTGAAAATGCTCAACCTCTTGAAAGTAAATATAAATTGGGACAAATAGCAGTAGCTCACAATGGAAATTTAACTAATGCTAAAGTAATAAGAGAATTATTAGAAGAAGGAGGAGCAACATTTAATACTTCTATAGATTCTGAAGTTATTATAAAATTAATAGCTAGAAAAGCTAGTGGAAATGTAGAAGAGGCAATTAGAAGTACATTAGGAGCGATAAAAGGAGCTTATGCCTTAGTAATTTTAACAGAAAATAAATTGATAGGAATAAGAGATCCATATGGGGTAAGACCACTTTGTTTAGGAACAAATAGGAATGGAGATTATATCCTAGCTTCAGAATCTTGTGCTATTGATGCAGTGGGAGGAGAATTTGTAAGGGATATTCAACCTGGTGAGATGGTAATAATAGATGAAAATGGGATTGAATCTCTTAGATATTCTGAAAATAATAAAAAAGCTCCATGCTCATTTGAACATATTTACTTTGCAAGACCTGATAGTATTATTGATGGATTAAATGTATATAAATCAAGAGTAGAAGCTGGAAGATTATTAGCCAGACAAATGGAGGTAGATGCAGATGTGGTAATAGGGGTTCCTGATTCAGGAATTCCTGCTGCTATTGGATATGCTGAAGAGAGTGGAATACCTTACGCAATTGGATTAATCAAAAATAAATATATAGGTAGAACATTTATAAAACCTACTCAAGCTCTAAGAGAACAAGCTGTAATGGTAAAACTAAATCCATTAAAAGTAAATCTTGAAGGTAAGAGAGTGGTAATAATTGATGACTCTTTAGTAAGAGGAACTACAAGTAAGATATTGATAGAGATAGTGAGAAAAGCAGGAGCTAAGGAGGTTCACTTCCGTTCAGCTTCTCCAGCTGTTAAACACTCTTGTTATTTTGGGATAGACACAGCACATAGAGAGGAATTAATAGCTGCTAGAATGTCAGTAGAAGAGATAAGAAAAGAGATAAATGCTGATACATTAGATTATTTATCAATGGAGAATATGTTAAAATCATTAAAAGGTTGTGACTACTGTGTAGGTTGTTTTAATGGAGAGTATCCAGTAGATACACCAACAGAGGAATAAATATATTTTGGGAGGAAAAAATGGCAATTTCATATAAAGAGGCTGGAGTAGATAAAGAAGAGGGATATAGAGCAGTAGAACTTATGAAAAAAGCAGTGTCAAAAACTATGAATAGTAATGTTCTAAATGGACTTGGAAGTTTTGGTGCTATGTATGAATTAGGAAAGTATGAGAATCCAGTATTAGTTTCTGGGACAGATGGAGTAGGAACAAAATTGGAAGTGGCTTTTACAACAAAAAAATATGATACGGTGGGAATAGATGCTGTTGCAATGTGTGTAAATGATGTACTTTGTCATGGAGCACAACCAATATTCTTTTTAGATTATCTAGCTTGTGGAAAATTGGATGCTGAAGTAGCAGCTGAATTGGTTTCAGGAGTAGCAGAAGGTTGTTATCAAGCAGGAGTAGCTCTTATAGGTGGAGAGACAGCAGAAATGCCAGGATTTTATAAGGTTGGAGATTATGATATAGCTGGTTTCTGTGTAGGTGTTGTTGAAAAAACTAAAATTGTAAATGGAAGTACAACATCTGAAGGAGATATTTTAATTGCTATACCATCTTCTGGAATACATAGTAATGGATTTTCTCTAGTGAGAAAGGTTATCACTGACTATACAAAGGAATACAATGGAAAACCAATTAGTGAAACACTACTTACTCCTACAAAAATATATGTAAAGCCAGTACTTTCTGTATTAGAGAAATATAACGTAAAGGGAATGGCCCATATAACTGGTGGAGGATTACCTGAAAATTTACCTAGAACAATAAGTGAGGGGCATCAAGCAGTTGTTTTAAAAGAAAAATTAAGAGTTTTAGATATATTTAAATATATTCAAAAAAAGGGCGAAATCCCAGAAGATGAGATGTTTGGAACATTTAATATGGGAGTGGGATTTGTATTAGTAGTAGATCCTAAAGATAAAGTTAGAGTAATAGAAGAGCTTGCAAAACATGGAGAAGAAGCTTTTGAAATAGGGTATGTTCAAAAGGGAGAAAAAGGACTATGTTTAAAATAGGTGTATTGGTTTCTGGTAGTGGAAGTAATCTTCAATCTATAATAGATAAATCTCAAAATGGAAAGCTTAATTATAAAATTGAAGTTGTCATAGGAGATAGAAAATGTTATGGAGTAGAGAGAGCTATTCTAGCAGGAATAGAGGGATATACTTTAGATAAAAAAGTATTTAAAAAAAATTTATGTAGAGAGATTGATAAAATCGTTTCAGAAAAAGGAATTGATCTAATTGTATTAGCAGGATTTCTCTCTATAATTGATGAGGAGTTTGTAAACAAATGGAAGGGAAGAATAATCAATATCCACCCTTCACTTCTTCCTAAGTTTGGTGGATCGGGAATGTATGGAATAAAAGTGCATGAAGCAGTTCTAAAAGCTGGAGAGAGTGAAAGTGGTTGCACAGTACATTTTGTTGATACAGGAGTAGATAGTGGAGAGATCATAGCTCAAAAGAGAGTAAAAGTTTTAGAAGGGGATACAGCTGAAGAGTTGCAAAAGAGAGTTTTAGTAGAGGAACACAAACTTTTACCAGAATCTATTGCAAAAATTATATCTGAAAGAGAGTAAAGGAGTCTATTAATAATGAAAAGAGCATTGATATCAGTTTTTGATAAAGGTGGAATATTAGAGTTTGCACAATTTTTAATAAAGAAAAATGTTGAAATCATCTCAACAGGAGGAACATACAGATATTTAAAAGAGAACAATATTCCTGTAATAGAGGTAGCAGAGATAACAAAAGCACCAGAGATGTTAGATGGAAGAGTAAAGACACTTCACCCAGTAATTCATGGTGGAATATTAGCCATAAGAGATAATGAAGAGCATATGGAAACAATAAAAGCTAGAGAAATAGAGACTATAGATATGGTAGTTGTAAATCTATATCCTTTCTTTAAAAAAGTAAATGAGGATTTAACTTTTGAAGAAAAAGTTGAATTTATAGATATTGGTGGACCGACAATGCTAAGATCAGCAGCAAAATCTTTTAAAGATGTTGTAGTTATTAGTGATACAGCTGATTATGAAACAGTTATGAATGAGATGGAGGCTGGAGAGGTTTCTTTTGAAACTAGAAAGAGATTAGCTGGAAAAGTGTTTAATTTAACATCAGCTTATGATACTGCAATCTCATCTTTCCTATTAGGAGATGAGATGCCATACTACTTAAATGCCTCTTATGAAAAAGTGCTGGATTTAAGATATGGTGAGAATCCACATCAAAAAGCAGCTTACTATGTATCAACTACTGATAGTGGAGCTATGAAGGATTTTGATCAATTAAATGGAAAAGAGTTATCATTTAACAATATAAGAGATATGGATGTAGCTTGGAAAGTAGTTAGTGAATTTGAAGAGCCTACTTGTTGTGGTGTAAAACACTCTACACCTTGTGGAGCAGCTATTGGAAATAATGTTTATGAAGCTTATACAAAGGCTTATGAATGTGATCCTATATCTATTTTTGGTGGAATAGTAGCAATTAATAAAAAAGTAGATAAGGCAACTGCTGAAGAGCTAGTAAAAATATTCCTAGAGATAGTTATAGCTCCAGATTACTCTGAAGAAGCTATTGAAGTGTTAAAAACTAAGAAAAATTTAAGAGTGATAAGATGTTATCATAAACCAATGGATAAAGTTAATTTAGTAAAAGTAGATGGTGGAATATTGGTTCAAGATGAGGATTTAAGCTTCTCAACCAATTATGAAACAGTTACAGAAAAAGCACCAACTTCAGAAGAGATGAGTGATCTTGATTTTGGAATGAAGATAGTGAAACATGTAAAATCTAATGCTATTGTGGTTGTAAAAGATAAAATGGCTATTGGAATTGGAAATGGAGAGACAAATAGAATATGGCCAACAGAACAGGCTATAGAGAGAGCTGGAAAGAGAATAAAGGGAGCTGTACTTGCATCTGATGCCTTTTTTCCATTTAGAGATGTAGTAGATACATGTGCAAAACATGGAATAAAAGCTATTATTCAACCAGGAGGATCTATTAGAGATAAGGAATCAATAGAGGCTTGTAATGAGCATGGAATAGCTATGATATTTAGTGGAATGAGACATTTCAAACACTAATTAAAGGAGAAGAGATAATGAAAATATTAGTAGTTGGAAGCGGTGGAAGAGAGCATACTATCTGTTGGAAAGTGAGTCAAAATGAGAGAGTAGAGAAGATATACTGTGCTCCAGGAAATGGAGGAACTGAACTTCTTGAAAAGGGAGAGAATGTGAACTTAAAAGGAATAGATGAGATTCTGAATTTCGCTAAAGAGAATAGAATAGATTTGACAATAGTTGGAAGTGAAGAGCTTTTAGTTGATGGAATAGTAGACAAATTCCAAACAGAGGGATTGAGAATATTTGGACCTGATAAGAAGGCAGCACTATTAGAGGGATCAAAAGCTTTTTCAAAAGATTTTATGAAAAAATATGGTGTAAAAACTGCTGCATATGAGGTTTTTGACGATGCTGAGAAAGCTAAAGAGTATATTAAAACTTGTGAATTCCCTCTAGTTGTAAAAGCTAGTGGTCTAGCTGCAGGAAAGGGTGTGCTCATATGTCAAAACTTGGAAGGAGCTATTAAAGCTGTAGAAGAGATAATGGTGGATAAAATCTTTAGTAATGCTGGAGAGCAAATTGTAATTGAGGAGTTTTTGGATGGAGTAGAGGCATCTATACTATCAGTAACAGATTCAAATATAATTTTGCCATTTATATCTGCTAAAGATCATAAAAAAATTGGAGAGAAAGAAACAGGATTAAATACTGGTGGAATGGGAACTATTGCTCCAAATCCATATGTTACAAAAGAGGTTTATAATAAGTTTGTAAATGAGATAATGACCCCTACGCTTCAAGGGATAAAAGCAGAGGGAATGGATTTTGCTGGATTTATTTTCTTTGGACTTATGATAACTTCTAAAGGTGTTTATCTTCTTGAGTATAATATGAGATTGGGGGATCCTGAAACACAGGTTATATTGCCACTATTGGAATCAGATTTTATTGAATTATTAGAGAGTGGTATTGATAAAAAATTATCAACTATAAATGTGAAATGGAGTGATAAATCAGCTTGTTGTGTGGTTTTAGCTTCTGGTGGATACCCAGAAAAATACAATAAGGGATATGAGATAACAGGAATAAATGATGTAAATAATTTGGTATTTATTGCTGGAGCAAAATTAGAGAATGGAAAACTTTTAACTAATGGGGGAAGAGTAATAAATATTGTAGCTATTGGAGATAGTCTTGAACAAGCTAGAGCAAAAGCATACTCTGATGCAGAAAAAGTTAAATTTGAAGGAAAATATCTTAGAAAAGATATTGGTGTGTTGTATAGATAGAGTTGTTATAAAAGTCTAGAAAAAGGTGTTGATATATTAGTTACATTGACACCTTTTTAATTATTATATAATTGAGTAGCATTTTCTTTTATATTACGGAAATAAAAAAAGACTGTTAAGTTAGAAAATCTAACTAACAGTCTCAAATTTTTTACTAAAATCTAATTAATCCTTATCATTAGAATATTGAACTTTTTTAGCTGCCATATCCTCTTTTTCATGGTGACTTACAAATTTTAAGTGATCAACATAGATATTTTGAATATCTTCATTTTGCCCAAGTCCCATTAATATAACTTTAGAAACAGTGAATCCAGCTTTTTGTAGCTCTTCATTCCATTCTCCAGCTATATCATTTCTAGCGTGATCTCCAGCAACGAACATAAATGGCATAAGGATAACATCTTTAATTCCTCTATCTTTTAATTTTTTAACAACATTATCAAATTCAGGATACCCTTCAACAGTACCAACAGCATAGTTGTCATATCCTTCAGCAGAGAATACATAGTCCATCATTGCATAAGCAGATCCACCAAAATGAGAAGTTCCATGTCCTACTAAAACCACACCTTGATCTTTTTTTAGAGGTCCAATTTTTTTAGCTATAGCTTTTGCTACATTTTCATAGTCATGATGGTCAGTCAATAGAGGGGCACCAATCCTGATATCTTTGAATGAATCACTATAAGAAGCAATTTCTTTATTTAAATTTTCACTCTCTATACCATTCATAACATTAGTTCCCTGTACTAAGATATGAGTATATCCTTCAGCTTTTAACTGATTTAAGACTTCTTGAGGATTTAGTTTTATAATTCCTCTATCTTTTAATCTTCTCATAATAATTCTTGAAGTATATGCTTCTTTAACATCCACATTTTTAAATTCTTTTTTTACTTTGTCATTGATTCTATCAATAGTTAAAGCTCTAGTATCATCAAAAGTAGTACCAAAGTGTACCATTAAAATAGCAGCTTTGTCATCCTTTTTCATTCCATCAAAAAAATTCTTATCCACAAATCCTCCATCTGAATTAGCCAATGCTACAGCTCCATTAACTAATAGTATTGAGCTTAAAAATAGTTTTGTAATTGTTCTCATAAAATTCCTCCTAATTAATTTAGGGGTAAAAAAATCCCCACTTTATTTTGGGGACAGGCAAATTGCTCTATGATAGAGTAATATCCTTGTCCTCGCAAGATATTAAATAACGTATAAGGCTGGTCTCCTGACTTAACTTCAACTTACTAGGTAAACCTTCCCAATTGCTCAGTGGTATCTTTACCGTTCATCAGTAACACAGTGGCGGGACCGTGGAGGAGTAAACCTCTCTTCCCAATTAATCTCTAAAGAGAACCTTAAAATAATATTTTGTTCCAATATCAATATACTATGTTTGTTTTAAAAAGTCAATAGTGAATGTTATAAATACAAGATAATAATTTATGATTGACAAAGAATAAATTAAATAATAAAATTTATATATTCAGTATTTAATGAAAATAGGAGATGTAAAGATGAAAAATTTAAAGCTATTGTGTATATTTATACTTACATTCTTTATTGCATTGGGGGAAGAGAATTTTTATATTAAGCAAGGAAATGAGGAGTTAAGGCTTGATTATGTACCTAAAAAAGTTATAACAGACTCAGCAATTTTATCAAGATTTTTTGATGCATTAGAAATAGATTTAATTGGAGTACCAAACTCATCTACAAGAATTCCAAAAAGATATGATAAGAGTGAAAGAATTGGAAGGTCAGGTATGCCTGATTTAGAAAAGGTAAAATCTTTAGAAACAGATTTAGTTATGGCTACACTGTTTTCTAAAAAGAATATCAAACCTAAATATGATATGCTAAATATACCAAGTTTTTATATGGAAGTTGAAACTTATGCACAGTCTAAAGAGGCAGTTGATATTTTAGGTAAGGCATTTCACAAAGAGGAGAGAGCTAGAGAGATATTAAATCATTGGGAGAAAAGAGAGAGAGTTTTAATGGAAAAGGTAAGTAAACAACAAGGGAAAAGGATTGCAATCATTTATGGAAATGGAGAGAGCTTCCTTATGACTGGAAAGCAACATTTTTTAGAAGAACTTATAGAGAAGATAAATTGTGAAAATGTAGTCACTTCATTAGATAAGAATTCTACAGATAAAAAATCTGTTCCATTTAGTTTAGAGCAGTTGGTGTTATTAAATCCAGATATCATCTTGATAATGCCAAATAGTAAAACTAAGAATGGAGAGGTTTTCAAGGAAAGTTTTAAAACAAATTCCATTTGGAAATTGACTACTGCTTATAAAAATGATGCTATCCATATAATTGATCCAACACTGTTTAGAATGAGCGCTGGTGTTAATTCTATTGATGCTTTAGAGGAGTTATATAAATATGTCTATGATGAATAGAAAAACTTTTATTATTTTGTTTTCAATGTTTATTTTAACCGTCATTTCATTATTTTCAGTAAGATTTGGAAGTATTAACTTTGAATTGTATGAAATAATTAAAGCTCTTTTTGTTAAAAACTATAACAATGAAATTTTAAAGTCAATACTTTGGGATATTCGTATTCCTAGAATTTTAATAGCATTGATGGTTGGTTGCAATCTTTCTTTGGCAGGTGTACTTTTACAAGCAGTTATGAAAAATCCATTAGCAGATCCAGGATTAACAGGTGTTTCAGCTGGAGCCAGTGTTTCAGCCTTAATTGTTATGATAATTTTTTCAAATGCAATACTATTTATAAATTTTATGGCATTTATAGGTGGAGCTTTGGCATGTGCTCTAGTATTTTTGTTAGCTTGGAAGAAAGGTTTAAAACCTTTGAGAGTTATTTTAGCTGGGGTAGCTGTGAACTCCATACTTGGAAGTATTACAGGTCTTATGTTTATACTTTTTAGTGATGAGATACAAGGTGTTTTATCTTGGCTAAATGGTAGTTTGAATGGAAAAAATTGGAATCATGTATATGGAATTTTTCCATATACAATGGTGGGGATAGTTGGGTCCATGACACTTATAAGAGATGCAAATATTTTACAATTGGGAGATAATTTTGCCATTAATTTAGGTTTTAATATTCCAAGAAAGAGGTTGAAACTATCTCTTTTTGCCTGTTTTTTAACAGGTATATCAGTTGCAAATGTTGGATTGATAGGATTTGTTGGATTGATAGTTCCACATATGGCAAGAATGATAATTGGATCAGATCATCTTTATTTACTTCCATTTTCCTCAATATTAGGAGCTATTGTTTTAGTATTGGCAGATACAATTTCAAGAACACTCTTTGCTCCTATCGAGATTCCAGCTGGAATAGTGATGGCTGTAGTTGGAGTACCATTTTTCCTATATTTATTAAGAAAGACAGGTGATTGATATGTACATAATAAATGGAGAAAATATTGAGATTTGTTATGAAAAAAATATAGTTATTAAAGATATTGATCTCACTATAAAAAAAGGAGAAATATTAAGTATATTGGGAACTAATGGTAGTGGAAAATCTACTCTACTAAAGGCTATATCCAGAGTTATACCATATAAAAATGGAATAATATCATTAGAAGGAGAAATTATTCATAACATAAAGAGTAAGGAGTTTTCTAAAAAGCTTGCTTTTGTGTCTCAAAATAATGAGATACCTGAAGATATAAGTGTTGAAACATTTGTAAAGTATGGACGAATACCTCATAAAAAATGGTATGAAATATTAAATAAAGAAGATGATAAGATAGTTGCTTGGGCAATGAAAATGTGTAAAATAGAGAGATTTAAAGATAGAAAAGTTATGAGTTTATCAGGAGGGGAGAGACAAAAAGTTTGGATAGCTATGGTACTTGCTCAAAAAACACCAATCTTGTTACTAGATGAACCCACTACATATTTAGATATATGTCATCAATTTGAAATAATGGAGTTGATAAGAGAGTTAAATAGAAAATTAAATATAACAATAGTTATGGTGCTTCATGATTTAAATCAAGCATCTCAGTATAGTAATAGAGTTTTAGTTTTAAAAGATGGAAGAAAATATGCTGAAGGAACAATTAAAGAAATACTTACTCCAAAACTTGTGAGAGAGGTATATAAAGTTGAAAGTGAAGTTGAGCTTCAGAATGGATTACCATACTTTAAATTAAAGGGAGTAGTAAGATAATTTTATATCCTTT
Organism: Fusobacterium sp.; assembly: GCA_020024915.1. GTDB lineage: Bacteria > Fusobacteriota > Fusobacteriia > Fusobacteriales > Fusobacteriaceae > Fusobacterium_A. The sequence continues at coordinate 12,311 of JAHHSZ010000006.1, read as the reverse complement.
ACAAAGTAATAAAAATCATAGTATAATAAAATAAATAACGGGAGCTAATAAAAGCTGAGAGGAATTAAAAATTCGACCGTAGAACCTGTCTAGGTAATTCTAGAAAGGAATGATTTCTTTCTGCTGTCATTGTGGCAGCTTTTTTATTGCTCAGAATTGAGGAGGAAAAAATGAAAAAGATTTTATTGTGTAGTTTGATTTTAAAAGTAGCAACAATAGTAAGTGCTGAAGAAATAATTGTGTATGGTCCTAGCTCAATGAAATGGATAGAGAAAAAATATGGAAGTATTTTTCAAAAGGAAACTGAGGATACAATAAAGTTTGTAGCTATAGATGGAATAGTTGGAAGATTAAAATTAGAGAAAAAAAATCCAAAAGCAGATATAGTTGTAGGGCTTACTGAGCTTACAACTGAAATAGCTAGAAGAGAAGATTTAATTTTACCATATACACCTCAAAATATAGGAAATATAACTAATGAAAAATTTAGAATGAATAGTAATTATGTAACTCCTTTAGATTATGGATTATTAGCTATAAACTATAATAAAGAACAGATAAAATATCCACCTAAAAATTTAAAAGAGCTTGGAAAAATGGTTAAAAAACTTATGCTAGAAAATCCAAAAGTATCTATTACAGGAGAGGAAGCATTACAATGGAGTGTGGCTCTGTATGGAGATAATTGGATAGAGTTTTGGAAGGAGTTAAAACCAGCTGTTTATAGTATAGAACCAGGTTGGAGTGAGGCTTTTGCTAAATTTTCAACTGGAGAAGCTCCGATGATGATAGGATATGCAACAAGTAATCTGTTCTTTACAGGAGAAGATTCGGCAAAATATGATAGTTTTTTATTAGAAGAGGGAAGTTTTATGTATCAAGAGGGAGGAGCTCTTGTAAATAAAAAAAAGGTAAAAGAAGGAGCTAAAAAGTTTATGGAAAGAATTTTATCAGATGATTTCCAAAAGATTATGAGTGAGAAAAACTATATGTTTCCAGTTACAAATGTTAAAATAGATAAAAGTTTTGAGAATGTACCAACTACTGATAAAACAGTAAAACTTTCTAAGGAGCAGATAGATAAACTTATTGATAATCTAGATGAATATAAGAATGAGTTAATAACTGTTTTAAAAGATTAATAAAAAAAATAATATTCTCAAAATTCTTACTTGAAAAAATATGAAAAGTATGCTAGAATAGCAAAGATATATGTAGAAAGTAAGGAGGAATAGTGATGAGATATTTCATAGATAAATTTAAAAAAGTATACTCTATTTCTATTTTATTTTCTAATTATTTTATACTTTTTAGAAATTATATCATAAACATAGATATTAAAGGAATGAATACTGTTTTTTAAAACAGCTACATTCCTTTTTTTATGCTTGTCTAATTTAAACAGGAGGGAGTAGAAATGAAGGATTTCATATCTATTAAAGATTTAACAAAAGAGGCAATATTAGAGGTATTAGAAGTTGCTAATGAACTTTCACAAAAACCAGAGCCAGAATTAGCTAAGGGAAAGATTGTAGGTAGTCTTTTCTTTGAACCTTCAACTAGAACTAGATTATCTTTCACATCAGCGGCATATAGATTAGGAGCTCAAGTGTTAGGGTTTGATTCTCCAGATGCTACTTCTTTAAAAAAAGGTGAATCACTAAGAGACACAGTTAAAATGGTTGAAGCTTATTCAGATGTAATTGTTATGAGACACTATATGGAAGGAGCAGCAAAATTCGCTTCAGAAGTCTCTAAAAATCCTGTTATAAATGCTGGAGATGGCTCAAATGAACATCCAAGTCAGACACTTTTAGACTTATTTACAATAAAAAAAAAGTTGGGAAAGATAGAAAATGTGAAAATTGCCTTTGTTGGGGATTTAAAATATGGAAGAACAGTGCATTCTTTAACAAAAGCTTTAGAGATGTTCAATGGTGAGTTCTACTTTGTAGCACCAAAATCTATACAGATTCCTGAGTATATTACAAAGGAACTGGATCAAAAGGGAATGAAATATCATATCTGCTCTGAATATGAAGAGATTTTAAATAGGATAGATGTACTGTATATGACTAGAATCCAAAAAGAGAGATTTGATGATATAGAGGAGTATAATAAGGTAAGTGGAGTGTATAAAATATCAAAAGATACAATTTTAAGTAAATGTCAAGAGCATATGATAATACTTCATCCACTTCCCAGAGTTGATGAGATTAATATTGATTTAGATGGTACAAAACATGCTTTATACTTTAAACAAGCTGCAAACGGTGTTCCTACAAGAGAAGCTATGTATGCTTTAGCAATGGGATTAAAAGAGTCAAAAGCTCCTATTAAAGAGAATGAAGATGTGATAGAGGAACATTTTTTATCTGTTTGTAAAAATTCTAAGTGTGTGACACATTTTGAGGAGACAGGAAACAAAGTGATAGTTAAAGATTTTGGTAAGTTCTGTTATTACTGTGGAAAAGAGATAAAATAATTAATTTATATACAGATTTGGAGGAGAAATGTTTTTAGAAAATTGTGAAATTTTAGAAAATAGATTAGTTGCTGGACATAACTATCTTATGAGAGTTAAAGGGAACAAAACAATTGATCCAGCAAGAGCAGGGCAGTTTTATATGTTACAATGTAAAAATGGATTTTATTTTTTAAAAAGACCAATAAGTTTACACTATGTTGATAAGGAGAAGAGAGAGCTTGAGTTCTACTATGAAGTTAAGGGTGGAGGAACAAAGGATCTAGCTTCTATGAAAGTTGGAGAGATAATAAATATTCAAGGTCCTTTAGGAACAGGATTTTCTATTGATATGAAAGATCAAGAGCTATTAGTAGTAGGTGGTGGAATGGGAATGGCTCCTATGAAATTACTTATTAAAGCTCTATCTAAGAACAATAGAGTTACTTTTATAGCTGGTGGAAGAGATGGAGTTGCTATGGAGATAATGACTAATTTCTCTTTAGATGGAATAGAGAGTCATATTACAACAGATGATGGGTCAGTTGGAACAAAGGGAAATGTAATAGTTAAAATGGAAGAGATAATGAGAGATAAGAGATTTGATATGGTATTTACTTGTGGACCTCAAAAGATGATGGAAGCTGTGGCTAAAACTGCTAAAAAATACAGCACAAAATGTGAAATATCATTAGAGGCTAGAATGGCTTGTGGAGTAAAAGCTTGTGTAGGTTGTTCTGTAAAAACTAAAATTGGAATGAAAAAGGTTTGTCATGAAGGACCTGTATTTGATTCCGAAATTATTGTAAATTTTGATCCTGTTTTAGAAAAAACTGAAACTTGTTGTGGAAACTAATTTATTGGAGGAAAAGATGAACAGATTACAAACTAAATTTTTAGGGGTAGATTTTAAAAATCCTATAGTGACATCATCTGGTTGTTTTGGATTTGGACTTGAGTACAAAGAGTATTTTGATCCTAATATTCTTGGTGGAATAGGTATAAAAGGGCTTACTGTAGAGCCAAGAGATGGAAACTATGGAACTAGAATAGCTGAGACTCCTGCAGGAATGTTAAACTGTGTTGGATTGGAAAACCCAGGAATAGATTATTTTGAATCACATATTTTACCAGATATGAAAGCTAATGGAATTACAACTAATATAATTGCTAATATCAATGGAAAAACAGTGGAAGAGTATGTAAAGATAGCTAAAAGAGTTGATAAGATTTCAGAAATAGCTGTGGTTGAGTTAAATATCTCTTGTCCAAATGTAAAAGATGGGGGAATGGCTTTTGGTGCTAATCCAGAGGTTGCTGCAAAAGTAACAAGCGAGGTAAGAAAAGTTACCTCAAAACCATTAGTTGTAAAATTATCTCCAAATGTAACAGATATAGCAAATATAGCTAAAATAGTAGAGGAAAATGGAGCAGATGCAATTTCACTTATAAATACTCTACTAGGAATGGTAATTGATGTTAGAACTAAGAAACCTGTCTTGGGAAATACCTTTGGTGGATTCTCAGGTCCAGCAGTAAAACCAGTAGCAGTAAGAATGGTATATCAAGTATATAAAGCTGTAAATATTCCAATAATTGGTATGGGAGGAATCTCATGTGTGGAGGATGCTCTTGAGTTTATAATGGCAGGAGCTTCTATGATCTCAATAGGATCAGCAATATTCACAAATCCCATGTTAGCTGTGGAGATTGAGCAGGGATTACAAAAGTATTGTGAAGAGAATGGAATTGAAAATATAAGCGAGTTGGTGGGAATAACTCACAGGTAGTGATTATAGAATATAAACTAAGGAGTAAAAAGGAGATTGATTTATGTATACAGCAAAGGATAGAATGATAATAGCTTTAGATTTTCCAACAGCAGATCAAGCTAAAGAGTTAGTTGAGAAAATAGGAGATGGAGCAACTTTTTATAAAGTTGGATTGGAGCTTTTCTTAAACTCAAAGGGAGAGATAATAGAGTATCTTTCAGCTAAGGGAAAGAAAGTTTTCTTAGATCTTAAATTCCATGATATTCCAAATACAACAGCAATGGCATCTGTGTTTGCTGCTAAGCAAAATGTATTTATGTTTAATGTACATGCAAGTGGTGGAAAGAAAATGATGTCTAAAGTAGCTGAAGAGGTTAAGAAGATAAATGAGGAGAACTTAGTAATAGGTGTAACAGTTCTTACAAGTTTATCAACTGAAGATGTGGAAGAGACTTTCCAATCTAGGCTATCATTGGCAGAATTAGCTCTAAACTGGGCAAAATTAGTAAAAACATCTGGATTAGATGGAGTAGTATGTTCTCCTTGGGAAGCAAAACTTATAAAAGAGACTTGTGGAAAAGAATTTAAAACTGTTTGTCCAGGAGTAAGACCTAAGTGGGCAGCAACTAATGATCAAGAGAGAATAATGACTCCAAAAGATGCAATAATAAATGGATGCGACTTCTTAGTAGTTGGAAGACCAATAACTAAAAATGAAGATCCAGCAAAAGCGGCAGAATTAATTGAGGCAGAAATCTTAGAAGGAATGAAAGAGGCAGGTCTATGTTAATAAAAAACTGTAGAATCTTAATTGATGGTAAGGAAGAAATTACAGATATATTGATAGCAGATGGAAAAATTATAGAGATAGCTCCTAATATTGTAGGAAATGTTGAAATACTAGATGCAGATGGAAAACTTGTAATTCCAGGAATTATAGATGCTCATTGCCATATGAGAGACCCCGGACTTACTCAAAAAGAGGATTTCATGACAGGAAGTATGGCATGTGCTAAAGGTGGAGTTACTACTTTTATTGATATGCCAAATACCGTTCCAGCAGTTATTACTTCAAAAATATTAAAAGATAAGAAAAATATGATGATTGGAAAATCATACGTGGACTATGGTTTTAATTTTGGTGGAAGTAGAAATGATAATAGTGAAGAGATCAAAAAAATCGTTGATGAAGTGGCATCAACAAAGATATTTTTAAATATGTCAACTGGGGATATGTTGATAACTGAAAATCAAATTATTGAGAATATATTTAAAGAGTCAAAAATAGTATCAGTTCATGCAGAGGAAGAGATGGTAGCTAAAGCTCTTGAGCTTTGTGAAAAGTATAATAAACCATTGTACTTATGTCACCTATCTAAAGCTAGTGAAGCTAAGATGTTAAGAGAAGCAAAAGCAAAGGGATTAAAAGTGTTTGGAGAGGTGACACCACACCACCTTTTCTTAAATGAAGATGATGTAAAATCCAGTGAAAGAAATACAATGCTTTTAAGAATGAAGCCAGAGTTAAAGACTAAAGAGGATAATGAAGAGTTATGGAAAGCATTGGTAGATGGAACTATTGATGCAATTGGAACTGATCATGCACCACACTTAATAGAGGAAAAATTAGCAAAATTGACTTTTGGTATACCTGGAGTAGAAAACTCTCTTGAGATGATGCTAAGAGGTGTAGATGAAGGTAAGATAAGCTTAAAAAGATTGATTGAGGTTATGTGTGAAAATCCAGCTAAGATATTTAAAATAGAGAATAAAGGAAAAATAAAAGTTGGTTATGATGCTGACTTAATTATAGTGGATAGAGAGGACAAATCACCTATAAAAGATGAAACAGTTATAAGCAAAGCGAGTTGGACTCCTTATGAATCATTTAATAAGGGGGGGAGTGTTTTCGCAACACTATTAAGAGGTCAAATAATATATTTAAATAAACAATTTTATGGAAAATATGGGAGGGAAATTAAGTATTATGAGTAGAACAAAAGAAGTAGCAAAATCATTATTAGGAACAGGAGCAGTAAAATTAAATGTAAAAGAACCATTTACATTTGTATCAGGAATTAAAAGTCCCATTTACTGTGATAATAGAAAGATGATTGGATATCCAGTTGAAAGACAAGTAGTAGTTGATGAATTTGTAAAAAAATTATCTGAAAAAGAGTTTGATGTAATAGCTGGAACAGCTACAGCAGGAATTCCTTGGGCAGCATTTATAGCTATGGCTATGAATAAACCAATGAGTTATATAAGAGGAGAAAAAAAAGCTCATGGTGCAGGAAGACAGATTGAGGGAGCAGATTTTCAAGATAAAAAGGTAATAGTTATTGAGGATTTGATCTCTACTGGTGGAAGTTCAATCAAAGCTGTTGAAGCTGCAAGAAATGAGGGAGCAACAGAGGTAGAAGTAGTTTCCATATTCTCTTATGAGTTTGATAAAGCTTATAAAAATTTTGCAGAAAAAAATATTAAATGGGAATCTTTGTCAAACTTCACAGCTTTATTAGAGTTAGCTAAAGAGGAGAACTATTTAACAGAAGAAGAGGTTGAAATAGCAGCTTCTTGGAATAAAAATACCGATACTTGGGGAAGATAGAAAATAAATTATTGACTTTTATATAAAGTTATGATAGGATCATACTGTAAAATTTAATAATATCTTTCTTATATTGAAAGGGAGTAGTTGAAAATATAGTATCAACATCACGAAGCCACAGGTTCTCTGGTACTGTATACCTAGTAGGTAACAAGACTTTTAATATAGAGTTTTTGCTCTATATTAAAAGTCTTTTTTTTATCAGAGAATAAGGAAGAAAAATATAAGGAAAAACAAAAGGAGGATTTATGAAAAATTATTTTTCAAAATCAAAAGATGAAGTTTTTAAGGAATTTCAAGTTACAGAAAATGGTCTTACAACAGCAGAGGCTCAAGAAAGAATTAAAAAATATGGAAAAAATCAACTAAATGAAGATGAAAAAATAAGTAATATTGCTGTTTTTTTATCACAATTTAAGGATTTTTTAGTAATTATTCTTATCATAGCTTCAGTTATTTCAGCAGTATCTGGTAACATAGAGAGTACAATTGTTATTTTAACAGTAATAATAATCAATGCTATACTTGGAACAATTCAACATATCAAAGCTGAAGAATCTATAAATAGTTTAAAAAATCTTTCATCTCCTAAGACAAAGGTATTGAGAGATGGAGGAAAGAGGGAACTTTCTTCAGAAGAGATAGTTCCCGGAGATATTATCTTTATAGAAGCTGGAGATCTAGTTCCAGGTGATGGTAGAGTTATAGATAGTTTTTCACTCCTTGTTAATGAGAGTTCTCTTACTGGAGAGTCAGAGGGAATAGAGAAAAAAAGTGATGTGATTGTGGCAGATAACTTAGCTTTAGGAGATCAGAAAAATATGGTATTTTCAGGAAGTTTAGTAAGTTATGGTAGAGGAATTGTATTAGTGACTTCTACAGGTATGAATACTGAACTTGGAAAAATAGCCAAACTACTAAAAGATACTAAAGAGAAAACAACACCTCTTCAAGTTTCATTGGATAATTTTGGAAAAAAATTATCAATTGGAATTATTGTGTTGTGTGGATTGATTTTTATGATAAATTTATTTCATGGTGTAAATGTATTAGATTCATTGATGTTTGCTGTAGCTCTAGCAGTAGCAGCTATTCCAGAGGCTCTTAGTTCAATTGTAACTATAGTTCTTGCCATTGGAACACAAAAACTTTCTAAAGAGAATGCAATTATAAAAAATCTAAAATCAGTAGAAGCTTTAGGTTGCGTGGAGGTTATATGTTCAGATAAAACAGGAACATTGACTCAAAATAAGATGACTGTAAAAAAAGTATATGTAAATGGAAAAGTATTGGAAGAGAATGGTTTGGATTCAAAAAGAGAAGCAGAAAATTTGATTTTAAAAGAGAGTATTCTTTGCAATGACGCTACAAATGAGGTAGGAGATCCTACAGAGATAGCACTTATCAATTTATCAGAAAATTATGATTTTAATTATAAAGAATTAAAGGAAAAGTATCCACGTATATCTGAGATTCCTTTTGATTCAGATAGAAAACTTATGAGCACAGTTCATAAAATAGATGATAAGATTATTATGTTTACAAAGGGGGCATTAGATTCACTACTTCCAAGGGTAAAATTTATTATGCATGGAAATGAGATTAGAGAGATCAATGCAAATGATATAAAAAAGATAGAAAATATAAACACTATGTTTGCTGAAACAGGACTAAGAGTACTAACTTATGCTTATAAGAGCTTAGAGTCTGAAAAAGAGATAAATTTGGAAGATGAAGCAGGCTATATATTTGTAGGACTTATTGGAATGATAGATCCACCGAGATTGGAATCTAAAGAGGCTGCAGAGAAATGTATACTAGCTGGTATAAAACCAGTGATGATAACAGGAGATCACAAGATCACTGCAAAAACAATAGCTAAAGAGATTGGAATATATAGAGATGGAGATAATGTTTTAGAGGGAATTGATGTTGAAAAAATGTCTGATGATGAATTGAGAGAAAAGGTAGCTCAAACATCAGTTTATGCGAGAGTTTCCCCAGAGCATAAGATAAGAATTGTAACAGCTTGGCAATCTTTAGGAAAAATTTGTGCTATGACTGGTGACGGTGTAAATGACGCTCCAGCTTTAAAAAGAGCAGATATAGGAATTGCGATGGGAATTACAGGAACTGAAGTATCAAAAGATGCAGCTTCTATGATATTGGCTGATGATAATTTTTCAACAATAGTTAAAGCAATAATAACAGGAAGAAATATATATATTAATATAAAAAATTCAATTAGATTTTTACTTTCTGGAAATACAGCGGCTATATTGGCAGTTATCTATGCTTCGTTTGCAGGATTACCTGTAATCTTTGCTCCAGTACATCTATTATTTATAAATTTACTTACTGATAGTCTGCCAGCTATTGCTATTGGGATGGAGCCTTCACATGGGGAAGTATTGAAAGATAAACCAAGAGACCCAAAGGAGCCTATCCTAACTCAAGCATTCTCTATAAAAATTTTATTGGAAGGAGTCATTATTGCTATTTTTGTTATTATTGGATTCTATTTTGGCTTTGGTGATATGAAAAATGCCTTAAAAGGAAGTACAATGGCTTTTGCTGTATTATGTTTAGCAAGATTGTTTCACGGATTTAACTGTAGAGGAAATAGTTCTATATTTGGATTAGGATTGATGAGTAATCCATTCTCATTAATGGCTTTTGGAATAGGATTTGTACTACTAAATAGTGTTTTGATGCTAGTTAATTTACACTCTGTATTTGAGATTGCTCTTTTAGATGCAAATGATTTAATTCTAATATATACTCTTGCATTTGTTCCAACACTCATAATTCAAATATTCAAATACATAAAGTATAGAAGATAAAGTTAAAATGGGGCTGTTGCAAACTAGTAATTTTTAATTACTAGTTTGCAACACCCTCTTCTTTTTGGAGATTTTAAGATAAAAAAAGGAATTTCTTTATGGAAAATTTAGAGAAAGTCCTTTTTTAAATACTGTCTATTATGAAAATTTCAATCCAATACCTAATCTATTGTTTTAATAATAAAATATTTTGTTTACAAAATTATATTTAAGTTGTATACTTATAGAAAGTGATATATCAAGAATAAAAATAGATTTAATAATTTATTCAGCTTGATTTTTTATAAAGCTGATTATAAGTCATCAATTAGAATTATTTCAAGCTGGATTATTATGAGTTGTACTATAAGGAGTGTGAGATTTTATGAGTAATTTATCCAAAACTTTATTTATTCCTTTTTACTTTAAGTATTTAGAATCCGTTGGGGAAAAAAAGATTTATGATAAAGAAGCTGTAGAATTTTTTTCAAAAAAAGAAAATAAGGAAATACTAAATTTTTCAGTTATAGAAAAGGACATATATTCATTTAATGGAGTTTTAGCAAGAACACAAATAATAGATGAATATTTAGAAAAACTAATTAAAGAAGATAAAGTTGATAATATTTTCAATATTGGTTGCGGGCTGGATTTTAGAAATAGAAGATTAAAAATAGATAAAAACTGGTATAATATAGATTTAAAAGAAGTTCTTACATTTAGAGAAAAAGAATTTTCAAAATATAATTTTGAAGAAAATATTTTTGGAAATATTTTAGAAGTTGCAAAGTGGAATTTTATTCCAAAGCAAAGAAATTTGTTTATATTTGAAGGAATATTGATGTATTTTTCAAAAAATGATGTTTATTCTATTCTTGAAAAATTGAAAATAAAAAGTGAGAAAGCATATTTTATAATTGAGAGTATGCCTAAAGAACTTATAAAAATTAAACATCAATCAGTTAATGAAATAGATGAAAGTATAAAGTTTAAATGGGGGATTAATGATATTAAAGAGATGACAGATGATACCAAATTAAATTGTCTTTCTTCTAAAAAACATATAGAATATTTTCAGGAAAGATGGGAAAAAAATAAAAAGAAGGAAACAGAAATTGAAAAGAAAATAAAGGAAAATTGTAGAGTAAGTTTATTTGTAGGGTGAAGCAAACTACCACTTCAAGTGGTAGTTTGTGATTGGAGATTTTAAAATAAACTAATTATCTACTTCTACCACCAGTGGTGATGTCTTCCCAACCTATATCCACCATAGCCTACTCCCCCTATTATGATACTATCTATTAGGGTATCTCTTCTTTTTTCAGCTAGGTCTCTCTCATAGGCTAGCTTCTTTTCATAATTTAATTTTTCTCTTTCAAGTTTTAATTTTTCTTCAGTGTAGTAAAATTGGATCTCTTCAGGAGAGGGGAGATTTTTTTTAATCTCTTTTTCTCTGTTTTCGGCTACTAATTTTTTGTATTGATTGTATTTCTCTATCTTATCTTCAATACTTTTATCATTAGAAAATGATAAAACAGTTAAGGTTAAAAATAAGATTTTTATTATAATTTTTCTTATATCACTCACCTCCTCAAAATTATTTATTTTTCTGTCCTTGCTTCTCTCTCTCTCTTTTTTTATAACTTCAATAGGAATTTTTTGTTTTCACTCATATTTTTATATATCTACTGATTTGAGTATATCACTTTATCCTCTAAAAAACAATAGGACAATTCATCATATCACTTTATAGATCTTGCCTATTATATTAAAATATATAAAAAAAGAAACTACCAAAATCTGATAGTTTCTTAAATTTTAGTAATTATAGTGTCATTCCACCAGTTACTTCTATAACTTGACCAGTTATATATGAAGACTCATCACTTGCTAAGAAAAGAGCTGCATTAGCTATATCATCAACAGTTCCTAATCTACCTAATGGAGTTCTCTCTAACATTTTAGCCACTACATCTTCAGGTAGGGCATCTGTCATAGCACTTGAAATAAATCCAGGAGCTATGCAGTTAGCTCTTACTTGAGCTCCCTTTCTAGTTAACTCTTTTGCCCAAGATTTACTCATAGATATTACTCCACCCTTAGTAGCAGCATAGTTAGTTTGACAAGCGTTTCCATAAACACCTACAACAGAAGATAGAGTGATTATAGAACCAGCTTTATTTTTTGTCATTACAGGTGCTACTGCTTGAGTCATATTGAATACACCTTTTAGATTAACATCAATAACAGCATCCCATTGATCTTCAGACATTCTTATTAAGAAGTTATCTTTAGTAATTCCAGCATTGTTAACAAGAATATCAATCTTACCATATTCAGCTACGATTTTTTTTACAAAATCCTTTATAGAATCTCTATCTGTAACATTTAAAATTTCGTGTCTAACATTTTCTTGAGCATATTCAGCAGGGCCCATATCACAAGAGATTACCATTAAAGCTCCCTCTCCTGCAAATTTTTCAACTATTGCTCTTCCTATACCTCTAGCACTACCAGTAACTAGAGCAATTTTACCTTTTAATCTATCCACTATAATTCCTCCTTGATTTTCTTCTCATATTGTCTTACATATGTAATCTAAAAAATTATTTTACTTATTATAACATATTAGAGTTGAATTT
>JAHHSZ010000059.1 GCA_020024915.1 Fusobacterium sp. | reverse complement strand
GCCAATCTACTCCTGTGGCACTAGCCAATGTAAATACTGATATAACTGTATCTCCTGCTCCTGTAACATCATAAACTTCCTTAGCAAAAGTAGGAATATTTATAGTCTTATCTAAAAATAGACTCATTCCCTCTTCACTTCTTGTCAATAGAAGATTGCTCAATTGAAGTTTCTCTTTTAACTCTTTTCCTAAAGTTTCAAAATCTACTACATCTGTTTTTCCTAAACACTCCATAGCCTCTTTTCTATTTGGAGTCATTGAAGTTGCACCTATATAATTTAAAGCATTTTTAGGCTTTGGATCAACTGTTACTATTTTACCTTTTTCTCTACACAATCTAACAATCTCTTTAGCAACTTTAGGAGTTAAAACTCCCTTGTCATAGTCAGATAGAATAACTGCATCTAAGGAATCTATTTTTGAATTAAAATTCTCTAAAAGTGCATCTTCTAATTCAGTTGAGATAGGAGTTGCTTTCTCCCAATCTATTCTTAATAACTGTTGATTTCCTGCTAATATTCTTCTCTTTACTATTGTTGGCATATCCTTTGTTCTAATTATTCCACTTGAATTTATTCCTTTTTCATCAAATGTTTTAATAAGTCTGTTTCCGTTATCATCTTCACCAATAACACCAAAACAGATAGTTTTAGCTCCTAAAACAGATAGATTATTAACTACGTTAGCTGCTCCACCAAGTACAAATCTCTCCTCTTTAACATTAACTACAGGTACAGGAGCTTCTGGTGATATTCTATTTACAACACCAATTATATAGTCATCTAACATTAAATCTCCTACTACACCTATTCTTACATTTTTAAAATTTTCTAAAATCCCTTGTAAATCAAATCTTTTTGTCATACTCTTCCTCTTCCTTAATAGATTTTTCTATTTATTATATTTTGTGCCCTCTGATGAATCTCTTCTTTTTCAAAAGTATCACTCTCATTATTAACTATATTTACTTTCATTTTAACATATATATCTGTTATTTCATGGCTTATATTTTGATTTTTAAATAAAAAATTGATCATTGGTAAAGTTCCAAAAAATGGGATCTTACTATCTAAATTATGAACTGTTGCTTTTTTCAGTCCCCCTATAAATATAGTCTCTCCATCTCTTATCTTTACAGTAGTTTCTATACTTCTTCCCACCTTTGAACCACCTTCAGAGTTATATGTTCCAGTATCTTCAGATTCTTCTTTATCTATCTTCAACTTAAAATTACTAACCTCTATTACAACTTTTAAATTTATCCAACCATCTTTTCCTATATTAGGTGTTACCTTTAAAATAATTCCAGCCTCTTTAAAAATTGGTGTTGAGATAACTCTGTCATTATTGTCATTTTCTTCTCTCTCCTCACCAACAATTACCTCTTCCGTTACTTTAAAACTTCCCTCTTCTCCATTTAAAACTAAAATTGAAGGTCTAGCACTAACCACTAGATCTTGAGTTGCTTCTAATAGATTTATTCCCAAATTCAAAACATCATTTCCACCATTAAATTGTTTAACCACATTAATAGAAGACGAATAGACATTTCCTAAGCCACCTAGACTAGATTTATCTAAAAATCCCATATTCCAACCTCTATCCCCTTCTACTTTTCCATTGTTGCTATATATCCAATTAAATCCCAGTGTTTCAAATAGATTATCAGTTATATCTAGGATCTGTGCATCTACTCTTATCTGTTCTCTATCTTTATCCAATTCATCTACCAACTCTTTTGATGCTTTTACAACTTCACTTCTTCCAGATATCACTATCAAATTTCTCTTATTTAGTGTAGAAACACTTATTTCATCACCAAAGCTCTCTTTTAATAGTTTTTTCACCTCTTCACAATCTAAGTTATGCAGATAAATATTTTCAGTTAAATTTTCCAATCCATTTATCATTGATTTTTTTGAATAGCTTCCCTTCTCTCGTGAATGTAATTGAGGATTTATGATACTGTTATCTCTCTCTAATAATATTGTAAGTGTAGAATTACCTTGAGAAAGATCAAGTATCTCTCCTTTGGTAACATATCCCTTCTTTTCAAATTTGGCCAAATAAACTCCTGATTCTATATCTGAAAGTATAAAATTTCCACCATAATTAGAGTATACAGGTTGAAGAAAACTGTTTAAAAGTGTTATTTTTACTCCATCAACTCCTGAGTTAGATGAGCTTGAAAGCACTTTTCCTGCAAATATACTATTTATTTTTTCTCCTCTTTTAGAGAGAATAAATACATTTCCACTCTTTGAGAGTTTAAGATTATACAGCTCTATAAAAGAATTTAAAATATCTTCAACACTCTCTCCTTCTGAAAAATAAAGATCTAAATTAGTATCTTTGATCTCATCAGAGGAGAGTATAGTTACTTTATTCTCTTGCCCTATTATATTTAGAGCTTCTCCCAAAGTTACTCCTTGCAAATTCAAATCAGACGTAAGCTTACTCTTTTTTAATATTGGATCATAAAACTGCCCATAGATATTATAGCAAATAAAAAATAATATTAAAAGTACTAGATTTCTTTTTGACATACTCTCTCCCTACTATTCTGTTAATTTTATAAATACTTCACTATTTTTTGTAATAATCTCATATCTTTTCTCTTCAAATATTACTATTTTTCCCTCAAAAAAGATCTCACTCTGTCCACTTACTTTTTTTAAAATTATATATTTTTTGTTATTGTAATTTAAAATTTTTATCTCTTTTATTCTCTCTCTCATAACTCTGTTCAGAGGAATTAACTCTTCATTTTCTACTTCTGATACCATTTTTTTCTCCAATACATTTGCTGAAAACTTACATACCAGTCGAGCTTTTTCCTCTTTAATCTCCAATATTAACCTTGTTTCGCTAAGACTTACCTTTTTTTCATTTACCTCTTCTATCTCTCTCATAAATTCTAAAATTTTATCTACATCACCTGAAACTACATATGGGATATAAATTTTATCTGTCTCTTTTACTCTTTCTACCCTTCCAATAGTATCTAATAGCAAAAAATTTTTCTGACTCATCTCACTTATATACTTTTCAAATTTAACTATATTTAAAAAACTGCTCTCTACTACCCTATTTTTAAATAATTCAACTCTCTCCTGCTCCTTTTCCAACTCCTCTTCCAATCTTTTATGTCTTTTTTCTCCAGCTTCTCCAATGGTTTTTTCCTTTTTTATATCAAAAATAAATTTTTCTATCTGCTGATCTTTTTCACTCCATTGAACATAAGGTTTATAAAATAAAAAATTAATAGCTAAAATTGCAATTGAAAACCCCATAAGTACTGCTATCTTTTCCTTATGCTCACGAATATTAAACTCCTTAATTTTTACCATAATTTATCTCAAACTCCATTTTAAATCTATATACTTTTTCCTCTAATTTTATAAAATCTTGATTTATATTTTTAAAATATCCGCTTGCTAATACTTTTTTTTGATAGTTGTATATCTCCTCCTCTGTCTCTGCTGTTCCATCAACTCCAATAATTTTTTCGCCATCATATTCCAACTTTTCAAATCTTATTCCATTTGAATTTTCAAATAAAAATGTATATATTTTTGATATTTTAATATTTTTAAACTCTCTTTCTCTACTCTCCTCTCTAAGTTTTTTTATCTCATCCTCTAGCTCTCTTATATTTTCAGTTGTTGTTAAATTTCTATTCTTTAATTCTATATAGTTTTTTTGTAACTCACCCAATCTCTCTCTTTTTCTATCTGTTAAAAGATTAAAAGTAATAAAAAATATAGTTCCTATAATTATAATCACTGAAAGTATAAACATTATCACTTTAATACTGCTTAGATATTTCAACTCTTTTTTATAATCTTCTGGAAGATAATCATACTCCTCTTTTAAAAATAAGTTATACTCTTTCCAATCTCTTATCTTTAAATTCTCTATATATTCTCCAAGTTCACTTTGATCTGGGTAGATAAATTTAAGAGAATTATCCTTTAAATACTCATCTATATAATTTGAATTAGATAATATTTCCTCTTTTTCTAACTCAATATCTTGAAAATCTATAAGTTTATTATTTGAAAAACTAAATACTCTCGTTCTGTCGTCATCTATCTCTAGATAACTCTTAACTTTCCCATCACAATTAAAAAACTCCATAAAAAAAAGAGGATATATCCCTAAAAGCTTTATCCTTTTTGATTTTATATTTTCTAACAATGTGTAAACCCTATCTTTTTCTAACATTATAACAATAACTCTCTCAATTTCATCATCTTCATACAAAGTTATCTCCTTGCTCAAATAGTAAAAACTATCATATCCCTCTATCTCATCTTCTAATTTTTCATCTATTTCTAATTCTCGTTCTCTTTCGTCATCCACCTTAGAAATACTTATTTTTACTATTTTAAACCATTGGCTCCTCAATAAAAGAACTCCTTCTTTTATATTTTCAAGCTCATCTAACTCTAAAAATTTTACTTTTTTATTTTTCTTAATATTTAACTCCAACTTCAAAATCTTTTAATACCTCCTTATAAGGAGCCAAAGGATTGTTATTTCCATACTGATAATATAGATCAACTCTAGCCTTAAAATATATCTTCTCACCAGTTTCCTCATTCCTTATAATTTTTTCCAACTCCACTCCTACAATATTCAGTTGTTTCCCTATTACTATTAATTCTCTCCTTATCAAATCTCTAAATATAACCTTTTCATCTTTTTTATAGGTATAAAACTTCCTCTTATTATTGAGTATCATTCCTATCAACTCATAACCTGTCTCTGATCTTCTAGTTGTAGTATCTCCATACCATACTCTTTCAACCTCTAAATTTTTACCTATGTATTGAGCCCCATTTAGATAGTTTTTAGCTTTTATTTCTGAATTTATTCTCTTTAACTCACTATAAGCTAAAGTTTCCAAGTTAAATTTTATTTCATCTATCTCTCTTTTCCTCTCCAATTGCTCAATTTTTTCACCTTTTCTCATTATGATTCTATACCCTATTAACAGATTAAACAATAATACTATTGATAAGATTGTAGTTGCAATGAATAGAAAACCCCTATTTTTTTTAGAATATATTAAAATTCCCATACCCATTTATCTCTTCTTTCTCTTTTAGACTCTTACTCTCTATACTATACTCTATTGCTACTCCTCTCTTTTTCCTCTTAAATCTTCCCTTAATATTCTCATAAAGGGTATCTGAATTAGAGATTTTAATCACTCCATTCACTATCTCTCCCTGTGTTACTATCAAACGATTTTCTATAAATTGGAAAAGTAATATTGTATTTTCAATCCTAGCTCCATTGCTTCTAGGTATCTCTAAAAAAATTACATTACCCTCATCTGAATTTTTCGACAAAAACTCCTCCGTTATATTAAAGGAGATTATCCGATTATCTTGTACTATAGCAACACCATTTTTTACATAATTTTTACCAGAATATAACTCTTTTATTGTATTTGCTTTCTCAACACTCCTCTCCATAATATTTAACATTCTAATTACATCTCTCTCTACTAGACTTCTTTCACTTATTTTTCTATTTAGATTATTAGAAAGCTTTAATGTAGGAAAGATAAGTACAGAAAAAATTGATAATAATCCTAGAGATATTATTACCTCTAAAAATGTCATTCCACTATTCTTTAATTCCATAAACTCCTCAATCAAAATTTATATAATTTTCAGAAGAAATACTTTTATTATTGTCAGTATACATTATTTTCAAACATAAATACTGATAACTATCCAACTGAAACTTAAAATTTATCTTTTTTATCTCTATTTTTATTTTAGAATTATCCTCCAATGGATATGGAAGATATATTCCCTCTGTTAATCTATCCTTACCAAACTCTTTAGGTAAATACTCCCTCACTCCTATGTTATTTAATAAAATACCTCGCTCTGTACTTCTTAATTGTTTTTCCATAGCTATAAAATTTTTATACTCCTTCTCTATTTGTGAAAATCTTCTATTTATGGCGGTATTTTCAACTGTATATCTCATAAGTGGAATGAGAGAGAGTAGAAATAAAGATATTGAAACCACAACCTCCATAATTGAGAATCCATATCTTTTCATATTCTAACCACCCACAAATAAAAAAAACTTATAATGAGATATGGAGAGAATGGTAGTTCTCTGTTCCTATCTCTTTTGGATATATATAAAATTAATCCAACAACTGAAGCTAAGCTGAAGGAGATCATATAATATATGTATAACTCATAAAAATCACTATACCCTAAAATATAGCCTATGCTTAACAAGAGCTTTATATCTCCAAATCCAAATATCTCTTTTTTCATCAAATCTGATCCGTACCCATATATTAATAGAAGTGGAAGTGTATAAACTCCCATTCCAAGCAGACTATTTTCTATTGAGAAAAAACTACTCCCCTTGTTATATAGTGCTAATCCCATTAAAATTAAATTAACTCCATTTGGAATATACATTTTCTTAATATCTATATACATAATTATAAAAAGTATGATTATTATTAATACTCTATCCATTTATTTCCTTTTGTATCATAATCTTTTCCTACCTCTGGCTTAAACCAAATATATACTCCATCACCTTTTTTATCTATTTCAGGACTTTTAAATGTCAACTCTATTTGACCACCATAAATTATATTTGGATCAGCTTCATCTGCATCTGTTTTCTTTGCTCTACTTCCACCTATTTCAAGTTTTCCATCTTTGATCTCATTAAAAGTTTTTATATCTAAATATGGTTCAAGCTCCGTTACTTTCCCCTCTATATTTATGTCAGCTTCTGGATTATCGGTCAATGGTTTTCCTGTCTCTAAATAGTATAGTTCACAAGCGGTTCTAAGATTACTCAATATTGCTATCGCTTTAGTATCTTTTCCTATAGCCAGTTGCTTTCTAAACTTCGGGACACCTATTCCCAGCATCAAACCAATTAGAGCGATTGCTACTGTAATTTCAATTAAGCTAAATCCACCATTTTTCATTGTTTTCCCTCCTCTACATTATCTGTGAAATATTAAATATAGGAAGATATAATCCTAAGATTATTATCCCCACTATAACCCCTAATATCAATAGTAAAACTGGCTCTAGTAATGATGTCATTTTAAAAAGATAGTACTCCAACTCACTCTCCATAGTAGTTGCTATCCAGCTAAAAGCTCTCTCTATACTTCCACTTCTCTCCCCTATTTCAATAAGATAAAGTTGTGTAGTGTTAAAAAATCCTGTCTTATAAAAAGCCTCATATATTGTATTTCCCATCTTAATCTCTCTCTCAATATTAGATAACTCTCTCTGCTGAAATAGATAAAGATCCCCCTTTTTCAAAATTTCAAATATCTCCACTACCTCCATTCCAGCTTCACTCATTATAGAAAAATTTTTACAAAACTCAATGATCAATCTTCTTTTTAAAATCTCTCCATAAAATGGGATTGATAATCTCAAATTTTCTAGTGCCTCTCTATTAATTTTCTTTAAAGAAAAAAATATCCCCATCATAAAAATAGATACACCTAAAATAATAGTGATAAAATTTTGACTAATAGTAATTAAAACTCTTGTCAAAAATGGTAATTCTACTCCTGTGTCTTTAAAAAATTCAATAAAATTTGGAAATACAAATGTAAGTATGAATATAATCAGTAAAACAGTAAAAATAAGTATAATAGTTGGGTAAAGTGTTGCTTCTTTTATCTTTTTCTTAATTTTTTCTTCAAAAATCAATCTCTCATATATTTTCTCTAAATTCTCTATTAATTTTCCTGCTTCCTCCCCTGCCAATAACATATTTAAATAACTCTCTCCAAATATATTTTTATAAATTGAAAAAGCTACGTATAAACTATTTCCTTCTATAATTTTTAAATGTATATTATGAATAATATTAAATAATTTTCCATCTTTTTGTTTGCTCATAATCTCCAAAGCTTGAGATATCCCTATTCCACTCTCCAATAGTATCTTTAGATTTTGAGTAAAATTTATAATATCTTTTTTTAAAATTTTAATTTTCCTATTGATAACTCTATACTCAATTAATATCATCTGATTTTTAATCAAATATTTTTGCAAATCTGATAATTTTTCAAATTCCAAGATTAAGGTTACTCTTTTTTTCTCCTTGGTATCAACCTTTACACTATAGGTTTTCATCTCTAACCCTGCCTAATGATTTCATCTAGTGAAGTTATTCCTAAAATACTTTTCTCTATTCCATCTTCAACAAGAGATTTCATTCCTTTCTTTTTTGCAACAGTTTTTAATTCATGTATAGATATTCCTCTATCTATTAGCTCCCTTATCTCTTCATCTACTATAAAAATCTCAAATATAGCTGTTCTTCCTATATAACCAGAGTTATTACAGTGTTCACAACCTCTACCTGTATAGAATATTTTATCCATATATTTCTTACTATCTATTCTCATAAGAGATAGCTTTCCTCTAAAGTTTTTATCTATTTCCTTACAATAAGGACAGAGCTTTCTAACCAGCCTTTGAGATATTATCCCTATAATTGAAGCTGACAACATATATTTCTCTATTCCTATATTTAGCAATCTGTAAATACCACTTACAGAATCATTAGTATGTAGAGTAGAAAGAACCAAATGTCCTGTCAATGCTGATTTTACTGCTATCTCTGCTGTCTCATAATCCCTTATCTCTCCAATCATCAAAACATCAGGATCCTGTCTCAAGTATGATTTTAATATAGTTGCAAAATCTCTCCCTATATCTTGATTGTATTGGACTTGATTTATTCCATCTAACTCGTACTCAACGGGATCTTCTACTGTTGAAATATTTATAGTTTCTGTATTTAACCTCTTCAGAATAGAGTAGATCAGACTACTTTTCCCAGATCCTGTAGGTCCACAAGAGAGTAGTATCCCACTTTTTTTATTTATTAGCTGTACTATCTTGACATAATCCTCTTCTAAAAATCCAATATTTTCAAGGTTAAAGTCTAAAATCTCTCTATCTAAAATTCTGATTACACCCTTTTCTCCATTTATTAATGGAACTATTGAAACTCTAAAGTCTATTACTTTTTTGTCAATCTCCATCTGAAATTTTCCATCTTGAGGAAGTTTTTTCTCTGTTATATCTAAATGAGAAATTATCTTGAGCCTTGATATTAAAGACATATGTAAATTGAGGTCCAATACCATCTCTTCATATAGTATTCCATCTACTCTGTATCTAATTCTTGTCCTATCCTTCATTGGCTCAATATGAATATCACTAGCTTTTTTCTTAACTCCTTGAAGTATGATTGCACTCAATCCCTTCACTACTAGGGAATTATCTGATTCTAAAGAGTTATCTATTTTTAAATCTGCTGTATTCCTACTCTTTTTAGGTAAATTATGTAACTCTTTAAAAATATCCTTCAGTTTATCAGAATTATTCCTTATCATAAACTCTCCTTCACCACATAAATTTCATCTAGGTAATCATTACCAGAAATTACAACATAGCTAACATACTCTACCAATTTCACCATAATTCTCACTTTTACAACATTATCACTTGGAATATCTCCATAAGAAAATATAGAAATAAATAGAAACATAATTAAGAAAAATCTCATTCTACCTCCCAGTTACTTTTAACATTTTCCCAATGATTATGATAATTTAAAATATCATCATACCTAGCACTTTTATCTTTTCTATTTCTATAAATATTTATTCTCATATATTTTATAATATCAAATCCATAAAAAGATATCCTGTACCTTGCTATATCATTATAATCAAATATATAGATACTAAAAGATGGTGTAATATTCCCATTATTCGTTATTTTTCCTCTAAATACCTGAGTTGGTCCTTTATCATAAATTGTAATATAATTTAAATTTTTAGGAAGATATACTTTGTCCAGAATAACCATTGTATTCTCATAGATTCTAATATCTTTTCTCAAATAATTTAACTCTATATTTAAATTTTTTTTACTGTTAAAAGCCTCTGCTGAATAGGTTGCAAATACTTCATATATCTCTGTTTTTGCCCTTTTTATCTCTTGACTCTCAACATAGTTTCTCAACCAAACAAAACCTAGTGTTAGTGAAAATAGAACTAAACTTATCCCCACCAAAATATTCAATAGATAAAAACCTCTATTCTTACTCATCAGCCCTCTCCTCTTATCCCAAGTATACCCCACACTATGAAATTTATCTAGTAGTTCACTCTATATAACTTTTATATTGTATATATTTATTTTAAAAATAAAACTACTTAATTTTTTGAAAAATTATAGTAAAAATGTCTAATATGAGGTATAATTTATTTGAGAAATAAAGATATTTGGAGGATTTTATGATTTTAGCTAATAATAAAAAAGCTTTTTTTGACTATTTTATAGAAGATAAATTTGAAGCTGGAATAGAATTGGTAGGTAGTGAAGTTAAATCTGCTAAATCTGGTAAATTGAGTATAAAAGAATCATTTATTAGAATTATTAATGGTGAAATTTTTATTATGGGAATGTCAATTGTTCCTTGGAGTTTTGGAAGTGTCTATAATCCAGAGGAGAGAAGAGTTAGAAAACTTCTCCTTCATAAAAAAGAGATAAGAAAACTTCATGAAAAAGTTACTCAGAAAGGGTATACTATAGTTCCTCTTGATGTACATCTTTCAAAAGGGTATGTCAAAGTTACAATAGCTCTTGCTAGAGGTAAGAAAACATATGACAAGAGAGAATCAATAGCAAAAAGAGATGTACAAAGAGATATTCAAAGAATGTCAAAAATTAGATAGAAAAATTTAAAAAAATATGATATACTATTGTGTACAATTTAATAACGGGGATGTAAAGGTTTCGACGGGGTTATTAGGTTATAGGTAGCATGCCAGGGTGACCGCTGTGAGAGGTCAACTCATCGTTTAGATGGAAACAGAAATTACGCTTTAGCTGCTTAATTAGTCAGCTCATCTCTGGATTCTCTCTTCTGTAAGAGAATTCAACTGAGATGTTACCAATATACAGATTACCTTTAGTGATTTCTCTAAGCTCAAAGGGACATTTTAGAGGATAGCTTTAGTCAGCCCTGTCTGTGGGAATGGCTATTGCGAAATCTAATAGCAGACTAAGCATTGTAGAAGCCTATGGCGCTGGTAGTTTCGGACACGGGTTCGATTCCCGTCATCTCCACCA
>JAHHSZ010000058.1 GCA_020024915.1 Fusobacterium sp. | reverse complement strand
CAGTAGATAAAACAGAAAGAATGAAAGTTACTACTTGTTTAAATCCTTTACACACTGCCTTAGCAGTATATGGCTGTCTATTAAATGAAAAAACTATTTATAGTGCTGTGTCTAATCCTTTACTTAATAAACTTATAAAAAATATAGGGTATGGTGAAGCTCTAAAAGTAGTTGAGTCTCCAAAAATATTGGATCCAAAGGCATTTATAGATGAAGTTATTGAAGAAAGATTTGCAAATCCATATATCCCAGATCAACCAGAGAGAATAGCAACAGATACTTCTCAAAAAGTTGGAATAAGATATGGAGAAACTTTAAAAGCATATTTAGAAAGCAAAGAATTAAATATTTCAGATATAAAATATATTCCTTTAGTTTATGCTGGTTGGTTTAGATATTTATTAGGAATAGATGATAATGGAAATAAAAGAAGTATCAGTCCTGATCCAATGTTAGGAATGTTACAAGAAAAATTATCAGGAATAGAATTTGGAAAACCAGAAACATATAAAGGACAATTAAGAGAAGTTTTAAAAAATAAAATGATTTTTGGTGTTGATTTGGAAAAAATTGGATTAGCTAAATTAATAGAAGAATATTTTGTGGAAATGTTGGCAGGACCAGGAGCAGTAAATAATACTTTAGAAAAATATTTAAGGTAAATTAGGAGGGAAAACATGAAAAAAGTAAAATCATATCTAAGTTTGATATTACTAACAATGTGTACTTTAGTATTAACAGCATGTGGAAAAGAGCAAAATAAAAGAATAATAAGAATTTCACACAATCAAGCACAAGATCACCCAACAAATATAGGATTACTAGCTTTTGAAGAATTTATTGAAAGTAAACTTGGAGATAAGTATGATGTACAAATATTTCCAAATGAATTATTGGGTTCACAAGTAAACACAGTGGAATTAACACAAACAGGGGCAATAGATTTTGCAGTAGCAAGTAATGCTATTTTAGAGAGCTTTGATAATATTTATCAAATATTTAATCTCCCATATCTGTTTGATAGTCCAGAACACTATCACACTGTAATGGATAATAAAGAGTTAATTGAACCAATATTTACTGCAACTGAAAAGTCTGGATTTGAAGCAGTAACTTGGCTAGATGCTGGAACTAGAAATTTTTATACAGTAAAAAGACCAATAAAAACTCCAGCTGATTTAAAGGGATTAAAAATAAGAGTACAACAAAGTGCCTCTAATATAAGAATGATGGAGTTATTTGGTGGTGCTGCGACTCCAATGGGATTTGGAGAAGTTTATACAGCTTTACAGCAAAATGTTATAGATGGTGCTGAAAATAATGAACTAGCATTAACAAGTAATAAACATGGGGAAGTTGCTAAATTCTATTCATATGATATGCATCAAATGGTTCCTGATATATTAATAGGAAATTTAAAATTTTTAAATGGTCTTTCTCCTGAGGAAAGAAAAATATTTAATGAAGGATTTGTTTTAATTTCAAAAGTACAAAGAGAAGCTTGGGAAGATTCAGTAAAGAAAGCTAAGATATATGCTGAAAATGATATGAATGTTGAATTTATTTATCCAGAAGTAGCTTTATTTAAAGAAAAAGTTTTACCTCTTCACCAAGAAGTTCTAAATAAAACTCCTAAATTAAAACCTATTTATGAAAAAATACAAAATATAGGAAAACAAATGAAGGAGGAGGTAAAATAATGGAAAAATTAAGGAATAGTTTAGATAAGTTAATTCTTTTTATTTGTGTTGTATTATTTATGTTTATGACAGTAGTAGGAACTTATCAAATATCTGCAAGATATATTTTTAAAGATCCTAGTACAATTTCAGAAGAACTCATATCTTACTCTTTTGCTTGGATGTCAATGTTTGCAGCTTCATATGTTTTTGGAAAAAAAGATCATATGCGTATGGTATTTTTTATAGAAAAATTTGACAAAAAAATTCAAATATATATTTCTATTTTGTGTGAAATATTTATTTTTCTCTTTGCATTTGGTGTGTTAGTTTGTGGTGGAAAAGCAATAACAGAATTAACTATGACACAAATATCCCCAGCTTTAAGAGTATCAATGGGATATGTATATTCTGTATTACCAACTTGTGGAGTAATAACTTCAATATATAGTATTTTAAATATAAATAATTTGTTAAAAGAACTAAAAGAGGGGGTATAATAAAATGGTATTTACTACAGCTTTAATAATGTTTGTTGTCTTGATAGTAACTTTATTATTAGGATTTCCAATTGCTATAAGTATAGGGATGTCTTCTATTTTAGCTATACTTCCATCACTTGCATTTGACAATACTTTGGTAACAGGAGCTCAAAGAATTTTTTCAGGGATATCCAACTTTACTTTGATTGCTATTCCATTTTTCATTTTAGCAGGAAATATAATGAATCAAGGGGGAATAGCTAAAAAACTAGTAGCTTTTGCTCAATCTTTAACAGGAAGAATACCAGGATCTCTGATGCAGACAAATGTCTTGGCAAATATGATGTTTGGAGCAATATCTGGATCAGCTACAGCTGCTTGTGCTGCAATGGGAGGAATTTTACTTCCAATGGAAGAGGAAGAAGGGTATGATAAAAAATTAGGTGCTACAGTAAATATAGCAAGTGCTCCAACAGGACTTTTAATTCCACCATCAAACTCTTTAATAGTTTATTCTTTAGTTAGTGGTGGAACATCAGTAGCTGCATTATTTATGGCAGGATATATTCCTGGAATTTTATGGGGATTAGGTTGTATGATTTTAACTTTATATTTATGTAAGTCTAAAGGAATGAAGGGATCAAATAATTTTAAACTAAAAGTTGTTTTAGCTACTTTTATAGATGCTTTACCATCTTTAGCTTTGATAATAATAGTTATTGGAGGAATAGTTAAAGGTATATTTACTCCTACAGAAGGGTCAATTGTTGCAGTTGTTTACACTCTACTTTTATCAGTGCTATTTTACAGAAGTATTACATTCAAACAACTAGTATCTATTTTTGCTGAAAGTGCTAAGATGACTGGTATAATTGTATTCTTAATTGGTGTGTCAACTATTATGTCTTGGGTAATGGCTTTTACAGGTGTTCCTCAGGCAATATCTAATTTTATATTAAGTTTAACAAGTAATAAATACTTGATTTTATTATTGATGAACTTACTGCTATTATTCATAGGAACTTTTATGGATGTAACTCCTGCAATACTGATTTTTACTCCAATCTTTTTACCAATAGTAAAATCTTTTGGAATGAACCCAGTACACTTTGGAATAATAATAGTTTTCAACTTATGTATTGGAAATATAACTCCACCAGTAGGAAATACTTTATTCGTTGGTGTAAAAGTTGGAAAATTAAAAATGGAAGATGTAATGGGACAATTAATAAAATACTATGGAGTGATAATATTGGTTTTAATGCTAGTTACATATATTCCAGCAATTTCAATGTATCTTCCTAAACTTGGTGGCTTTATTAAATAATAATCTAAATAAGACTATTTAATCAATAATTTCATTCAAAAATCTTATAAAAAAGTTGATTGACCTTAGTTTATCAACTAAAGTTAATCAACTTTTTATATTTAAACAATTTTAAATATTCCATTCAAGTAGCTTACTTAAAAATCTTTTTAATTCTGATGTAGCTGGGTTAGTAAAGATTTTAGAGCTTTCACCATACTCCAAAAGCTCTCCATTGTAAAGGAAACAAACCTTATCACAAGCATGTCTTGCAAAGCCCATCTCATGTGTTACTATTATAAAATCTATTCCTTCTCTCTTTAGCTCCTTAATTACATCTAAAACTTCCACTGTATACTCGGGATCCAAAGCTGAAGTAGGTTCATCAAAAAGTAGAAATCTTGGTTTAAAAGTTATTGCTCTTATAATGCTTATCCTCTGTTTTTGTCCTCCAGAGAGCTCTGCTGGTCTTTTATTTACTTCATTTTCTAATCCAAATCTCTCAAGATATTTCAAAGCTAATTCTTCAGCTTCCTTCAACTCATACCCGTGTACATTTACAAGTGGATTTACAATGTTTTCTAAGACTGTCATATGTTTAAATAACCCCTCTTGCTGAAATATAAAACCTATAGATCTCCTGTACTCCAAAAGCTCATTCTCATTAAAATCCAAGACTTTTCCATCAATCTCTATCTTTCCCTCTGACGGAATTACCAATCCTGCTATAATTTTTAAAAGCGTTGATTTTCCTCCACCTGATGGCCCTATTATGGCTAATGATTTCACATCATCATCAAAATTAATTTTATTTAAAACTATATCACTATCTAAAAATTTTTTAGAGATATTTTGCAATTTAATTCTCATACTTAAATCTCCTTTCTAATTTTTCACTAATATATGAAAGAGGTAAAGTAAGTACTAAGTATAGAACTCCTAATAAAATATAACATTCAAAGAGTTTAAAGTTCAATGAAGATATCTCTCTCATAGTTTGAGTTAACTCTATTATAGCTATTATAGAAAGCAGAGAGGAATCCTTTATTATTGAAGCAAACTGTCCTGTTAAAGCTGGAATAGTTTGAACTATCAATTGGGGAAGAATTACAAATTTTATTGTCTGTTTTTGAGTATAGCCTATTGATCTAGCAATTTCAATCTGATTTTTGTCAATGGACTCAAAGCTTCCTCTTAAGATTTCAGCTATATATGCCCCTTCAAAAATAGATAAAATTAGAACTCCTGCTACAAAACGGTTGTCAATTCCCCAAGCACTACCTATTATGTAGAAAAATAGATAGATCTGCATAATTAATGGAGTTCCTCTGATAAATTTTACATATAACAAACTAAAATATCTCAATATAATAAGATTACTTCTCTGAAATAGAAAAACTATTACTCCTATTAGGGAACTTAATACAAAACTACTTATACTTATATAAAAAGTTAGTAAAAACCCATCTAAAATTCTCCCTTGAAACTGTTTCACAAAACTAAAATCTAACCCTAGTCCTATTTTTTTTAATGAATAATAGAGTCCTACTCCAATAAATCCAATTAAAATTAAAATATTTACTCCAATTTTTATTAATGAGTCTTTCTTTTTTTCATTACTAAAAAAAACTCCTCTAAGCATCATTTTCACCATTCTTTAAATCAAAGAACCACTGGAATCCTAACTCTTTAAAAGCTTTTCTCTCATCAAGTAGATATTTTTCTGATAATTTTTCAAATCCTCCACTTGAATAGAATTTCTCTATAAACTCATTCATTTTTGTAACTAACTCTTCATTCCCTTTAGGAAAAGCCACTCCCCATTTTTCAGCTTCTTGAAATGGTATAAATATAGCTTCTGTAACCTCTTTATTCTTTTGCCAATTTCTATATATAGTCAATTGATCATATAGAAAAACATCAGCTTTACCTTGAACTACCTCTGTCACACAAGCACTCTCATCTGGAAATGATCTTATTTGAGCATCTTTCAAATACTTTTTAGCATATAGAAAGCCTGTAGATCCTGTTTTTACAGCTATAACTGCACCACTCTTATTCAGATCTTCTACAGTTTTTACCTTCCCATCTCTATTTACCAACATTCCCAATAAAGAGTTAGCATATGGATTAGAAAAATCAACTATTCCTTTTCTTTCATCTGTTATTGTCATAGAGGAGATAACCATATCTACTTTTTTAGTTTGAAGTGAGGGTATTAATCCATCCCAAGCAATATTCTCAATCTTTATATTCTTACCTATAAATTTTCCAAATTCTCTTATGAAATCAACACTTATTCCTGCTGGATTCCCAACTTGGTCCTTTGTTTCAAATGGTGGATATGCCAACTCCATTCCCACTACTAATGTATCTTTATCTTTCTTACTGCTACACCCTACAAAAATAGTTGTAATGGTCAAAATTAAAAATATACTGCATAAAACTCTCTTCATCATAAATCTCCTTTTATTGCTAAAATTTGAGTAAATTTATCTTTTAAATAATTCTTGACTCATTAACTCATGTATATTATATTTATTTATTTGACAAAAAGCAACACTTTTATTTATGAGATCACCTATCACACAAGTTGACTTATCATCATATTCTATATATAATATTTATAAAAAGTGTAATTGGAGGGGAAATTTTGAAGTTATTTGTTATATCTGATATTCATGGTTCACTATATTATTTAGAAAAAGTTATGGAAATTTTTAAAAAGGGAGATTATGATAAGTTGGTTATTTTAGGAGATGAACTCTACCACGGACCTAGAAACCCTCTACCTAAGGATTACTCTCCAAAAGATGTTATTCAAATATTAAATGGTTATAAAGATAAGATTATTGCTGTGAGAGGAAACTGTGACAGTGAGGTGGATCAAATGGTTTTAGATTATCCTATTATGAGTGACTATGCCCTTCTTTATCTTGGAGAAAAGAGAGTTTATATAACTCACGGACATATCTATAATAAAGAAAAACCCCTTCCTATGAGTGAAGGAGATATCTTACTATATGGTCATTTTCACATTCCAATGGTTGAAAAAATTGAAAATAGATACTTTTTCAATCCTGGTTCTATATCTCTACCAAAAAACAGTAGTAAAAATAGTTTTGCTATACTTGATGAAGAAACTTTTACTATCAAGGATTTAGATGAAAATATCATTATGAATATAAAATTTTAAACAAAAATATTTATAAGTGGAGCTAGTATAATTGTAAGTATCCCAGCTATTATGATAGCTAGAGCACTCATAGCTCCCTCTATCTCTCCCATCTCAATAGCTCTACTTGTTCCTACAGCATGACTGGATACTCCCAAGCCTAATCCCTTTGCTATTGGATGTTCTATTTTAAATATAGAATAAATAAATGGTGCTGTTACATTTCCTGTTATTCCTGTTATAACTATTGCAAAAACTGTAATAGAGGGAATCCCTCCCAACATCTTTGAAAGTTCTATCCCTATTGGAGTAGTTATTGACTTTGGCATAAATGATACCAAAAGTTTATGATCTATTCCTAAGAGTTTACCCAATACTACAACTGAAACTATGGCAACTACTGCTCCTACTATCCCTCCACTGATTATTGGTACCCAATATTTTTTTAAAAGAGCTATTTTCTGATATAGTGGAATAGCCAAAACAACAGTAGCTGGAGCTAAAAAGAACACTATCAAGTTTCCACCTAACATATAATCTTTAACACTTATATGAAAAAAATTTAAAACTCCCATAACAATCAATGTTGCTATTAAAAGTGGGTTAAAAATTGCCAATTTTGTTTTTTGGAAGATTTTCCTCCCTATCTCAAAAGCTACTAAACTTATTATTACTCCAAATAATGGATTGTTAACTATATCTTGCATTATTTTTTCTCTCCTTTTTCTATTAAATACTGTACTGTAATTCCGGTTGTTATCATTGTTATCACTGTTGTAAATACTACTAAAAATAATATTTTTAAAAATCCAGTTTTAAGTAAATACATATTTTCTAATAAGCTTACAGCTGGTGGAAGAAAAAATATTGTCATATTTAAAAGCATGAAATTTCCTGCTTTTTCTATATTTGAAAGTTTTAAAAATTTAAAATAAAGTAACAAAAAAAGAAGTAACATTCCACTTATAGCTCCTGGAATTGGGAGATGTAATACTTCTGATAAAACAACACCCATGTAATTTATGATAAAAATCAGTAAAAATTCTCTTAACATCTTCTGCTCCTTAAATATTGCTAAAAAATTTAAAGGAGAAAATTTTACTTAAAGTAAAATATCCTCCTTTTAAAACTATATTTATTCTATTCAGTTTAGTTCACGTAAATAGTAAATCTAGTCTCTTGATTTCATTTGAGGGAAATATAATACATCTCTTATAGACTCAGAGTTAGTTAATAACATGATAAGTCTATCTATTCCTATTCCCATCCCTCCTGTAGGTGGTAATCCATACTCTAATGCCTCTACAAAGTCATCATCAATTACTGGAGTTGCTTCATCATTTCCTCTTTCAGCCTCTTCTACCTGAGCTTCAAATCTTCCTCTTTGATCTGCTGGATCTTGTAATTCAGAAAAAGCATTAGCATACTCTCTAGCATCTATAAATAACTCAAATCTATCTGTGAATCTTGGATCCTCTTCATTTCTCTTAGCAAGAGGGGAAATCTCAACTGGGTGTCCAAAAACAAAAGTAGGTTGTACTATTGTCTCTTCGCACTTCTCCTCAAAGAACTGGTTTATTATATGTCCTACAGTATTCATATGATCTGGCACTTCTACATGGTGTTGTTTTGCAAGAATCTTTGCCTCTTCAAATGTTATACTTCTATCCCAGAAGTTAACTCCTGTTACCTCTTTTACTAAATCCACCATATGAACCCTCTTAAAGTTTTCCAATACAATCTCTTTCCCATTATAAGTGATAGTTGAAGTTCCTAAAACCTCTTTAGCTAATGTGCTTATGATTTCTTCAGCTAAGTCCATCATATCTCTGTAATCAGCATATGATTGATACATCTCTATCATTGTAAACTCTGGATTGTGTCTTGTACTCATACCTTCATTTCTGAAGTTTCTTCCTAATTCATATACCTTTTCCATTCCACCAACAATCAATCTCTTTAAATATAACTCTGGGGCAATTCTCATATATAAATCTACATCTAGTGTGTTGTGATGTGTTATAAAAGGTCTTGCTGCTGCTCCCCCTAAAATAGGGTGCATCAATGGAGTTTCTACTTCCAAGAAACCTTTCCCATCTAATATTCTTCTAATTCCTGATATAATTTTTGTTCTTTTTATGAATGTATCTCTTACATCTTTATTCATTATAAGATCTACATATCTTTTTCTATATCTAGTCTCTATATCTGTAAGTCCATGAAACTTCTCAGGTAATGCTCTAATATTTTTACATAATAGAGTTACAACACTAACTCTTATAGTTAACTCACCTGTTGAAGTAAGGAAAAGTTTTCCCTCTACTCCTATGATATCTCCTACACCTATCTTTTTAACAAGCTCATAGTTTTTCTCTCCTAATTCATCTTGTCTTAGGTAAACTTGAATTCTTCCACTTATATCCTCTATATGAACAAAAGCTGTCTTACCTTTTCCTCTATATGCCATTATTCTTCCAGCAGTTTTGAATGTTAACTCCTCTTCTGGAGTATGAGTTAAAATCTCCCCTATCATATTTTTCTTATCAAACTTCTCTCCGAATGGCTTTATCCCCATCTCTTTTAACTCTTCAACTCTTTTCCATTTCTCCATGACAAGACTGTCATTGGCGATCCTATCAAAATATCTATCCATAGGTATTCTCTCCTTCTCTATCTATTTAAGTTGTTTAATATGCTTATTTTGTTGGATATTGCTGCATTTGCTGTAAAAGATATAGACTAGCTTTTACACTCCAAGATGAACTCTTATAATTTTGTCTTATATATGTTAGATAGTTTACAGCTTGCTCCTTATCTCCAAGTTTATCATACGCTATTCCTATATTATAATATATTTCTGCTTTTTTTTCATCATTTTTTTCTAAATTTAGAGATTTTTTGAAATAATTTACAGATTCTGAATAGTTACCTGTTTTGAAATAACTCTCTCCCATATAGAAATATATGTCTTTTTGTTCAATATACTCTCTATTTAATCCTAAAGCTTTTTCAAAATAAATAATAGCCTCTACATAATTATCTTTGTTAAATTTTTTCTTTCCATCTTCAAAAAAAGTTAAATATTGAGTATAATTTTGTGCTTCTAAATCAACAGGTGCATTCTCCTCAACTTTAGTCTCCTTTATTTCAGGATTCAGATTCCCCATATCAATAGGATTCTCTCCACCATTGTTTAAGTAGCTAGCTCCCTTTATAGGGTTTCCATTTTTTATATACCAGTTTCCTATAAAATTCCCCATTGTCTCATCTGGAGTAGTTTCATACATTTTTTCTAAAAACACTATCTCTTCCTGTGTATTTTTATTCTTATTCATAATTAATCCAGCTATCTCTTGGTTTAAATTTGTTGCTGATCTCTTATACTCAAGTAGAGCTGAACTTATTATGAAGTTTTTATCCTGAACCATCTTCAATGAGTTGACTATATTTAATTTATCATACTCATCTAACTTTGTATATCTCTGCAAAAAGTCTATCTCATCTTTAATAATCTTAGCATTTCCATCTTTTCCTGCCAATTCAATTAGCATAAAAGAGAGCTCCTTATCTCTAAAACTATTAGGGAATGCTATTCTGTGTACAGCTATACTATCACTTAATCCTCTTAAATTTCCTGCTTTATACTCTTGTAAAATAACATCATAATTATTCTGTTCTGTGAACTCATATTTTAATTTATTTTGAATAGCTATCTTTCTACTAAATGAACCTCCAGAATAGATATTTACCTCATAATTCCCCTGATATATCCCTCTGAAAAATAATTTTCCGTCTTTTATCTCCATCTCATATGATGCACCTAATGGTGAATAAAGAACATTATAACTATCCTCACCTATTCCTAAAGGTATAGAGACATAATCCCCTACATATACTTCATAATTATTTCTATATGTGGAATTATACTCTCTTACATAACCTCTTTTTAGACTTGTTGATATATCACTTAATATTCCTGAAGGTGCTGAACTATTTAATATGATACTCTGTGCTTTCAGTTCACTTCCATTATTCCACGGTTTTTCTATACTGCTCTCTGATAAACTTCCTTTTAGGTTATCTAAATTACTACAACTACTTAAAAGTAGTACTAAACTTAGAAAAATATAGTTTTTCATCTCTTTCCTCCATCAATAATTCTTTATTCCTATAGTTATTCTATTTAACTCTTCGTCCCCTTCAAAGATCTTATAAGAAAATTCTATAATAGAGTTCATCTCATCTACTTCTATTTTCTCTCCTTGTATTTTAAACAGCTTTCTTATCTCTTTAGTAACGTAGTTAAATTCTGTCACTCTATCTAAATTCACATCTATAATAGCAGATACCTCTCCCTTTCTAGATATGATAACCCTTCTTGGACTTACTATTAACTCACACTCTCCAAGTCTACTGTTATATCTATATATCAGTTGCCCATTCTCTTGAGATAGAGTTCCCTCAACCTTTTCAAAACTCTTTTCTCCATAACTATCTGTATTCTTTATAATAAATCTGCTCATAAAATTATATTCCTCTTCGTCAT
>JAHHSZ010000057.1 GCA_020024915.1 Fusobacterium sp. | reverse complement strand
CGTCCATACCTAAGATAGCAATAATATCTTGAAGTTCTTTATATCTTTGTAATACTTCTTGAACTTCTCTAGCAACGTTATAGTGCTCTGTTCCCACTATATCTGCTGATAGAGCTTTAGATGTTGAATCTAATGGGTCAACAGCTGGATAGATTCCAAGTGATGCTATCTGTCTTGATAAAACTGTTGTAGCATCTAAGTGTGAGAATGTAGTTGCTGGTGCTGGGTCAGTTAAGTCGTCAGCTGGTACGTATACAGCTTGAACTGATGTGATTGATCCAGATTTTGTAGATGTAATTCTCTCTTGTAAAGCTCCCATCTCTGTAGCTAAGTTTGGTTGATATCCAACTGCAGAAGGCATTCTTCCTAATAGAGCTGATACTTCAGATCCTGCTTGTGTAAATCTGAATATATTATCTATAAATAGTAGAACGTCTTGTCCCTCTTTATCTCTAAAGTTCTCTGCTACTGTTAGTCCAGTAAGAGCAACTCTAAGTCTTGCTCCAGGTGGCTCATTCATCTGTCCATAAACTAGAGATGTTTTTGATAAAACTCCTGATTCAGTCATCTCATCATAAAGGTCTCTTCCCTCTCTTGTTCTCTCTCCTACTCCAGCGAATACAGAAAGTCCTCCATGTCCCTTAGCTATGTTATTAATAAGCTCCATAATAAGAACTGTTTTTCCTACTCCAGCTCCTCCAAATAGTCCTATTTTTCCCCCTTTAATATACGGTGCTAAAAGGTCTATTACTTTGATTCCTGTTTCAAAAATCTCTGTTTCTGTCTCTTGCTCTTCAAAACTTGGAGCCTCTCTATGTATTGGTAGATACTCTTCTGTTTCTACAGGTCCATTATCGTCAACTGGTTGCCCTAAAACATTTAATATTCTTCCTAATACTGCTTTTCCTACTGGAACTTTTATTGGAGCTCCAGTATCTATTACTTCCATACCTCTTTGTAGTCCATCAGTAGAATCCATTGCTACTGCTCTTATTACATTATTACCTAAATGCTGTTGTACTTCTAGTACTAGCTCTTTATCATCAACCTTAACTTTTAAGGCATTATATATATTAGGCAATTTATCTTTAAAAGCAACGTCTACAACAGCACTAATAATCTGAGTTATAGTTCCTTTGTTTTCCACTCTATTGCCTCCTAATCTTTAATTTAAAGCTGCTGCTCCTCCAACAATCTCTGTGATCTCTTGTGTAATTGCAGCTTGTCTCTCTCTGTTATACTTCAAATTAAGCATTGTTATCATCTCTTCTGCGTTTTCAGTAGCACTTTTCATTGAATTTTTTCTAGCAGAATGCTCACTTGCAGCATTGTTTAGTAATGCTTGATAGATCTCAACATTTAAATATTTTGGAAGAAGTACAGATAATATAGTCTCTGCATCTGGTTCAAAAATATATGAAGTATTTTCTTTAGCTTCTACTCTCTCTATTGGAATAAGTCTTTTAACTGTTAAGTCACTTCTAAGAGCTGATATAAATTTATTATAGATTACATACACTTCATCAAAAATATTTTCATAGTAATACTCTACAATATTTTCACTAATCTCCTGTGCTTTTTTTCCCATTGTCTCAGGAATTAATTGTACATAACTAGCTTTTAAATCATAATTTCTCTTAGTACAATAATCTCTAGATTTTTTTCCGATAGCAATTACTGAAACTTCTTTTCCACTATTTGATTGTCTTATCTTTTCTAACTCTTTTAAAGTTGTGTGGTTAAAACTTCCACAAAGTCCTGTATCAGAAGTCATAACTATCACACCTATTTTTTTTACCTCTTCTCTTCCATCAAAAAGAGGGTGTCTTTCACTTTTTATCCCTGCTGCTATATTTGAAAGTATAGTTTGGATACTTTCAGCAAAAGGTCTAGATTTCACAACTAGAGCTGAAAATCTTTTAAATTTTGTAGTGGAAACTATCTCCATAGCTTTAGTAATTTGGTGAGTAGACTGAACACTCTTTATTCTATTTCTTATCTCTTTAGCTCCAGCCATTTTCTCACCTCTTTCTAATTAAAATTCTTTTTGAATGCTTCGATAGCATCTCCTAATTTAGCTTCAAGCTCTTTATCAAGGGCTTTTTTCTCTCTAATTTCATCTAAAATACCTGTTGTATTTCTTAGTTCAGTTATTAATTCTGATTCAAATCTTCTAACTTTATCTAGTTCAATGCTATCTAAGAATCCATTGATTAAAGCAAAGAAAGCTACTACTTGCTCTTCTACAACATATGGTTTGTATTGAGCTTGTTTTAAGATCTCCATTATTCTGTGACCTCTCTCTAATTGAGCTTTTGTTGCTTTATCTAGATCTGATCCAAATTGAGCAAATGTTAATAACTCATTGTATTGTGCTAATTCAAGTTTTACTTTTGCAGCAACTTGTTTCATAGCTTTTATTTGAGCTGATCCTCCAACTCTTGAAACTGAAATACCTGCGTTAATAGCTGGTCTAAATCCTGAGTTGAACAATTGTGAGTCTAGGAATATCTGTCCGTCTGTAATTGAAATTACGTTTGTAGGAATATATGCTGATACGTCCCCAGCTTGTGTTTCAATTATAGGAAGGGCAGTAATTGATCCTCCACCTAATTTATCTGATAATTTTGCTGCTCTCTCTAGTAATCTTGAGTGTAAGTAGAATACGTCTCCTGGATAAGCTTCTCTTCCAGGTGGTCTTTTAAGTAGTAGTGACATCTCTCTATAAGCAACTGCATGTTTAGAAAGATCATCATATATTATTAATACGTGCTCTCCCTTATCCATAAAGTACTCTCCCATAGCTACTCCTGAGTATGGTGCCATATACTGTAATGGTGCAGCTTCAGAAGCTGTTGCAGCAACGATAGTGGTATACTCCATTGCCCCTGCATCTTCTAATTTCTTATAAATTTGTGCTACAGTTGATCTCTTTTGTCCAATAGCAACATAAATACACTTTACTCCTGTTCCTTTTTGGTTGATAATAGCATCAATAGCTATAGCTGTCTTTCCTGTTTGTCTATCTCCGATAATTAATTCCCTTTGTCCTCTACCAATAGGTACCATTCCGTCTATAGATTTAATTCCTGTTTGTAGTGGCTCTGATACAGGTTTTCTCGAGATAATTCCTGAGGCTTTTCTCTCGATCTCCATGTATTTTTCAGGTTTTATTTCACCTTTTCCATCAATTGGTTCTCCAAGGGCATTAACTACTCTTCCTAGCATAGTTTCCCCAGCTGGAACTGAAACAACTCTTCCAGTAGCTTTGACTTCATCTCCCTCTTTTATAAGAGAGAAGTCTCCTAGAATAACGGCTCCAACGTTATCCTCTTCCAAGTTAAGTGCCATTCCCATAACTCCATGAGGGAATTCTAGAAGTTCTCCTGACATTGCACTGCTTAATCCATAGATTCTAGCAATACCGTCTCCTACCTCTAACACTGAACCTGAAGTTTTTATATCAAGACTTTTTTTATAGTTCTCAATCTCATTTTTTATTATGCTGCTAATCTCTTCTGGTCTAATGTTCAACTGATTTACACCTCCTGTTACAAATCATTATTTCTTTTTAATATTTTCTAATTCTTTACGTATAGATCCATCGATTACAGTATCACCTATTCTTATGATACCTCCTCCTAAAATAGCTCTATCCACTTTAGTAACTAGTTTAATTTTTTTATCAGTTTTCTTTTCTAATTTTTCTATCAATTTAACCT
This sequence comes from Fusobacterium sp., assembly GCA_020024915.1. Taxonomy (GTDB): domain Bacteria; phylum Fusobacteriota; class Fusobacteriia; order Fusobacteriales; family Fusobacteriaceae; genus Fusobacterium_A. The sequence continues at coordinate 7,751 of JAHHSZ010000057.1, read as the reverse complement.
TTTGAGCTTCAGTAGGCTCAACAGCAAATATAGCTTCTACATCAAGAATTTTATTTTTCTCATAGTATATTTTTAAGTATTCTGCTGTTATATTTCTTATGTTCTCCATCCTTTTTTTATCTAAAATATAAAAAACTATATTTTGGATTGTTTCACCAGAATTTTTGAACATCTCTTTTAAAATTTTCTTTTTCTCATCTAACTCTATTAGAGGGTGAGTTATAAAAGTTTTAAAATCATTATCATTTTTATAAAGCTCCATCATCTGATTTAATGCTTCATATACCTCTTTTACTTTATCAGTAGAAACTGCGATTTCATAAATAGCTTCAGCATATCTTCTTCCTACTTGGTTAGCTATCATTTCTCTTCCCCTACCTCTTCTATAAACTCATCTATTAAGGTAGACTCGATTTTTGGATTTATTCTCTCTTCAATAAGCTTTTCTGCTAATTGAATTGCAAGAACTTTAACTTCTTCTTGTAACATCTCTTTAGCATCTGTTTTTATCTTAAGAGCTTCCATCTCTGCAGTTTTTAATATTTTTTCTCTTTGAGTTTTTGCCTCACTCAATATATCTTCTCTTCTCTCATCAGCTTTCTTTTCAGCTGTTTTTAATATCTCATTTGCTTCGATTTTAGCTTTTCTTAAAATATCTTCAGATTCTTTTTGAAGTTTTAATGCTGCTTTTTTATTTTCCTCAGCTTCTCTTAAATCGCTAGTTATCTTTTCTTTTCTACTGTCTAACATTTTACCTAAAGGTTTTTTGAAATACTTGTTAAATACAAAAACAAGTATAAAAAAGTTTATTATCTGCCAGAACATATTTATATCTACTGATACTACCGGCATTGTTGTTGTCGCCAAATTTTCTACCTCCTTTCCAAATGATAATCAGTTCTTTTTTCTTTACTGATTAAAGGATTATCCTAATAATCCAATGAAAGGATTTGCATACATTAATATTAGTGATACAACTAGTGAGTAGATACCTGTTGACTCAGATACTGCTTGTCCTAAGATCATTGTAGAGATTATATCTCCTTTTGCTTCAGGTTGTCTTGCTACTGATTCAACAGCTTTACCTGCTGCATAACCTTCTCCAATTCCTGGTCCTAATCCAGCTATCATTGCACATCCTACACCTACTGCTGATGCTGCTAATACTATTGTTTTTGCTAATAACATTTGATCCATTTCTATACCTCCTGATTTTAAAAAACTTTATTATTCTGTATATTCACTATCCCCTAAAGAACCTTGAATATATACCATACTTAACATTATAAATACAAAACTTTGTACAAGTCCTGAGAATAAATCAAAATATAAGTGTAATGCTGCTGGCACTACTGCTGGAGCTCCCATATATAGAAGACCCATTATTACTCCACCTGCAAAGGCATTACCGAAAAGTCTAACTGATATATTTACTGGTTTTGCAAATTCACCAACTATATTTAATGGTAACATTATTGGAATTGGTGCTAAGAAACCTTTAAAATATCCTAAAACTCCATTAGATTTTATACTTGCTTTTAAGAACATAAATGTTGTTAAAAGTGCTAGTCCAACTGTAGTATTCAAATCTGAAGTTGGTGTTCTAAAAGCTGGTGCAAAACTAATATGTCCATCATTTAAAGAAAACCAAGGAATTGGGAAAAAGCTTATTATATTTGATGTAAATATAAATAGAAATAATGGTCCTATATATGATAGATATTTTTTCTTCCAAGAACCCATCATCTGCTCTACTACTCCATCTAAGAAAGCATAGATGCTCTCTAAAATAAGTTGTAATTTTCCAGGAATTATCTCTAGCTTGCTAGTTCCAATTCTAAATAACATAAACATAAAAAATATTAAAAACCAAGTAGTAACTACAGTTATTGTTACTGGTAACCCATATCCTCCATTTGCCAATTCCATTGCAAAAGGCATCTTCTGAAGAAACTCTGGTAATGGTATAAAGAAAACTACCTTAGGTCCTTCTACCAAAGGGGGTATCTGAAACTCTATAAAGCTAAGCTTTCTTACTATTCCTCCAATTACTGCTATTATGACTATTGGAATAAATGTTTTTAGTTTGTTCATTGCCGATTAAACCCTCCTTTCTGTTTTATTTTAGGTTTTTATCCCTTATTTTTAAAACTTTATCAGAAAGAGCCATCAATAAGATATTACCTTTCACATTGAGAAGCCCTAGTCCCGAACATATTATCATTGATAGGCCAAAAAATTTACCCATCACTCCCAAGTAAATCCCATATATAAGGTATCTCTGTAAATAACCCAATATACCTCTTTTATATGATCCCTGTTGTGTTGCAACTATTTTTTTTACATCTAGACATAACAAATAAAGTCCTAAAATAGACACTACTGCTCCTGAGAACATCCCTAAATATACCTCTTTGCTCCCTACTATCACTCCATAGACTAATATAGCTAAAGCTGTAATCCAGGTTCTTTTAAATAAAATTTTTACTTTGTCCACTTAATCACCTTATTTTCTCATTATTGTCATATATACATTATAAAATCCACTTATAACTCCAACTGTAATAAGAATTACAAATAGAGTTGTGCTTTTAATAAAAAATCTCTCTATTAACTTATATATTCCTATATACAACAGTATATTCCCTACCATTAAAAAACCTAAATAACTTAATAAAGATAACGCATATAGAATATCTTTTGTCATCCATTTGATATATTTCATACACATTCACATCTCTTTGCTATACAATTTTATAATACAAAACAAAAATAGTCAAACTTATTATAGTTTTTTACTAAAATTATTTATTATCATATAATAAATAATTTTTATTTTTTTAATAAATATACAGATCTTTTTCCTGCTATCTTATCATTTATCACTTTTGTTATCATTTTTAAACCAGCTTTAATAGCACATTTCTCTATCTCTGTATGGGTAAATATCTTTTTTGCATAAGACTCTTTAAATCTCTCCCAACTACCATGAGAATTTTTTAAAAAGTATGTTGCATCAATATAATCAATCCCATCTTCTATCCCATGTTCCCAAATACAAGTTATCTCTTTTCTATTATCTACAAATACTCCTCCTGGAAACATTGTTTCCATGAACTCTCTATCTACAACATCAAATATATAGATACCATTTGAGTTCAATGAGTTTTTAACACTTTTAAAGTGCTCCTCTAACTCCTCAAGTGAAACTAGATGATTAACAGTATCAAAAAGTGAAACCATTATATCATATCTATATCCTGTATCGAACTCCACCATGTCACCTAAAAATAGTTTTACCTCTCTATGTTTCAGTTTTTTCTGTGCTATCTTCAACATCTCTTCAGAGATATCCATACCATCACACTGGTAGTTTTTGGTCATTCTCAAAAGAAGTTCTCCAGTTCCACAACCAATATCTAGTAATCTTTTTCCATCTGGACTTCCTTTTTCAATAAGCTCTTCAACTTGTTTTTCCCAAGCACCATAATCTGAAAATTCCATAAATTTATCATATAATTTTGAGAAAACTTTATACATCTATCTCTCCTTAAACTAAGCTAATTCTTTTTTTACAACATCTGCTATCTCATTTACAACCTTCTCTACCATAGCTGTCTCTTTTCCCTCTACCATTACTCTTACTAATGGCTCTGTTCCAGATGTTCTAACTAGAACTCTTCCTAATCCTTCCATCTCTTTCTCTTTTAGTGCAATAAAATCCACTATATTCTTATTTTGGTTCCATATATTTTTTTTCTTATTATCTACAACAACATTTACCAACTTTTGTGGCCAATCTTTTATATCTTTTATCATCTCATCTAAATATTTTTTCTCATCTCTTAAAGCTTCAACTAATTTTAAAGAAGTTAAAACTCCATCTCCTGTTGTTGCATATTGTAGTAGTATTATGTGTCCAGATTGCTCTCCTCCAATAGCCACACTCTGTTGTAGCATCTTCTCAAGAACATACCTATCTCCAACATTAGCTCTTAGTAACTCTATTCCATTCTCTTTTAAGTAGCTTTCAAATCCCATATTACTCATAACTGTAGTTACTACTCTATCTCCTGTTAACTCTCCTTTTCTCTTCATTCCCATTGCAAGAGTTGCTATTATCTTATCTCCGTCAATTATATTTCCTCTTCTATCAACTGCAATAAGTCTATCTGCATCCCCATCATATGCTAATCCTAGATCTGCCTCATAACCTATTACCACCTTAGCTAAAATCTCTGGATGAGTTGATCCACATTTTACGTTTATATTTGTTCCATTTGGAACATCATTTATCAGTACAACCTCTGCTCCTAAAGCTAAAAATACATCTTTTGCTATTCTGTAAGCTGAACCGTTAGCAGTATCTACCACAACTTTTATTCCTGTAAAGTCTCCCGATACAGAAGAAAGTAGATGATCTCTATATGAATAATACTCATCTTCAGCATATTTAAACTGTCCTACTTTATCTCCAGCTATTGGATTTTCTAAGATAGTTGGATCGTCCATCAATCTCTCAATCTCCATCTCAACTTCATCAGGTAATTTATATCCATTACTTGCAAAAACTTTTAGTCCATTGTCCTTAGCTGGATTGTGAGAAGCTGATATCATTATACCTGCATCTGCATCTTTCTCCTTAGTTAGATAAGCCACTGCTGGTGTTGAGATAACTCCTACAAAGTCAACATTCACTCCCATTGAAGTCAATCCAGCTAAAAGTGCTGATCTTAACATATAACCTGATACTCTCGTATCACAACCTAGTATAACTTTTAATTTTTTCTTGTCTGGGTTTTCTCTTTTTAAATAATAGCCTAAAGCATACCCCAATCTTAAAGCTATATCTACACTTAGCTCTCTATTTGCTTCTCCTCTTATTCCATCAGTTCCAAAATATTTTCTCATTTTGTATTACTCCTTCTCAAATTTAGTTTTTCACCAATAAATCCAGTTATCATTCCTGCCACTACGCCAATAAGCAAAAATATCCATACAAAACCCATAATAGATTTTGAATATAGAGATACATTTCTAAACATTAAAAAATACACCACTATCAGTTGAAATAGATTGTGTAAAAAAGCTGATAGTGAGCTGATTGCTATTAGTGAAAGATGATCTCTAAACTTATATAATCCTATCATAAATATAGTTGTCAAGCTTCCTGCAGTTAAACTTATTATAAACCCAGGTGTAAATATGGTGCCTAACATCAAACCCTGTATGACTATTCTCAAAAAAACTAATTCTATAGCAAATTTAGAATCAAATTTTTCAAGAGCTATCAAAACTGCAATGTTTGATAGCCCTATTTTCATCCAAGGAAATGGTTTGGGTATAAAGTTCTCTGCAATAGAAAGATACAGGGCCAGTAGTACTAAAGCCTTCAAATACATATCTCTTCTATCTTTTTTCATAATTAAACTCTTAAAGCTGCCTTCATTCCTAGTTTATCTTTATATTTTGCTAAGATTGGACTAACTTCTATATCTATAAATTCTTTTGTTTGTTCTGGAGCAAATCCAATGAAATTTTTAGGAGCTAATATCTCTAATAATCTCTCTTTATCTAAGTTGAAATACTTATCATTTATTATTCTGTTGATTAAATCGTTGTCCTTACCTTCAACTTTTACATTTTTACCTGCTTCCATAGAGTGCACTCTTATTCTTTCATGAAGCTCTTGCCTGTCTCCACCATTTTTTACACACTCCATTATTATATACTCAGTCGACATAAATGGTAACTCTGCCATTATTCTTTTCTCTATCATTTTTGGATAAATAACTAGTCCATCTAATATGTTTTTCCAAATTATTAAGATTGCATCTACTGCTAAGAAAGCTTGAGGTAGTGATAATCTTTTGTTAGCTGAATCATCTAAAGTTCTTTCAAACCATTGAGTTGAAGCTGTCATAGCTGTACTTTGTTGCAATGCTATTACAAACTTAGCAAGTGATGATATTCTTTCACTTCTCATTGGATTTCTTTTATAAGCCATTGCTGAAGATCCTATTTGACTCTTTTCAAAAGGCTCCTCTATCTCTTTTAAATGTTGTAAAAGTCTCAAATCATTTGTAAATTTATGGGCTGATTGTGCTATATTAGCCAATAGGTTCATAATTTCTGAATCTACTTTTCTGTCATAAGTTTGTCCTGTTACTAAAAATCTCTTATCAAATCCCATTTTCTCAGTAATTCTTCTATCTAATTCTTTTACCTTTTCAAAATCTCCATTAAATAACTCTTGAAAACTTGCTTGTGTTCCCGTTGTTCCCTTTACTCCTCGAAATCTTAAAGTTTTTTCTCTAAACTCTAACTCTTCTAAATCTAATAATAGACTCTGTAACCACAAAGTAGCTCTCTTTCCAACAGTTGTTAATTGTGCTGCTTGGAAATGTGTAAATCCTAAAGTAGGTAGACTTCTATTCTCCATTGCAAATTTTGACATCTCTGAAATTACATTTATTAATTTTGTCTTTACAATATCCAATCCATCTTTTATTTGAATAAGATCTGTATTATCTCCAACAAAAGCACTAGTTGCTCCTAGATGTATGATAGGCATTGCCTTTGGAGCTTGTATTCCAAATGTATGAACGTGTGCCATAACATCGTGCCTAAACTCTACTTCCTTTTTAGTTGCTAATTCATAATCTATATTGTAAATATTAGCTTTCATCTCTTCAATTTGTTCATCAGTTATATTTAAACCTAATTCTTTTTCTGATTCTGCTAAAGCTATCCATAATTTTCTCCAAGTAGAAAATTTCTTATTTGGTGAAAAGTTTTCTAACATCTCTTTTGAACTATATCTCTCTGCTAAAGGGTTTGAATAAATATTTGTTTCCATTTTTTTCCATCCTTTTATATTAGTTTTTATTATTTTCTTTTAACATTATAATAGCTGCTTCATTGTTATCCTTATAGTAATTTTTTCTCTTGCCTATCTCTTTAAAACTATTTTTTATATAAAATTCTCTGGCTACTATATTGCTCTCTCGAACTTCTAAAAAAATATCTTTTTTTAATTTTTCAATCTCATCTAACAAAATCTTTCCTATACCTTTTTTTCTAAATTCAGGTAAAACTGCTATTTTCATTATCTCTAAACTCTCACTATTATCAAAGACAATCACATATCCAATCAAATTTTGTGTAGAAGACACTCCAACTATATTGTACCTCTCTCTCTCTTGAACTATCTTTGACAACTGTTCCTCTGTATAAGCACTTGTTGGAAAACATATTTTTTCTAATCTGGTTAAAACCTCTATATCTATCTTATACTCTAACCTCATAATTCCTCACTATTTTACTAAAGAGATTCTATTTAAAGGCCAAAATCTAACAAATGCCTTTCCTTTAATTCTGCTCTCTTTTACAAATCCCCACATTCTTGAGTCATAACTTCCATTGGTATTATCTCCTAAGGCTAAGTAATAATCCTCATCTGTCACTACACTTACTCTCTCTCCAGCAAATATCTTTTTAACATAATCTGGATTATGTATCAGATCCAATACCATACCAGTTTTTATTCCATTTACTCTAAACTCTAAATCTGGTAATATACTAGCTACTGCTCCTGGATTATCTACAAGTTGTTTTTGAATTTCTGCTACATCAACAGTTTCTCCATTTTTACTCCAAACATAAGCACCATAATTAGCTCCTGGTATAACTTCAATTGTATCACCTTTTTTAGGAATTATCCAGTAATTATCTTCACCTAACTGTCCTAA
>JAHHSZ010000056.1 GCA_020024915.1 Fusobacterium sp. | reverse complement strand
TTATTTTTATCTGCTCCACTATTTATTAGAAATTTTTTATTTCATTATACTCCTCTGGTGTATCTATATCCATAAACTCTATCTTTCTAAAAAATTCAACATATACTATCATTGCAGATCTTTTTATAACCTCTTTTCCTCCTACATCTCCAGAAAGAGATAACAATTCGTTTTTTTTACTCTCTGGAAAAAATACTGGTGAAAAATTTTCTCCTTGAACTTTTGGTATGGTTATATATCCATATCTTTGAAAATTATAGTAAAGTTTAAGTATACTCTCCTTTGATAGTAATGGTTGATCTCCAGTAAAAAAAACTACTCCCTCTCCTTGAGAATTTTTTATTCCCAATTTTATACTTTCACTCTGTCCTAAACTAGCTTTTAAATTCTCTAAATATGTAAAATTATATAGCTCTGTTATCCTCTTTATCCACTCCTGTCGTCCACAAACATAGACATTATAAAATGGTAAATTACTCAATTTATCCAATGTATAACCTAAAATTGTAGTATCTCTATAAGGGAGTTTCAACTTATCTTCACCCATTCTCTTTGAAAAACCTGAAGCCATAATAATAGCATCTGTGGATTTAAATTTAAATATATTTTTCTCTTTAACAGAGCCCAGAATAAATTCATATGTAGTATTTAATTTATTACAAATTTTTAAAGCTAGTGAAAATTTCTCAAGATATTTCTTCCCATCAATTCCATTAAGAAATATATATTTTTTTCCTGATGAATAATTTTTAAAAAACTCTCCTTTTTGTATATAATCAATAATGAATTTTTCAGTTGCTCTCTCTCCTATAAAATTATAAAAATTATCCTTAAATATCTCAAATCTATGTATATTCTCCTCTTTTAATTCCATCTCTCCTATATCTAAGTTAACAACTCCTATTACTTTTGTTGTTATCGTAGGTATACAAGGTTCATAATTATTCCAAGACTTTAATATTTTTCTCTTTGCTCCATCACCCTCAATTAGAACAAAATCAAAATTATCCTTAATATTCATTATCTCCTCTTCAGATAAACCTTCTATTTTTCCATTTATAATTTCTTTCCCATAGATACAGATATTTTTAAACTTTCCTCTTATCTTTTTTCCCTCAACAATTAACTCCTCAAAATTTTCTCTCTCTGGAGCAAATATCTTGGTAGTTGTGGTTACTAGTACTCTTCCTATTTGAGCTAACTCTCTTGCTAAAAAAAGCATCAAAGAACTCTTTCCACCAGCTCCCGTAATTGTAATTATATCATCTTTTTTTATATCTAATCCTTCTAACATCTCACATTTCCTTTGCTTTTCTTATATTGTAAAGCATTTAAAAAAAATAGTCCATATTTTTTAAAAATATATTGACATTTTTATAAAAAAGTTATATCATAACTCTAATAAGAAATAACCATCAAGAGAAACTGAGGGACTGGCCCAAAGATGTTTCAGCAACCTGCCCAATGGTGTGGTGCTAATTCCAGACAGATGGATAGAACTAGTCTTGTACAAAGTCTATTAAATCTCTAATTCCTTGATGGCATTAGAGATTTTTTTATAGGAGGAAAAAATGATAGAGATACAGAATATAAATAAAATATATCCCAATGGATATCATGCTGTAAAAAATGTTTCTTTAGAGATCAAAACAGGGGATATTTTTGGAATAATAGGTCTTAGTGGAGCTGGAAAATCATCTCTTATCAGACTTATAAATAGGTTAGAGGAACCCACAGATGGAAAAATAATAATAGATGGTGTAGATATTACAGCTCTTTCTAAAGATAAATTGCTAGAGAGAAGAAAAAAAATAGGAATGATCTTCCAACACTTTAATCTCCTTGCCTCTAGAACAGTGGGAGAAAATATAGCTTTCTCTTTAGAGATAGCCAATTGGAAAAAATCTGATATAGATAAGAGAGTTGCCGAGCTTTTAGAACTGGTAGAATTGTGTGACAAAAGAGATTACTACCCCTCTCAACTCTCTGGTGGACAGAAACAGAGAGTTGCTATTGCTAGAGCACTAGCTAATAATCCTGATGTTCTATTATCTGATGAAGCTACTTCAGCCTTAGATCCCAAAACAACTAAAGCAATACTTGAGTTGATTAAAAACATTCAGAAAAAATTTAATTTAACTGTTATTATGATAACTCATCAAATGGAAGTAATTAGGGATATCTGTAATAAAGTGGCTGTAATGACTGCTGGAGAAATTGTTGAGTTTGGAAGTGTACACCACATCTTTGCCAACCCTCAAGCTGATATTACCAAAGAGTTGATCTCTTATCTTCCAGGTACAGAAGAAAAAGGTATTGATATTATGAAAACTCGTGGAAAATCTATTCTTAGACTTGAGTTTTTAGGAACAATTGCTGATGAACCTATTATTTCTAGGGCAGTGAGAATATTTAATATTGATTTTAGTATCATAGGTGGTTCTATAGATCATCTTTCAACTATGAAAGTTGGTCACCTCTTTATAGAATTATCTGGAAATATGGAACAACAAAAAGAAGCTATTCAATGGTTTAAAAATGAAGCTGGAGTATTAACTGAGGTGATATACAATGGTATTTAATATGATTTTAACTTCTACATTAGAAACTTTATATATGGTTATTCTCTCTACTTTTTTCTCTCTTTTAATTGGATTTCCAATTGGAATTCTTCTCACTATTACAAAAGAGGGAAATATACTAGAGTATCCACGTTTTAATAAGATTTTAGATTTTACTATCAACACTTTTAGATCTTTTCCCTTTATTATTCTTATGATACTACTATTTCCGTTATCTAGATTAATTGTGGGAACTACAATAGGAAGTACTGCAGCAGTTGTTCCTCTCTCTATATCTGCAGCTCCTTTTGTTGCTAGAATGGTAGAAGGCGCATTAAATGAAGTAGATAAAGGACTTATTGAAGCCAGTTCAAGTATGGGAGCTAATAACTGGACTATAATATTTAAAGTTATGATTCCTGAAACTCTCCCTCATATTATTCATGGTATTACTATAACAATAATAAGTCTTGTTGGTTTTTCTGCAATGGCAGGAACAATTGGGGCAGGAGGTCTAGGGGATTTAGCTATTAGATTTGGTTATCAAAGATTCAAAATGGATATTATGATATATTCAGTAATTGTTATAATCATTATGGTTCAAATTTTACAATCTCTTGGAAATTATCTTGTTAATAAGCTTAAAAAAAATAGATAATAATATAAAAAAGGAGTGAGAAATATGAAAAAATCATTTAAAACACTTTTATTCACAGGACTTTTAATCTTAGGTACAAACTTATCTGCTAGTGAGTTAAAAATAGGAGCTACTCCTGTTCCCCATGCTGAACTTTTAAATCTTATTAAAGAGGATTTGAAAAATCAAGATGTGGACTTAAAATTAATAGATTTTACTGATTATATCACACCTAATTTGGCACTTGCAGATGGAGAGATTGATGCTAACTTCTTCCAACACTACCCTTATCTAGAAAAATTTGCTAGTGAAAGAGGATTAAATTTAGTTAACGCTGGTAAGATACATGTAGAACCTATTGGAGTATTCTCTAAAAAATATTCAAAAATTGAGGAGCTGCCTTCAAAAGCTATAATTGCTATACCTAATGATCCTTCTAATGGTGGAAGAGCTTTAATCCTTCTACACAACAAAGGAATTATAAAATTAGCTGACCCTAATAATCTATATGCTACTGAATTTGATATTATAGATAATCCCAAAAAAATAAAATTTAAACCTATTGAAGCTCCACAATTACCTAGAGTTTTACCTGATGTTGATGCGGCTATTATAAATGGTAACTATGCTCTTGAAGCTGGTTTTTCTCCAGTAAAAGATGCTTTAATTCTAGAAGGAGAGGAATCACCTTATGCTAATATCATTGCTGTAAGAGGTGGAGACGAAAAGAAAGAGGACATTGTTAAATTAGTTAAAGCTCTACAAAGTGAAAAGATTAAAGAGTATATTTTAAAAAATTATAACGGTGGAGTAGTTCCTGCATTTTAATTTTTTATAAATTTTTAAACTTTTTTCTAACTTATCACGTCAAAAGTATGTAAATTAATTCATAAAATTCTTTCCCCTGAGGAATCCTTCATATGAAGGGTTTCTTTTTTTATATTAGAATTCATTATATTTAAAGATAAAGTCAAATTATAATTATATTGATATACTAAAAAACTGCTGAATATAATCAGCAGTTCAATTAATTTAAAAAATTTCATTTTATAAAACTAACAAGTAGCTCCGCCAACTAAGTGCAACTTAGCATCTATTATCTCTTGTTTTCTATCTAATAAATCATTAGTTAACAATTGAGCTTCCACATTTTCAAATCCTATTCTCTCTATTGTAGCTGCAAATCTTTCTCCAGTTTTTCCTTGCTCTCTGAATAAAAGTATAGCTTTTTCAATTACTGATAATGCTTCCTCTTTTGAGGTAAACACCTTTCTTAATGCAATACCGTGAGCAATTTTTTTACCCCATCTTCCTCCAATATAGATTTTGAATCCATAATCTCCATCTTCTATTGCATCAAAATGACATTTTCCTATACAAAGACCACAGTTGTTACAAAGATCTTTATCAATCTCTAATATTCCATCTACAACTTTTGCTGCTTTCATTGGACATACATTTTCTACAGCACATTTTTTACATCCACTACATAGATCTTCATCAAATTTAGGTACTCTTTGACCTATAATTCCAATATCGTTTAAATCAGGTTTTACACAGTTATTTGGACATCCTCCAACTGCAATTTTGAATTTGTGAGGTAATTTTATATCTGCATATCCCTCAAAGAATCTTTTGTGAATCTCAGTTCCTATAGCTTGAGTATCACATAATCCATAGTTACAAGTTGTTCCTTTACAAGCTACCACTGGTCTTACTTTTGATCCAGTTCCTCCAGTTACTAAATCATATTTTGCAAAGTACTCTCTTACTGCCTCTATATCATTGTAGTTTATTCCTGGAATCTCAACAGTTAATCTTGATGTAAAACTAACTTTTCCAACTCCAAATTTTTCAGCTACTTCTGATATTGCTGTATTTTGTATTGCTGTTATAACTCCATTCTCAGTTATAACCCTTACAGAAAACTCTTCTGTTCCTTTGTTATGTAAAAATCCTAGAGCTTTTACCCTCTTGATATCTTCTGGTTTTAATGACATTAACCCTCCTCCTAAATTTTAATACTTTAATTTACTTTATATCTTTCCTTATTCTCATTAACAACAACTTAATTATTCTTCATTAATTGGAGTAAACTTCTCTCCACCTTCTAATACTTTTGTATTAATATATCCATAGTATTTTAAACGGTTTTGAACCATATAAGCACGTTTACCTTTATTACAAATTAATAGTAATTTCTCATCTAATTCATGGTTAACTAATTTTCCTGTTATTGTAGGTAAATCTAAATACTCTTTTCCTTTTAATGTTGGTACTAAACAAGTATCTAATATTGTATATCCTTCTGTTTCACCATTTGTATACTCTTCTGGAGTTACTGTTTCATAAGCTCCTTTTAATTTATTAAACATAACATTTACTGTATGAACTAATGGGTGTATTGCTGTTGAGAATGGTGGTGCATATGCTAAATCTAAATCTTCTAAATCGTGAAGAGTAGCTCCCATAGAAATTGCAGTTACAACTACATCAACTACTTTATCTACTGCTCCAACTCCCATAATTTGTAACCCCAATACTTTTAATGTATCTCTATCAGCTATTAATTTTATAAAAAAGTTTGAGGCTCCTGCATAGTAGTGAGCCTTATCATCAGCTACTGTAATAACTGAAACAACATTATATCCAGCTTCTTTTGCAGCTTTCTCAGTAAGTCCTGTTCTTCCTACATTTAATTTTGGAAGTTTTGCAACTGCAGTTCCTACTACTCCTTTATATGCTATCTTTTCACCATTTATGTTTCTAGCAACTATACGTCCTTCCATATTAGCTGTAGATCCCATAGGTGCCCATACATCTTTTCCTGTGATTATATTTTTTACAAATACACAATCTCCTGCTGCATATATATTTTCATCATTTGTTTGCATATATTTGTTAACTTTTACAGTTCCATTTGCATTTAATTCTATTCCACTATCTTTTAAGAACTCTGTATTTGGTCTTATTCCTGCAGATATAATAACTGCATCTACTTTCATAGCCCTTCTAGAAGTTTGGATTTTCTCAACTTTTCCCTCTCCTAAAATTGCTTCTAATTTAGTATTTGCAAATACCATTATTCCATGATCTGCTAAGTGATTTTCAGCAAATTCTGCAAACTCTTTATCAAAACCTGCTAAGATATTTGGTGCCATCTCAATTACAGTAGTTTTAACATCTTGTAATGCTAAATTTTCTGCTACTTCTAATCCAATGTATCCTCCACCAATTACAGCTGCTCTCTTTATTTTTCCAGCTTCAATATCAGCTCTTAAGCTTATTGCATCTTCTGGAGTTCTCATAAAATAAACACCAGGTAGATCTATTCCCTCTAAGTTTGGAACAAATGGTCTAGCTCCTGTGGCTATAACTAATTTATCATATGTATAAACTTTCTCTTCATTTGTTTTTAAATCAATTGCTTTAACTGTTTTCTCTGCTCTGTTTATTTCTATAGCCTCTATTTCAGTATGAATTTCTGCTCCTGTAAGTTTTGCAAATTTCTCAGGTGTATTTACTATTAACTGTGATTGATCCTTTATTATATTTCCTACATAATAAGGTAATCCACAACCTGCATAAGAGATATCTTTACTCTTAGTAATTATTGTAACTTCATGATCACGATTTTCTCTTTTTAATTTTGCCGCTACTTTAGTTCCAGCAGCTACTCCACCGATAATTAATACTCTCATGATATTCACTCCTTTAAATCTTTTTTCAAAATTGTAAAGTTATACTTAAATATTATTTTTTCAGGATGATTATAACATTTTAATTTGAAAAAATAAAATAATTTTATCGAATATAATATATAAAAAAAACTAATATAGTCGTGATTAAAATCACTGTAAAATTAACAATTTTTTGATTACTTCTTTAACTTACTCCTATTTTTTCTAAGTTTTTAATGTTTTATACATTTTTATTCTTAGTATTGTATTTTTTTATATTATTATAGTATGCGTTAATGTTAATCAAACAATTTCAAAAAATATTCAGATTTTCCCTCAAAAAATTAAGAATTATGTAAAATTCTGAAAATTTGAACAATAAAATTATTTTAAAATCTACATATTCTCACAGAATTTTTTACTTTCCTCTAAAAAATCTTTTACTGCCTGCGATAACACCTTATTTTTATGATAAACTAAGTTAAATGTTCTTTTCCATTTAAATCCTTTTAACTCTAATTTTTTTAATTTCCCTTCCTTTATTTCATTCTCTACCAAGCACTCTGATATTACAGTTATTCCATGATTATTTAAAACACCTTGAACTATTGCTCCTGGTTCACTAGCTTCCCAGTCAATACTTATACTATAACCTTGTGCTTGTACAAAATTAAGAAAAATATCTCTAGTTCCACTCCCCTCTTCTCTCATTATAAAATTTTCCTTTACTATATCTTTCATTGATACAATCTCTTTACTAACTAGTGGATGCTCAGAGCTACAAACTAAAACTAATTTATCCTCTTTTATAGGAGTTACTAATAAATGTGGACTTTTTATTATTCCCTCTACTATTCCTATATCTAACTCATTTGATAGTAATCTTTTTTCAATCTCTCTTGTATTATTTACATATACTCTTATTTTTTCATCCTCATGTTTCTTTTTAAATTTATTTAAGATCAAACTTATCAATCTATTACCTATTGTTATTGTAGCTCCAATTTGTAATGGTAAGTTATGATTTGGATTTTTCATTGTCTCTTCTAATACATTGTAATAGTTTATAACCTTTTTAGCATGATTCAATAAGATCTTTCCATCCTCTGTTATACATAGAGTTTTCGGAAATCTTTCAAATAGCTTAACTTCATAATGTGCCTCTAATTCTGAAATCACTTGACTCACTGTAGGCTGAGATATAAAAAGTTTATTTGCAGCCTGACTCATTTTCCCACAATTAGCTACTTCTATAAAAATTAGAAGATGCCTTAATGTCATAATACCACTCCCTTTATAATTAAAATATTGGTGTCCTCACTTTTTTTTAATGTTTTATTTCTATTAAAGATATCTAATTCGGAAAATAGAAGATGATTATAAAATTTTATTTTAACTAGTTCATTTCTATTAAACTTTTCATCTAAACTCTCATACAAAAATTCCTCTATTTTTTTTCTATTCATCTTATTACAACTACTTAATAGATATTTTGATATTTTCTCTCTACTCATTCAGCCCTCCATAACTTATAATTCAATATATTTTAACATATAATTTAAATAACTCCTAATCTCTCTTTAATAAAATGTGGTATAATATAATAGTAGATTATATCATTTTGGAGGTTTTAGCTATGAATAAAAGAGTACTAAGTTCCAGTTATTTAGGTGTAGAATCTTTCTTAATTGAAGTTGAAGTTGATATAAGTAATGGGCTTCCAAATTTTTCTATTATTGGTTTAGGTGATACTGCTATCTCTGAAAGTAAAGATAGAATTAAAACAGCTTTAAAAAATAGTGGCTTTAAATTAGAACCTAAAAAAATCATAGTCAATCTATCTCCAGCTGGAATTAGAAAAGAGGGATCACATTTTGATCTTCCCATTGCTATAGGTATAATGTTGGTTATGGGCTTTATAAAAGATAGATACAATGCAATTGACAACTACCTCTTTTTAGGTGAGTTATCTTTAAATGGTAATGTTAAGAGAATTCGTGGAGCTCTTAACTCGGTAATTTTTGCTAAAGAAAATGGCTACAAAGGTGTGGTACTTCCTCTTGAAAATTTCCAAGAAGCTACTTTAATCAAGGGAATTAACATAGTTCCTGTAGAAAATTTAAATGATGTTGTAAATTTTATTTCAAAAAATATAGTTAAAAATATTCAAACTAAGATTATAGAAAAAAATGATGAGAGTTTGCTGGACTTTTTAGATGTAAAAGGACAGAGTATGGCAAAACGAGCCTTAGAGATTGCAGCAGCTGGAAAACATAATATCATTTTAATTGGTAGCCCAGGTTCTGGAAAATCTATGCTTTGTAAAAGAATTACCACTATACTTCCTCCACTAAATGAGAAAGAGATAATTGAAAGTACCAAAATATATAGTATTGCTGGAGAGTTGACAGAATCAAAGCCAATAATAAGCTCCCCTCCTTTTAGATCCCCTCATCACACTAGCACACCTGTATCTATAGTAGGTGGTGGAAAAAAAGTTATTCCTGGGGAAATTAGTCTCGCCTCAGGTGGAATACTTTTTCTTGATGAGTTAGCTGAATTTCCTAGAAGTGTCCTTGAAAGTTTGAGACAACCTTTAGAAGATGGTGTTGTTTCCATATCTAGAGCTCAATATAGAGTTGAATTTAAATCTAACTTTATCTTTGTAGCAGCGACTAACCCTTGTCCTTGTGGCTATGCTCTAGAGCCTACAGGTAAATGTATCTGTACTCAGACTGAGATAAATAAATATATAAAAAAAATCTCTGGTCCAATAATGGATAGAATTGATCTCCATGTTGAAATGAGAAGGCTCAATGAAAATGAGTTACTTACATATCAAAGTGGTGACTCTTCAAAAATTATTAGAGAGAGAGTTATTAAAGCTAGAGCCATTCAAAAAGAGAGATTTGGAGATGATATGTACAATGGAATGATGTCTCAAAAATATATCCAAAAATATTGTACTCTATCTGATGAAAATAGAAAATACTTTAAAAAAGTTATACAAGCACTACAAATCTCTGCTAGAGGCTACGATAAAATTCTGAAAGTAGCTCGTACTATAGCAGATCTTGCTGGAAGTAGTGACATTGAAAAAGAACACCTTATGGAAGCAGTTTCTTTTAGAGAAAACTCAATAAATTAATTAGTAAATTGTATATCAATATGGTATAATAAAAAAAGTAAATTTTAAGAAAAGGTGAACGATATGAAAAAAGAAACATATGACATTAATTTCTTAAATGAAGATAAGATAAATGAGATCTTAATGTCTGCAAAAAAATATTCAAATGACAGAGAGACTATCAACAAGATAATAGAGAAAGCATCTCTTGCTAAAGGAATTACTCCTGAAGAGGCTGCAATTCTATTAAATGTAGAAGATAAGAATCTTTTAGAAAAAATATATAAAGTTGCAAAACAAATTAAAGAAAAAATTTATGGAAAAAGAATTGTTATGTTTGCTCCACTTTATGTGAGCAACTACTGTGTAAATAACTGCGTATACTGTGGTTACCAACATTGCAATGATAAACTTAATAGAAAAAAATTGACTAGAGAGGAGCTTGTAAGTGAGGTAAAAGCTTTAGAAAAACTTGGACATAAGAGAATTGTTCTTGAAGCTGGAGAAGATCCTATCAACTGCTCTTTAGACTATATTTTGGAATGTATTAAAGATATCTATTCTATCAAATTTGAAAATGGAAACATTAGAAGAATAAATATCAATGTTGCTGCTACAACTGTTGAAAATTATAGAAAATTAAAAGAAGCTGAAATAGGTACTTATACTCTTTTCCAAGAGACTTTCCATAAACCTACATATAAGTCTCTACACCTATCTGGTCCTAAAAAAGATTACTATTACCACACTACAGCTATGTTTAGAGCTAGACAAGCTGAAATAGATGATATTGGAATCGGTGTGCTATATGGACTTTATGACCATAAATATGAAACTGTAGCTATGATACTTTATGCTAATGAGCTTGAAAGAGTCACTGGAGTTGGACCTCATACTATATCTGTTCCAAGACTTAGAGAAGCTAGCAATGTTACATTAAAAGAGTACCCACATCTTGTTAATGACGATGATTTTAGAAAAATTGTAGCTGTATTAAGATTAGCTGTTCCTTATACAGGTATGATACTTTCTACCAGAGAAGAGAGTGGATTTAGAGATGAGATTATTGAATTGGGAATCTCACAAGTAAGTACTGGTTCTTGTACTGGTGTAGGTGGATACTCTGAAGCTAATGAAAATACTGCTCAATTTGAAGTAGGGGATCACCGTTCTCCTATGGAGATGCTAGAAAGTCTAATAAAGAGTGGTTACATTCCTAGTTATTGTACTGCTTGTTATCGTTCTGGACGTACAGGAGATAGATTTATGGAGATAGCAAAGAGTGGAAACATCAATGTTATGTGTGAAGCTAATGCTCTTATGACTTTAAAAGAGTTTTTACTTGATTATGCTAATGATTCTTTAAGAGAATTGGGAAGTAAAGCTATTCTTGAGGCTTTAGAAAAAATGCCAAATGAAGAGTTTAAAAGTAAAATTAAAGGATTTTTAGAGGATATTGAGAATGGAGCTAGAGATATTTC
>JAHHSZ010000055.1 GCA_020024915.1 Fusobacterium sp. | reverse complement strand
AATTATTTTTTACTTTTTTAGTAAGGAAATGTTTTCAAGGGATAATTTGGGTACAAAGTGCTGATTATTCTCATTTCTATAATAAGTTATCTCATTATTAACTGCATCTATAATGTGAATTTTATCTGTAGGTTTTCCCAAAGCAAGTAAAATATGTGAAGAGTACCCCTCAGGAAGTTGAACTAATTTATCTACCTCTGGTCTATTGTAAGCTCCCATAATACAACCACCATATCCTAACTCATTGGCGATAAGAAGAATGTTGTGTGAAGCAATTCCCATATCAAAGTATAGATTTTTTTCAGTTATACCTGTTAGAGGGGTTTCACTACACATTAAAATATATGCAGTTGGAGCTTCCTCAAGTGTAGGATTCCAAGATATAGCTCCAGCAAACTTGACAAAGGAAAATATTTGTTTACAAATCTCTTCATCATTGATAAGACCATATCTTATCTTTTGGCTATTTTTAGTTGAAGAAGCATATCTTGTACTTTCAATCATTTTTTCAAGAGCTTCCATTGAGATTTTTTCTCTACAAAAACTTCTGTGAGAACGGATCTGTTTTAAAGTTTCAATTATCATATTAATTACCTCCATTCAAAATTAGTTCTCTATACTCTTTAGCAGATATTTTAGTTTTGGGAAGATTTTTTGTACTGAGTTTATCATTTAAATCTCTATTGAAAAAACCAGAATTCATAGAGTTAATATGTGTAATAGCAATGGCTAAAGCATCAGCAGCATCATCTGGTTTTGGAATCTCATCAAGGGAGAGGATTTTTTGAACCATTAGCTGTACCTGTTTTTTTTCAGCCTTTCCATATCCTGTAATTCCTGTTTTTACTTGAAGAGGTGTATAGTGACTTATCTTAAGATTGTTTTGATTTCCACAGAGAATAATGACACCTCTAGCTTGAGCAACAGAGATAACAGTTTTATTATTTTTAAAATAGAATAGCTCCTCTATTGCCATGTCAGTTGGCTGATATTTTTTTATTATCTCTGTAAGCTCAGAGTAGATCTTACAGAGACGCTCCTCCATAGGAAGATCTTTATCAGTATACACACACCCATAATCAATAACTTTAAATTTACTGTTTTCAAAATCGAGAATAGAAAAACCTACAATTGCAGTACCTGGATCTATTCCTAAAACTCTCATAATACTATTCTCCTATTTTTTAAAATTAAAATCAGTCTGTCTAAGTGCTTCATAAAGAATTATAGCAGCAGAGTTTGATAGATTTAAAGAACGTCCCATATCAATCATGGGGATAGTGATACAATTATCTTTATTAGCATTTAAAATATCCTCTGGTATACCTCTAGATTCTGGTCCAAACATTATGAAGTCATTCTCTTTAAATTCAATATCACTATATCTTTGAGTTGTCTTAGTAGTAGCATAAAATATTCTAGCTCCAGTATTTGCTTCTACGAACTCCTCATATGATTCCCAAATAACTAAATCAACTAGATGCCAATAATCTAAACCTGCTCTTTTTAATTGTTTCTCATCAAGTGAGAATCCTAAAGGCTTGATAAGATGAAGCTTGGTATTAGTTAGTACTGATGTTCTTCCGATATTTCCTGTATTATATGGAATTTCTGGATTTAATAAAACTATGTTCAAGATAACTCCTCCTGTTGTATCAATTTATAGAAAAGTACATAATAAAAATTAAGTACAATTAGCTAAACTTTTATATTAATTATATCATAAATTTTAAAATTTAGTAGTAATATTTTGACAATATCTGTTGGATAAAGTATAATATTAATGTGGATAAAAAAGGAATAGAATTGGAGGGTAGAATGAAGATACAGACTTTTTACTTGGGAAGTTTAATGACAAACTGTTACTTGGTATGGAATGATAATAAAGAAGCATATCTATTTGATTGCGGTGGAGAAAATTTAGGTAGAGTAGAATCTTTTATAAAGAGCAATGGCTTAACTTTGAAGTATATGATATTCACTCATGGACATGGAGATCATATAGCTGGATTGAATAGAATAAAGGAGATCTACCCAGATGTAGAAGTATATATTGGAAAAGAGGAAGAGAGATTTTTAGTTGATAATGAATTGAGTTTGATGAAGTATATAAATGGAGCAAACTTTGAATATAATGGAGATTATACAACTATGAAAGATGGAGATATGATAGGAGAGTTTAGAGTTATTGATACTCCAGGTCATACAATAGGATCAAAATGTTTCTATAATAAAGAGAATAAAATATTGATCTCAGGAGATACAATGTTTAGAAGAAGTTTTGGAAGATATGATTTACCAACAAGTGATGGAGATATGCTTTTTAAAAGCTTAAAGAGGCTTTGTACAGAATTACCTGAAGATACTAAGGTTTATAGTGCACACAGTGAACCAACAACAATAGGAGAGGAAAAAGTATTTTTAACAATGCAAGGAATGATATAGGAGGAGAAGAGATATGGTAGAAAAGATATATGATGTGATAATAATAGGAGGAGGACCCGCTGGTTTAACAGCTGGACTATATACAGGGAGATCAAAACTTTCAACCTTAATAATTGAGAGAAAAAATTTAGGAAGTTTATATATGGCTCATAAAGTTGATAACTATCCAGGATTTCCAGAGGGGATAACAGGGGCAGAATTAAACTTACTAATGAAACAACATGCTGAGAAGTTTGGAGCAGAGTTTGTAGAGGGAACTCTTTTAGGATTTGACCCATATGAAGAGGTAAAGATAGTAAAAACAGATGCTGGAAATTTTAAGGGAAAAAATATAATTGTTGCAACAGGAACAGGAAAAAATTTCAGTAAAAAGATTAAAGGGGAGAAAGAATTTCTAGGTAAGGGAGTATCTTATTGTGCTACTTGTGATGGAGCTTTTACAAAGTTTATGACAGTTTCATTGGTAGGACAAGGAGAGGAATTAGCAGAGGAAGCACTATTTTTAACTAAGTTTTCAAAAAAAATAAGAGTTATGGTAGTTGAAGAGGAGTTCAAATGTAGTAAAGAGAGCTACGAAGCATTGAAGTCTTCAGAGAAAGTAGAAATAATAACGGGAATAAAGCTTCTTGAAATAAGAGGAAAAGAGTATGTAGAAGAGTTATTAGTTTTGGAAAATGGAGAGGAAAAAACTTACAAATCTGACTTTGCTTTCCTATACTTAGGAACAAAAAATAATACAGAAATGTATGGAGAGTTTGCTAAATTAGATAAAGAGGGATATATAATAACAGACTCTGAATTAAAAACTAATATAGATGGTATGTATGTAGCTGGAGATATAAAGAGTGGAGCAGTAAGACAAGTAACTTGTGCTGTAGCTGATGGAACAACAGCAGCTTTACAAGTAATAAAAAGGGTATTGAAAAAATAAAGGAAATCACAGATCTTTTTCGAATATATAATTGAAGGGGATACTTTGACATATTACTCAAAGGAGCTGATTTATATGAGAAAAATTTTTGTACTTGATACTAATATTCTTATTCATGATCCTAAATGTATCTATAACTTTAGAGGGAATGATGTAATTTTACCTATCTATGTAGTAGAAGAGATTGATAAGTTAAAAAGAAATCAAAATACAGCAATTCAAGCTAGAATGGCCTCTAGAGTATTAGATGAGATAAGATCCAAGGGAAGTCTTTCAAAAGGTGTAAATCTACCTGAAGATATATTTTTTAAAGTGGAAATCAAAAATAATAGAGAGTTGTTACCAGAGAATTTGAGTAAAGATGTTATGGATAACAATATAATTTCCGTAACCTTAGGGATAAAGCAGGATAATCCAGATAGAAGAGTTATAATAGTAAGTAAAGATATCAATATGAGGATTAAAGCTGATTCATTAGGTTTAGAGGTAGAGGATTATAATACAGATAGAGTAGAATATAATGAACTTTATGATGGATATTTTGAAGTTGAGGTAAATAAGGAGCTTTATAATAAATTTGATAAAGATGGAAAAATAAGTTTTATTGACTTAAATAGAGAGGATATATTAACTACACCAAATTGCTTTTTTAAATTAAAATACAAAGATAATATTTTATGTGGAAGGTATATAGAGGGGAAAATAAAAAAATTTATACTAGGTGATGGACAAGCTTGGGGGCTACGAGCTAGAAATGATGAACAAAGATTTGCTATGGAACTCTTGATGGATGATAGTGTGAAGGTTGTTACACTGATAGGAGGAGCTGGAACTGGAAAGACTTTGATGGCTATAGCTGCTGGACTTGAGCTGGTGGTAGAGAAGAAAAGATATAAAAAGATTCTCATAGCTAGACCTATTATCCCTATGGGTAAAGATCTGGGATATCTTCCAGGTAGTGAAAAGGAAAAATTAAAACCTTGGATGCAACCGATATTTGATAATATAGATTTTTTAAGTGAAGCTAAAGAAGATAAAGCTGGAGAAAAGGTTGTAGAGGGGTTAGAGTCTATGGGAATGATGAAAATTGAGCCACTTACCTATATAAGAGGTAGAAGTATTCCAAAAGGCTTGATAATAATAGATGAGGCTCAAAATCTAACTCCATTGGAGATTAAGACTATTGTAACAAGAGCTGGACAGGACACTAAGATCATTTTTACTGGAGATCCACAGCAGATAGATAATCCATACCTAGATGCAAATACTAATGGACTTACTTATATGGCAGATAGATTAAAATTTGAAAGCATTGTAGGTCATATTACTTTGAAGAAAGGTGAAAGGTCTGAGATAGCTGAGATAGCTGCTAAATTATTATAATGAGAAAAAGGAAGGAATAGGAGTAAAAACCTTGATTTCTTCCTTTTTTTCTTTATTAACTTAATTAAAATATTCAAAAAATTTGAAATATATGGTATAAATTATGTATTAATATTATATAGATTTATTTTAGAATTAGAAGGGAAAATTAAATGAAAATTTCGATATTAGGAAGTGGAAGTGGAGGAAATTCAACATTTATAGAGAGTGGAGAGACAAAAATTCTAATTGATGCTGGATTTAGCTGTAAAAAGATAGAGGAGAGATTAAATTCAATAAATAGAGATATAAAAGAGATAAATGGCATTTTAATAACCCATGAACATATAGATCATATACAAGGAGCAGGAATAATCTCAAGAAAATACAATATACCTATTTATATAACAGTGGAGAGTTACAAGGCTGGAGAAAATAAATTAGGAAAGATAGATACAAAGAATTTAAGATTGATAAAGGATAAATTTGTATTAAGTGAAGATATTTTGATAAAACCTTTTGATGTTATGCATGATGCTCAAAGGACAATAGGATATAGAGTGGAAACACAAAATGGAAAAGTTGCTGCAATATCAACTGATATCGGATATGTAAATAATATAGTTAGAGAAAATTTTAAAGATGCAGATATCATGGTAATAGAGAGTAACTATGATTATAATATGTTGATGAACTGCTGCTATCCTTGGGATTTAAAAGCAAGAGTGAAGAGCAGAAATGGGCATCTTTCAAATAATGATGCAGCAAAATTTATAAAAGAGATGCATGATGAGAAATTGAAAAAAGTGTATCTTGCACATATAAGTAAGGATAGTAACAATCCACTACTTGTACAAAAAACTTTGGAAGAAGAGATAAACATGAGAAAAACAAAGTTATCTTATGAATTGGCAAAACAGGATTTAGCCACTGAGCTATTTGAATTTTAGGAGGTAAACGTGGAAGAGATTGATAACTTTTGGGAGGAGTTAAAATTTGAAATAGGTTCATTGGGGAAAACATATGGGGATAATAGTGAGAGAAAGACACTGATTGGAAGTGGAAATAGAGAAGCTAACCTACTTTTTATAGGAGATGATCCAGATCTATATCAAAATGAAGATTTAAAAGTAGCTCCGAGTTCAAATGGAGAATTTCTAATAAAACTTTGTGATATAGAAGGGATTACTCCTGAAGACTATTACATCACTACACTTGCAAAAAAAGATTGTAAATTTTTAGAGTTTATGCCAGAGGAGAGAGAGCAGTTAAAAGAGTTACTATTGATGCAGATAGCTTTAATCAAGCCCAAGATAATAGTTAGTTTAGGATCAGAAGTAGCAGGATTATTGCTAGAAAAAGATATAAAGTTAGGAGAAGAGAGAGGAAAGATTTACTCTTGGACGGGAGGAATAAAACTACTTATTACTTATGATGTAAATTTTGTAAAGAGATCAAGAAATGAAGCAGGAAAGAAATCAAAAGCAGCTTTGGAGTTTTGGAATGATTTGAAACTATTAAAACAAGAGCTAGGAAAAATAGATGGATAAAGATTTTTTTAGGAAAGAGGTAAGATATAAGAGAGATCTTTTAAGTAAAGAGTTGAGAGAGTATGAAAGTAGAGAGATATGTAAAAAGATAAAAGAGTTACAGGTGTATAAGGATTCAAAAAAAATTCTTTCATTTATGAATTTTGGAAGTGAAATAGGGATAGAGATTTTAAACAGGGAGATTATTCGTGAGAATAAAAGATTATTTTTGCCGAGAGTAGAAAAAAGTGGAATGTTATCAGTAGTTGAATACGGTAAAGGGTTTACAATTGGAAAATATGGAGTGAGAGAACCAATAGGAGAAGAGTATTTAGAGGAGTTAGATCTAATAATTGTTCCAGGACTTGTTTTTGATAAAGAGGGGAATAGAATAGGGTATGGTAAGGGTTATTATGATAGATTATTTCTGAAATATCCTGAGGTTGTTAGAGTCGCTCCGATATTTGATTTTCAACTGTATGATAGAATTCCAATAGAGGAACATGATAAAAAAATTGATATTATAGTTAAAAAAAATAGAGTATTAAAAATTAAGAGGTATTGAAAAAACTTGGTTAATATGATAAAATCTTATAGAAACTAAGAAAAAATTAGGAGGTTTATTGTGGCAGGACATAGTAAATGGGCAAATATTCAACACAGAAAGGGAGCTCAAGATAAAAAGAGAGCTAAATTATTCACTAAATTTGGAAAAGAGTTAACAATAGCAGCTAAAGAAGCTGGTGGAGACCCTAACTTTAACCCAAGATTGAGACTTGCAATAGAGAAGGCAAAAGCTGGAAATATGCCTAAAGATATATTAGAAAGAGCTATAAAAAAGGGAACAGGAGAGTTAGAAGGAGTAGACTTCATAGAGATGAGATATGAAGGATATGGACCTGTTGGAACTGCTTTTATAGTTGATGTTGTAACTGATAATAAAAATAGATCAGCTTCTGAAGTAAGAATGACTTTCACTAGAAAAGGTGGAAACTTAGGAACTGATGGAGCAGTTGCTTGGATGTTCAAAAAGCAAGGAGTAATTACAGTAAAATCTGAAGGAATAGATGCTGATGAATTTATGATGGCAGCATTAGAAGCTGGAGCTGAAGATGTAACTGAAGAGGATGGAGAGTTTGAAGTTTTAACTGACTATACAGAGTTCCAATCTGTTCTAGAGAAGATAAAAGAAGCTGGATATACTTATGAAGAGGCTGAAATAGCTATGAATCCAGAAAATAAAGTAGAGATTACTGATTTAGATACAGCTAAAAAAGTAATGGCTCTTTACGAAGCTTTAGACGATCTTGATGACGTTCAAGAAGTTTATGCAAACTTTGATATAGCTGATGATATTTTAGCTCAATTAGACTAATATAAAGAGCTTAAAATAGTAGATAATATATAATTGGAAATAGCTTTCTATGGGATATACTCATAGAGAGCTATTTTTACTTTTAATTCCATTGATAATAAGTCCTTTATTAAGAAATTATTGTAGGTATAAAAAAAATCTTCCATTAGAAAAAAATATTTATGGAAGAATTATAAAAAATTTAAAATTAAAATAAGGAGATATAGCACTATCTCCTTATTTCTACTACATCAAGTAGTTTTTTGTATGTTGTTAATTGAATTATAACAATTATTTATTAAAAAGTCAAGGAAGGAACTATGAATTTAAAAAGAGATATAAGGAAATTATAATTTGATTTTTCTAATAAAAAATAATGTATCAGAGTTAGAATCAGATTCTGAAAATTGATATCCTTCTTTAGTAAAAGTTTTAATACTTTCTAAATCAGAAATATTATTAATTGTCATAAAATCTAATAACATTCCTCTAGCTTTTTTTGCTTCAGTGCTAATATTTTTTAATTTATCATCTACTTTTTGTCTAAATTCAATATTTATAACTTTAAATTTTTTCTTATCAATTATTTTAGAAAACTCTTTTGAAGCTAAATTAATAAAGATTTCATCAACATATGTATCAAGAAAATCATTTATTTTATCACTCCAAAATTTGTAAAGAGATTCCTCTAAAAAGTTAATAGTCATATCAAGCCTATATGGTTTTATTTCAGTATTTGGAGATAAAACTCCATATAGAGCAGAGAAAATTAATAGATTTTCATTTAAGTAGTTTAAATCTTTAGCAGAGTAACTATTTAAGTTTAGTTGTCTAAAAGTGACACCGTCATAAAGGGATAAAGCTTCATATGAGTCTAGAGAGTCAAAGTTTTGAATGTTACTGTAAGTTTCCTCAAGTAGTTGTCCCTTTACTTTAAATATTTTTTCAATTTCTGATTTAGAAAGTTTTTTTAAAGAATTAACTAATGAATGAGTTTTATCAGGAAAGTTAATAGTTCTATTTTTAGAAAAATTAATATTTTTTAGTTTCATTGTCTTACTAGGCGAAAATAAAATCTTCATAATTACCTCCATTTTTTACAATATTTTATATTATAAATGAAAAAAATTCAACATAATAGTAGAAAAGCTGGAGAGATATAGATCTCTCCAGCCATATTATATATCTAAATGCTATATTTTAGAAATTTTTAAGTTCATTATAAAATTCATCAATAGCTTCAAAAATTCTAGGGGAACCTCTTAATATTTTTGTTGAATCAACTATAAAAATATTTCCTTCCTTACCAGCTATAGTATCCTTTATGACAGGATTGCTATTTAAAATGTTCTCTGCAGAAGCTATTGACATAGATCCGATCAAGAAATCAGGATTCTCTTTAAGTAAAAATTCAGGAGAGATAATAGGTTTATCTCCAACTAAATTATCAGCTAAGTTTTTAACACCTAATAATGATAAGATTTGACCTGATAGAGATTTTGAATTAAAAGCCATCATCGGAGTCGTAGAGTAAAGAATAGCTCCTTTTAAATTAAGAGGATTAGCAGATATTTTTTCTTGAATATCTTTTAATTTATAAGTTGAATCCTCATATAATTTAGTAGCTTCTTTTTCTTTACCAGTTAGTTTTCCTAAGATTTGGATATTTTGTAAAATGTCATCAAAACTATTTGATTCTATAACAAGTACAGGAATACCAAATGTTTTTATACTAGCACCTAATTTTGTAGACATAGCTCCAATTAGGATTAAATCAGGTGAAAATGATAGAATTTTTTCAATACTTGTATTTGTAATGTGTCCAACACTAGGTAATTTGCTAACTTTATCTTCAGGATAGATTTTACTTCTAGCAGTGGTAGCAATGGCAGAGATCTTCTCTTCTGCTCCAATCATATAAAACGTTTCAATAACAGCAGGATCCAATATGACAATTTTATTGTATTCTTTTATATTAATACTATTTTTGTAGTTATCACTTATTTTATCATTTTCTATTTTTAAAGCTGAAAATGAGTAGCTACTTATTAACAATGTAAGTAATAAAATTACTTTCTTCACGTTATTTCCCTCCTTTTAACTTTGGGATAATATATGGAATATCCTCTTCTGTGTAAAAAATAGAGCATTCAAGATCATAGATTATTTTTAAGTTTTTAACAGTTAAAGTCTCTTTAGGAGTACCTTGAACATATACTTTTCCATCTTTTAGCATAACTATCTCATCACAAAACATAGCTGCAAGATTTAGGTCATGAAGTACAGCAACAGCAGATAATCCTTTTTCTATAACAGCTTCTTTAACTTTTGTCATTAGATCAAGTGCATGGTTCAAATCTAATGCTGATGTTGGTTCATCAAGGAGAATTATTTTAGTTTCTTGAGTTAAAGCTCTAGCTAATAAAACTCTTTGAAATTCTCCACCAGAAAGGGTTGGAGCCTTTCTTTTTATAAAATTTTCTAATTCCAATTCACAAAGATGTTTTTTGGCAATCTCTCTATCTTTAGCAGAGTAACCATCCCAACTATTTCTTAAATGAGGTAATCTTCCCATTAAAACAAAATCTTCTACATCCATAGCAGATACAAGCTGAGATTTTTGAGGAACTAAAGACATCAATTTGGCTTTTTCCTTTTGAGAAATACTACTAGACTTTAAATTATCTATGTAGATATTTCCACTCTCTCCATTTAAATATCCTAAAATATTTTTTAAAAGAGTTGATTTCCCGCAACCATTAGGTCCAAGTATTCCAGTAAGTTTTTTCTCTTTTAAATTAAGATCAATTCCTTGAAGAATTTTTCTATTTCCATAGGAGAAATTTAGTTTTTCAATTTTTATTATGTTCATTAGAAATCTCTCCTTTTATTTTTCAATGCTAAATATAGAAAAAATGGAGCTCCAAAAAAAGCAGTTATAACTCCAATAGGAATTTCAACAGGAGCTAAAACAATTCTTCCAAAAGTATCACAAAGTAATAAAAAGAATCCTCCAGCTAAAATAGTGCTTGGTAGCATCTTACTATTAGAAGGACCTACTATCATTCTAATGGTATGAGGAACAATTAGTCCAACAAATCCAATCATTCCAGAAAAAGCTACAGAAAAAGCTACTATAAGAGCAGCTACAGTAAGTGTTTTCACTTTTAATTTATTTACATCTACTCCAAGAGAGTGTGCCTCTTCATCTCCAGAAAGTAGAGCATCTAATTCATACCTTTTGGAATAAAAGTATATTAGTGAAAAAACGAGAGGTATCAATATAAATATAACTCTATTCCAAGTAGCATTTCCAAGATATCCCATCATCCACATTGTAATTTTGAAAGAATCTTCTCCAATAAGATACATAGCGAAAGATGTAAATGCTCCTAAAAATGAGGAAACAGCAATTCCTACTATCAAAAGAGTTGCAACATTTACTCTATTACCTTTTTTTGCCATTTTAAATATTAAAAGAGTACTAGCTAAACAAGCTATAAAAGCCAAAACACCATACATAAAATCAGGCATTTTGAAAATAAAAGCGATTACAGCTCCAAAAGTTGCACTTGCTGCAATCCCAATAATATATGGATCTGCAAGTGGATTTTGAAAGACTGTTTGAACAACAGCTCCACTAGATGATAACATCATTCCTACAAGAAGTGACATTATTATTCTAGGTAATCTAAGATTAAAGATTATAGTTTTTATATAATCTGGAGCTTTCCCTGGAGAAAATATATATTCCAAAGGAATTGGAACACTCCCTAAAGGTATAGAGAGTATTCCTGTTGTAATTATTCCTATTGTAAGCATGATAGGTAAAATTTTTTTCATATAAATCCTCACATTCTAAGTTTGGTAGTTCAGAATATTATAAACTATATCTGAATCCTACATAATAATTTCTTTCTGCTGCTGGATCATATTGGAATTCTCCACCTACATAATCTACATCTTCATAATATTTTCTATCAAGTAGGTTGTTTACTCCAGCATAAACATCAAGTCCATT
>JAHHSZ010000054.1 GCA_020024915.1 Fusobacterium sp. | reverse complement strand
GCTTAAGACCACTCCAATTTAGAAGGAGACTAAAACAGAAATAAGAAGAGGAAAAGAAAATGAAAAAAGTTTTAGTTTGTTTAGTAATAGTTAGTAATTTAGCAATAGCTTGTTTAGGGGTTGATTATGATACATATTCAGCCTTAAGAATTTATGTAGAGAACAAGGATGCAATAACTAGAACATTTAAATTAAAAGAGGGAGGTTTAGATGATTTAGCATTGAGTACAGGTGAAATTACTTTAAGTAGAAGAAGAAAGTGAAGAGTATGTAAACCATGTTCTTACAGAACATAAGAAAGAAATAACACACGAAACTAAAGCAAATATGATGGAATTAAAAGTAATAGTTCAAGCATTTAGATTATGGGTAGAAGAGGAAAAGAAAAATGTTAAATAGATTTAAGACTACTTCAATTTAGGGGTAGTTTTTTTATTAGTTTTACACCACTCTAATTAAGAAAGAGAATAAAAACGAAGTGTATCAGCTAGATAAACTAACAGTATTAGTAGGAATTTTAAGATATCCATAAAATATATTTGTAAAGGGGAGTTGGCATTGAGAACATATGAGAATAAAGAAGAATTAAAAAAAGAAATTGATAAGTATTATAAAAAATATATTGCTGAATTTGATAATATACCAAATGATTTAAAAGATTCAAGGTGTGAAGAGGTTGATAGAACACCTGCTGAAAATCTTGCGTATCAGGTAGGGTGGACAACTTTAATTTTGAACTGGGAAAAGGATGAAAAAGCTGGTTTAAAAGTAAAAACTCCATCAGATAAATTTAAGTGGAATCAATTAGGGGATTTGTATAATTGGTTTAATGAAGAATATGCTTTTCTTTCATTGGCACAATTAAAGCTTCTTTTAGATAAAAATATAGAAAACATGTATAAAATGATAGATTCTATGTCAAATGATGAATTATTTAAGCCACATCAAAGAGTATGGGCAGATGAAGCCACAAAAACAGCAGTATGGGAAGTATATAAATTCATTCATATCAATACAGTAGCTCCTTTTGGGACATTTAGAACAAAGATAAGAAAATGGAAAAAAAATTTTTATAACAGTTTAGAGCAAAATAAAGACATATAATTGAAAAAATAGGGACTGTAGATCTACAGTCCCTAAAATATTAATCATTCAATTTTAATACAGAAACGAAAGCCTCTTGAGGAATTTCAACATTTCCTATGCTCTTCATTCTTTTCTTTCCTTCTTTTTGTTTTTCAAGAAGTTTTTTCTTTCTTGTAATATCTCCACCATAGCATTTAGCTATAACGTTCTTTCTATAAGCTTTTATAGTTTCTCTAGCTATAACTTTTGCTCCTAGAGCAGCTTGGATAGGGATTTCAAATTGTTGTCTAGGGATAACCTCTTTTAATTTTTCACAGATTGCTCTACCTCTACTATAAGCACCATCTTTGTGAGCTATAAATGAGAAGGCATCTACAGGTTTACCAGAAACAAGTATATCAACTTTTACAAGATCAGATTCTTTATATCCAACCAATTCATATTCGAACGAAGCATATCCCTTAGTTCTTGATTTAAGTTTATCATAGAAATCTATAACGATCTCAGCAAGAGGAAGTTCATAAGTTAACATTGATCTATTTTCATCAATGAAATCCATACTGATAAATATTCCTCTCTTCTCTTGACATAGTTCCATTACGTTACCGACATAATCTTTAGGAACAATTACCTTACCTCTTATAAATGGCTCTTCAACAGACATTCTACCTCTTCCACCATCTGGGAATTCACAAGGGTTATCAATAACTAAGACCTCTTGATTTTCCATATTTACCCTATATTCAACTGAAGGAGTAGTAGAGATAAGATCTATATTGTACTCTCTTCTAAGTCTTTCAACAATAATTTCCATATGTAATAATCCTAAGAATCCACATCTGAATCCAAATCCTAGAGCTATTGAAGTTTCAGGAACAAATGTAAGTGAAGCATCATTAAGTTGTAATTTTTCTAAAGCTTCTCTCAAATCTTCATAATCATCAGTAAATAGTGGATAAACTCCAGCAAATACCATTGATTGAGCAGGTTTAAATCCTTCTAATGGGAAGATACAAGGTCTATTAGTATGTGTGATAGTGTCTCCAACTCTAGTATCATGAATAGTTTTAACTCCTGTGATTATATAACCAACTGAACCAGAAGTAAGTTCGTTTTGAGGTTTCATAGTAGGAGAGAATACCCCAACTTCTAAGACATCAAAATCTTTTTCAGTTGACCAAATTCTAATTTTATCTCCTTTTTTAATACAACCATCTAAAACTTTAACATATGTAATTACCCCTCTATAATCGTCAAATTTAGAGTCGAATATTAAAGCTTTTAGAGGAGCTTCTTCATCATACTCAGGAGCAGGAACTCTCTGAATTATTGCTTCTAATAGCTCCTCAATACCAATTCCAGTTTTACCTGAACACATAACAGCGTCATCAGCAGGTAAACCAATTACATCTTCTATCTCTAATTTTACCTTATCTGGATCAGCAGCAGGAAGATCTATTTTGTTGATAACAGGAACAATCTCAAGGTTATTTTCAATTGCTAAATACACATTGGCAAGAGTTTGTGCCTCTACTCCTTGAGCAGCATCTACAACAAGTAGAGCCCCTTCACAAGCTGATAGAGATCTTGAAACCTCATAGATAAAGTCCACATGTCCTGGAGTATCAATCAAGTTTAACTCATACTCTATTCCATCTTTTGCTTTGTAGTATAGAGTTACTGCTTGAGCTTTTATAGTTATTCCCTTCTCTCTCTCTAAATCCATAGAGTCAAGAAGTTGTTCCTTCATCTCTCTTTTAGAAACAGCACCAGTATATTCAAGTAGTCTATCTGCAATAGTTGACTTTCCATGATCTATATGTGCAATGATAGAGAAGTTTCTTTTATGTTTTTGTAACATTACTACCTCCTAATCTAAATCTATTTATTCACATAATATTATAAAAGATAATACAAAAAAATACAATATTTTTTTACTTAGAGATGAAAAAAGGAAAAAGATTATTCTAATAAGCATCAGCCACTAGAAGTAACTTTTTCCTTTTAATAGATTAACTATTTAATTTTAACTTAAAAATACATTATTTTTTTAAGTTAGGCATAGTTTGAGCTAATATATCATCTATGTTTTTTACAAGTTCAGCTTGAGTTGCTAAGAAAGCATCTACATCACCAGTAATTTCAATAGTTTCTATAATATCTCCTTGTGCAATACTATCTACAACTTTTTGATCTTCAGGAGATAGAACTTCACCAAAGATTGTGTGTTTATAGTTTAACCAATCAGTAGGCACATGAGTTATAAAAAACTGAGAGCCATTTGTATTAGGTCCAGCATTAGCCATAGCTAACAAACCTTTTCTATCAAATACTACTCCCTCTTTAAATTCATCACCAAACTGGTATCCTGGTCCACCAGCACCTGTTCCAGTAGGATCTCCTCCTTGAATCATAAAATCAGGAATCACTCTATGGAATTTCAATCCATTGTAATATCCTTTTTTAGATAGATATACAAAGTTTGTGACAGTCATTGGTGCAACCTCTGGGAATAATTTTAAATTAATATCTCCTTTAGTAGTTTTTATTTTAGCATTTAATACTACATTTTTCACTATGTTTCCCTCCTTAACGTTTAACGGCTTACCAGCTCTCTTATGAGCTTGGTAATAAAATCCTCCAGCTATTATAAGCAAGAGAACAACTATTTTTAAAAATTTCATAGCTCCTCCACATTCTAACATATTTTCTTATTTTTTCATAGTTTGATTATAAGTATTTAGCATTTTATCTTTAGAAATTGTTCCATAAATCTCATAAGACCACTGAGAGTTGAGTCTTTTATTTATATCATCTATGTTTTTTTGAACTTTTAAAATTTTCTCTTCTAAGACTCTATACTTTTCACGAACAGGCTGTAATTTGTAAATATATTCAATTTGTTCCTCTTCCTGTATAGCGTTCTTTAGTTTTGTATTAAGCCTTTCCTCGCGTTCTAATACTAAATTGATTTTATTTAAAAGATTATATTTGGTATTTTTCATTTGTTTTATCTCATATTCAAAAAGTTTTTTTACAACTTCAGCTCCAGAGTTATTTTTTAGATTTTCTCTAATTTTTATCTGTGAATTGATAAACTCTTCGGTTAAATTATTTTCCTTCATAATATCAGAAATATATTTATTTATATTTTGAACTTTTTCACTATCTATTGTTATTTCTTGATTATCCTCAATAATTTCAGCTTTTAATCCCTTTAAAAGTTTTTCATATTTTGGAATAACTTCATTTTCTAAAATTTCAACAGCTGAATTTTCTCCATTATTATTTAATTCATCTAATTTTTTGTTAATTTTTATAAAAATTTGAAGTATAACCTCAATAGAAAATTTTAGTAACTCATTATACTCTTTTCTTTCCATTTCTTTCTCCATAATATTGATAGTAGTGACACTCTATACCACCATTGTATAATTTTCTATTTTTTGTAGATTTTTTTCCAAAAGCTTTTTCAAAATTTTTGTAAGATGTGATGATATAGTAAGACCATTTTGGAATTCTCATTCTACATATATCTCCAAGTAATCCATATAGTCTTTCAACAGCTTCTTCATCTAAAAGTCTATCCCCATATGGTGGATTTGTGATAAGTGATCCATACTCTTCAGTTCTTTCCATATCCAAAAAGTTTTGACACTCAAGAATGATATCATCTTCAACTCCAGCTTTTTGTATATTTTTTCTTGCAATTTCAATAGTATTTGGGTCAATATCAGAACCATAGATTTTTACCTCTTTATCATAATCTTCTATTGAAAAAGCTTCATCTCTTGCATCTATCCATTGATCTTCAGGGATAAGTTTCCAATCTTCACAAGCAAAGTTCCTATTAGCTCCAGGAGCAATATTTCTAGCTATCATAGCCGCTTCAATAAGTAGAGTACCTGTTCCACACATTGGATCTACTAAAGGTAGCTCCCCACCTTTCCATTTTGATAATAGAATTAAGGCAGCAGCCATAGTCTCTTTTATAGGAGCTTCATTCTTAATAGCTCTGTAACCTCTCTTGTGTAGGGGTTCTCCACTAGTATCAATCATCACAAGGAAAATATCATTATGAGCTTGAATTTTTATTGCAAATTTAGCTCCATCTTCATAGAAATAACTTTTACCATACTTCTCTTTTAACTTCTCCACAATAGCTTTTTTAGTTATTTTTTGTATATCGGATTTAGAGAAGAGTTTGGATTTAACAGAGCTTACCCAACTTACAGGAAATTCGCCATTTTCTTCAATAATATCTCCCCAAGGTAATCTTTTGATACTAGTAAAAAGCTCTTCAAAAGTGACAGCTTTAAACTCACCCATCTTTATAAATACTCTATCAGCACATCTCAAATGGAGATTGGCTTTGATTATATCAGTAACAGTTCCATCAAATTCAACTCTTCCATTAAAAGCTTTAACATTATCAAAACCTAAAGCTATGCATTCATCTTTTACAACACTTTCTACTCCCATAGTGGTAGAAGCAATCAAAGTTATCTTATCATTCATCTATTTTTGTCTCCTCTTTTTTTAAAAGTTTTAAGTAAATTAATTTTAACATTCCAAACACAGGCACTCCAAAGAACATACCAACTGGACCAAAAAGACTACCTCCAATTAAGATAGATAAAACAATCCAAAATGTTCTTATACCTACAGTTTCACTGACAATTTTAGGACCAATTATCCAACCATCTACAAGTTGTGCAATTGTGATTGCCAAAGCTAAGAAAATTAACTTGTATGGATTGGCAAGAGCCACTAAAAAGACAGCAATAACGCCAGCTACAATAGAGCCAATGAAAGGAATCATATTTCCTAAACCAATCATAATACCACTAATTACAGCATATGGAGTTTTCGTAAGGAACATTACAGTAAAAGTAATAAAACCAACTGCAGTAGAAACGATAATTCTACCCCAAATGTAACTCATTAAAATTTTTCTAGATTTTTCTAAAAAGCAGAGAGTAGCTGAACTTTTTTTAACTCCAAGTATAATTGAAAAAATATTTTTTAGAAAGCTAATAAAATACTCTTTATCAATTAAAATTAGGAAAGCTAGAAAAAATCCAATGAAAAATTTTGTAAAAGCAATACCCCACCAAACAATATTCCAAAGAGCAGATAGTCCAAAATCTTGTATAGATGTCATATTATCTTTTATGAAACTATTGATACTCTCTCTGACTTCTGTATCACCAATAGTTAGAATATTTTTTTCTTTTAGAAAATCAATTCCTAAAGTTGCATATTTTTCAATCTGCTCTTGCATCATTGGAAGTTTATCATAGAGTTCTCTTAAACTTTTACCAACTTCAGGAGCAACTGTAGCTATTCCAACAAAAATAATAAAACTAACAAAAATAATTGTAGATATTACAGCTAAAATCCTTTTCATATTGAATTTTTTTTCTATTAAAGAAACTACAGGATCTAAAAATATGGTTATAAAAAAAGCGTAGATAAGTGGGGTTAAATACCCAATATATTTACTATATATAGCTATAAAAGCTTCATGTTCTTGAAAAAAGCTTTGAATAACTACTAAAATAATACCAATTCCTAAGAATTTTAAAGATTTTTTTTTAGACATTTTTCACCTCTATTTAATAATATAATCTAGATCATCACTATTATTTTTTTCCCCCACAATTTTGATAAATAACTTATCAGGAATACCAATTATAGCTTCACCAGGTGAACTTATCCAACCTCTTTTAACATTGATTTTTCTGGGTGAATTAGACGTAGTAACTCTAACTTTGTTATCTTTAAATTTAACATTAACACCACCTAAAACTGTATCAACAAAAATATCCTTCTCCTCTTTTTGTAGAGGGTAAACATATTTTAAATTTCCATCAACATAAATCTCAACTTTTGAAGGGTTTTCTTCTCCTAATTTGAGGACTCTACTTCCTAAGATAGAAAAAAAAGCTATAAAAAATAGATATATAACTAAATCCCCAATTCTAAAATATCTCCTTTTATTTTTCATATATTAATTGAAAGCAACTCCTATTTTTTCTCCCATATAAACTTTTGTTTCAATTCTATTTTTTGTATTCTCTACTAGATCTCTATCTATTTTTATCTTATCTTTTTCAAATACGAGAATACAAGTAGACCCACCAAAATAGAAGTATCCCTTCTCTTCTCCTTTTTTTACAAAGCTATCTGGAGTGTAACTCTGCTTTATTCCACCGACCATAGTGGCTCCAACTTCAATCATAGCTATATCTCCAAAATTTTTAGTTTGTAGAATTGAAATCTCTCTCTTATTTTCACAAAAAATTCTAAAATTTTTCTTAATTGCATGGGTAGAAACAGAGAAGTAATCTCCATTAATAAGCTTACTTGCACTAATTTTTCCATCACTAGGAAAGTGAAATCTATGATAATCTATAGGAGCCAATCTCACAATTAAAAAAACTCCATCTTCATATTTTTTAGCTACTTCACTATCTTCAAAGAACTCCTCCAAAGTAAATTTATCCCCTTTTATAAAGAGTTCTTTCTCTTTTTCCAAATTTTCAAAAACAAAGATTTTTCCATCTGCTGGTGAAGTTAAGACATTTTCATCAAAGTCAATACTTCTAGCACCATCTTTTAACTCTCTATAGAAAAAATCATTGAAAGAGGTAAATTGATCAATAGTTTTTTTAGCTTCCTCAATATTAATACCAGTTTCTTTTATAAAGCTAGGGATTTTTTTAGTGGATTCTTTTTTATCCATCTGTTTACCATAGTACTCAGTAAGAAATTTCCTTTTTATCACAAGATTTAAAGGAAGTTCCCCAAGAGGATTGTAGTATAGAAATTTTAAATATTTTTCTCCTGGAACCTTTTCAATCTTAATCTCCCCTGTTTTTCTTTCAATATACTTAATTTTATTAAATTCCATAATTACACCTTTCTAAATAATATTTATCTAATTTCAGCTTTGATATTCTTTATTAGTTTGTATTTTAATTCAACTAGATCAGCTGAAAGGTCAACTTTATATTTATGTGGATTTTCAAGTCTTTTTCTTTCAGGAGAGACTTTTCTTAAGCTGTCTAAATAGTATTTCTGACAACCTATTATATCAAATAATCTCTCATATTCAGCAGTATTAATCTTACCATTGATTATATAATCATTAGTAAGTCTTTTAATTGTATACTCTCCTTCTTTTAACTCACTAAATTTAAAATCATATTTCTCATCTCTAATAGTAAGATTTTTTCCTTGTATAAGTAATTCTCTATCAGAGTCACCATTCATAAGAGTAATCAGATCAGCATAGGCAAATCCATGATTATCATAGACTCTATATACCTCTTTAAATCCAGGATTAGAGATCTTAACAACATCTTCAGAAAGTTTAATAACAGGGTTGTTATCAATTTGAACAATTTTATATACTCCACCAAAACAAGGATTAGATTTACTTACAGCGATCTCATCTCCAACACCATAAATATCAGCACAAACACCTTGCTCCCTAAGAGATCTTATTAACTCTTCATTTAGTGAGTTAGTTAGTACAATTTTAGCTTTCTTAAATCCAGCTTCATCTAAAATTGCTCTACATTTTTTAGAAAGATATGCCAAATCTCCAGAATCTATTCTAATTCCATAAATTCCCTTATATGAATCATCTATTCCACAATTTCTAAAAGCTTCAATTGCATTTTTAATTCCCATACCTAAAGTATTATAAGTATCAATTAGGAGAATTAAAGCATTTTTCTCTCTGTTTTGTCTATGTTTTATAAAAGTCTCAAAAGCAGCTCTTTCTGCTTCACTTCCAACACCAAAAGTTTGAACATATGAGTGAGCCATGGTACCTATACTAGGGATACCATATTTATATTCAGTAACCAAATTAGAGTGATTGACACAACCACCAATAACAGCTGCTTTATTTCCAGCAACAGCACTGTCAAATCCATGAGCTCTTCTACTTCCAAAAGATGAAACAGGAACTGGATAGGCAGCTCTAGTGACTCTAGAAGCTTTAGTAGCGATAGCCATTTGCATATTAAGAATATTAAGTATAGGAGTTTCTAAGATTTTTGCCTGAATTAGAGGAGCTTTTATTGTTAATATAGGTTCATTAGGATAAGCTATCTCTCCATCTCTCATAGCATAAATATCACCAGTAAACTTCATATTAGAAAGATAATCAACTAGGTGTTGCTCTTCTATTATCTCAGAAAAATACATTCTCTTTTCCTCAGTAGATGTATTATTTAGAATCTCGATTAGACTGATAACTTCTTGAACACCTGCTACCACAGCAAAACCACCATCTTCAGTTTTTCTGAAAAAAACGTCAAAAATAGCTATTTTTTCCTCCATATGTTCCATTAGAAAAATATCACTCTCTGTATATTGATATCTATCTGAATTTATAACTCTTGCAAATTCTGTTAATGTTTTTTTTCTTACCATAAACTCTTCTCCTTATAAATTTTAAAGATATTCCTATGTAATTATATCACTATTTTCACAATATTTCTAGAATCATCTTCTCTTTTGTAAAAAATAATGTTATGATATTAAATAAAAAGTATTGAGGTGAAAAATATGAGAGCAGTAATACAAAGAGTGAAATACTCATCTGTCACTGTAGATGGAGAGATAGTTGGAAAAATAGAAAAAGGATTAATGGTACTATTAGGGGTGACACATACTGATGGGGAAAAGGAAGTAAATTGGTTAGCCAATAAGATAAAAGACTTGAGAATTTTTGAGGATGCAGAGGGAAAAATGAACTTAGGTTTAGAGGATATAAAGGGAGAATTACTAGTAATATCTCAATTTACTTTATATGGAAATTGT
This sequence comes from Fusobacterium sp., assembly GCA_020024915.1. GTDB lineage: Bacteria > Fusobacteriota > Fusobacteriia > Fusobacteriales > Fusobacteriaceae > Fusobacterium_A. The sequence goes on along the minus strand of JAHHSZ010000054.1, from coordinate 1,853 downwards.
ATAAAAGGACGTCGTCCAGGGTTTACAGAGGCAGCTAAACCAGATTTAGCTAATCCTTTATATGAAAAGTTTTTAGAGAAGTGTAGAAGCTTTGGAATAAAAACAGAGTGTGGAATTTTTGGTGCTGATATGAAAGTTGAACTTTTAAATGATGGACCTGTGACGTTAGTTATTGATACAGCAGATGTAGCTAATTTAATAAGTATAGGATCTGAGAGTAAAATGTGTCCTTCATAAATCTTATCTCTAATTATTTTAAGTAACTCTAGTAGATCTTTTTTTTGAAAAAAAAGCACTTCATTGCTCTCTTTATAAATATCATATACTTTGTTATTGTTAGTTATTATAATATAATCCATGAGCATCCAACCTCCTCGTTATTTTATTAACACATAAATAAGGAATAGTCAAGAGAAAAGAAAAAATATTAAAAATAAATAAAAAAAGTATTGACAGAAATTAAAAAAATAGATATAATTTTTTCTAGTAAAAAAAAGGTACAAATTGGAGGGAGTAGCATGAAGAGTTTATTAAGTATTAGAAATTCTAGGTTTAATGATTATTTTCTTAATATTTCTTTCGATTTTTCTTTTAAAAATATATTTATTTTAAAGTTTATTAATTATTATTTAAAGACAATGATATGACATTTGATGTTATATCATTTTTTTTGGGCAAATTTTAGTATGTTAAGAAATGTAGGAGGTCAAAGTGAGAGGAAAACTTATTCTTGAAAATGGTATGAGTTTTGAAGGGAAAATTTTTGGAGAGTTGGGAGAGACAGTTGGTGAGATAGGATTCAACACAGGAATGACTGGGTACCAAGAGATCTTAACTGATCCTTCAAATTGTGGACAAATGGTAGTAATGACATACCCCATGATAGGAAACTACGGAATAAACATAGAGGATATGGAATCTAACAAAGTTCAAGTAAGAGCTTTAATAATAAAAGAAGATGCAAAGCTACCAAATAACTTTAGATGCGAAATGACTTTAGATGGTTTCTTAAGACAATATAATGTAATTGGATTTAAGGGAATTGATACAAGATACCTTACTCAAATAATCAGAGATAATGGTGCTATGAAAGCTATAATAACAGCTGAGGATTTGACAAAGAAGGAGATCCAAGAGAGATTTGATAGATTTTCAAATAAAGAAGTAGTAGCTGAAGTAAGTACAAAAGAGATCTATGAGATAGCTAATGAGGGAAAAAGAGTTGGAGTTCTTGATTTAGGAGTAAAAAACAGCACTCTTAACTATATGAAAGAGAAGGGATTTAATGTAGTAGTATTCCCATATAACACAAAAGCTGAGGAAATACTAGCTCAAAACTTAGATGCATTAGTAATTTCAAATGGACCTGGAAATCCAGAGAATTTAAGTGAGACAATAGAAGAGGTAAAAAAATTAGCTGGTAAGATAGGAATATTTGGAGAGGTATTGGGAGAACAGGTAATAGCACTTGCCTTTGGTGGAAAAGTAGAAAAATTGAAATATGGTCATAGAGGTGGATATCCAGTAAAAAATCTAGAGACTGGAAAGGTAATAATCACTTCTCAAAATACAGGATATGTAGTAAGCGAGGCTCCTGAAGGATTTGAGGTAACTCATCAAGGAGTTAACATAAAAACAATCGAAGGAATAAAAAATGAAGCTTTAAAAATCTGTGGAGTTCAATATATGCCAGATTTATATAGAGATTCAAATGATGTTTTCGAAAATTTTTTAAAGCTTGTATAATAAATTTTTAGGTTATTTGAGGTATAGAATTTAACAAAATTTTAGGAGGAAATGATGTTAGATAAATCAATAAAAAAAGTATTAGTAATAGGTTCAGGACCAATTAT
>JAHHSZ010000053.1 GCA_020024915.1 Fusobacterium sp. | reverse complement strand
TGATATTTATTTTTTTTTATTTTTTTTATCTCTTCTATTTCATATTTTCTTCATAGTTAAAAAAATTTGAAGTTTCCAGTTATTTTTGCTATAATCTAATTACTAAAAAGAATGGAATATTTATAATATTCACCGCTGGTATAGCTGCAACTATACCAGCTTTTTTTATAAATCATAATATAGTAACTTAAATAAAAAGACCAGCCTCTACTTTACTAGAAACTGACCTTTTTCTCTATTTAACTCTTATAGATCTTTTATGAATTTAGCATCTCCCCAAGTTCCATGATCATAATCTATATTACCATCAGCTGACTCCATAATCAATGTCAGTGTTTTAGCTTTACTAACATCTAACTCGACCTCTTTTGCTCTTGCAGAGCTTTTCATCTCTCCACTATTAAATACTTCTTTTCCATCTAATAGTATTTTAAATACTCCTACAGTTCTATATCCTATTACCTCTCTATCCATTCCTACATATGTCTTGAATGTCTTAAATCCTCTTCCTCTCAAATCAATTGCAACTTCTGAATTTGAATTTACAGATATAGCTTTTTTAAAACGGACTTTTTCTCCGCTTTCCAATCTTAGATGTGGAACACCTCCAGATACAGTTATATCTCTTTCCACTTTATACATTCCAGATGTAGCTTTCTTAAATGGTAGATCTGATGCATATACAGTCTTATGAACATCAAATTTTATTCTATACTCTCTACTCAATATTCTATTTAGCTCTACATCTCTATGAGATACCACTATTTTAGCCTCTCCATCTAAAGTTTCAGCTTGTTTTATACTTACATAAACATCTGGATTATCTACTAGTTCTACTTCAACTATAGGTACATCTTTTTGTGTTCCAACAAGAAAGCTAACTTGATATTCAGATATATTTTTATCAAAACTTCTCAACTCTTTTCCATCTATCTTTATACCCTTAATTAGATTATCCTCCAAGTTTAACTTACTCAAAGCCATAGGTGAATCTTTTTTAGTAATTCCCTTCATTTTGAATGAATATGTGTGAGCTTCCCCAGATTTTATCTGATACTGATCATGTGGTGTAGCTCCCCAGCTATCATCTCCACCTACTCCTTGTTGTTTACCATTTACTCTAAATACTATATTTTCATTTTTTTCTAGGTCTACAGGATGTCTCTTTCCAGCTGATAACTCCTCTGGTGTATAGTATAGAGCATTGAACTCTATAGTATTATCCACTCCACTTACGAATAATCCTGTATCCCCATCTGTTGTAATTGTTACCCATCTATTGTCTACTCTATTTCCTGTCTCTGAAGGATTTATATATGGAATAAAGAACTCATCTACATTAGCTGAATAAACTCCAACATCATAACCAGTTTTTCTATCCACATAGTTCTCCTCTGGTCCTCTTCCATACCAAGTTACCTTATCATATTTTTTAGGAAGTTCCATCATCATTCCAAATTCAGGTATCTCTGGTAACTCTTTTGAAGTATATAGAGTATTTGTAACTTTTATCTCTCCATTACCAAATACTACATACTCTAGATCCAATGTTGAAGGGATAGTTGTTGGTATCTCTAGTCTAAAGTTTACTCTGATAGCCTTAGAATCAGCTGATACCACTTTATAATCAACAACCTTAGCCTCTTTACCAGCATATTTCCAAGTAGCTAATCTCTCCTCTGCTCCATTTCCTCTATCATTATCATTAGGTGCTCTCCAATAGTTAGGTATCAATGGTTTCTTCAATAACTCTTTTCCTGAAAATTCAAAAGAATCTAAGCTTCCTTTATTTTTATTGAAAACAACCTTAAAGTCCTTACCTTTTATCTCTAATCTATCAAATTTTTCCTCACGATTTAATCTATCCATTCCTTCTAAAGTTAAGCCCTTCTTCTCTCCTTCAGTTGGAAGTTTAAACTGCTCCTTAGCCACTATATGACCTTTTTTACCCCAGATAGTATCAGTTTTCAATCTAAAAGAGATATTTGCCCAATACTCTACATCCTTTTTACTGTCTACCTTATCAAATGGTAATTTTATAAGCTTACTTTTTCCTGGCTCTAATTCTGTTGTGAAACTTCCACTTTCAATTACCTTATCATCCTCTCTCAATTCCCATACTAGATCGTACTCATTCAAGTTTGTAAACATGAACTTATTTGTAATTGAAAACTCTCCAAATTTTATATCCTTATCAGCAATTTTAATATTCTGATAAACTTTCTTTACTTCTAATAACTCTGGTTGTATAGTTCTATCTGTTGAGATAAGTCCATTAGCACAAAAGTTTTTATCAGTGAACTCTTCATCTCCCCAATCTCCACCATAAGCATAGAACATCTTTCCACTCTTCTCATCTTTAGTCAATAGTCCTTGATCTACCCAGTCCCAAATATATCCACCATGGAATATATCATACTTATCAAATAGATCCCAATAATCTTGTAAATTTCCAATACTATTTCCCATTCCATGGGCATATTCACACTCTATATATGGTATCTTATTTCTTGGATCTGTAGCATAGGCTCTCGCCTCGTCTATAGTTCTATACATTCTACTATAGATATCTGTAATACTTCTATATGGTTCATAGTGAATTAATCTTGTTGGATCCTTCTCTTTTAACCATTTTGCAGCTTTTACAAAGTTTTCTCCACCATCAGACTCATTTCCCAATGACCAAGCAAAGATAGAAACTTCATTTTTAGATCTCTCATACATTCCTACTTGTCTATCCAATACAGCCTTTGTCCATTCTGGTCTACTCTGTGGTATCTCATCTAATCTACCATGTGTTTCTAAGTTAGCCTCATCTAAAACCAACATACCATACTCATTACATAGATCATACCATCTAGGGTCATTTGGATAGTGAGAAGATCTTACAGTATTTATATTGTTTTGTTTCATAAGCTCTAAGTCTTTTTTCATTACCTCAGTTGATAGAGTTCTAGCATTAACAGTATCAAATTCATGTCTATTAACTCCTTTAAGAACAAGTTTTTTACCATTCAATAGTATTCTTCCGTCCTTTACCTCTATCTTTCTAAATCCTATTTTGTTACTTATTGTCTCTACTGTATCTCCATCACTATTTTTCAATGCTAAAACCAATGTGTATAGGTTTGGAGATTCTGCAAACCACTTCTTAGGATTTTTTACACTCTTAGAGAAACTCACTCTCTTATCTTTTAGACCTTTAAGATTTACTTCTAAATTTTCATCAACTAAGATCTCTTTATTCTCATCAAATAGTAGTGCATTTACTACAAATTTATCTCCTATCTCCCCATATTTAGTCAAATCTACATCTATATTCAACAATGAATCCTTATACTCACTATCTAGCTCTGTTACAACAGTATAATCTCTCATATGTACTTTTGGTGTAGAGTATACAAATACATCTCTAAATATACCACTTAATTTTATCATATCTTGTGACTCTAACCAACTTCCATCACTCCATCTATATACCTTTACTGCTATCTCATTCTTTCCAGCTTTTAAATATGGTGTTATATTGAAATCATGTCCTACAAAACTATCTTCACTATATCCTACATACTGTCCATTTACATATACATAATAAGCTGACTCTACCCCTTGAAAAGATATAAATACCTCTCTTCCATCCCAATTTTTAGGTAACTCCATATCTCTTTTATAGTAACCAATAGGGTTGTAATCTTTTGGAGTGTCTGGATGATTTATAGCTGTCTTTTGATACTCCCAAGGATAAGCTGTATCATTGTATCTTGGCTGATCATATCCATGAAGTTGCCAACTTGAAGGCACTGGTATCTTCTTCCATTTAGAATTATCAAATCCTTCTTTATAAAAATCTTTAATATCTTGATCTGGATGAGAAACTATATTAAATTTCCACTCTCCATTCAAGCTCATAAAATTTTTAGAGTTTTTAAAATCAACATAATTCGGATTCTCCAAAGCTTCTTTTACAGTGTCAAAACTCATCATTGTACTATGCATTCTCTCTCTTTTATCAGCAAAGGTTTCTGGATTCCCTGTCCAAAATGGATTATCAAGAGATGCCACTGCTGTCTTATTTGTCCTATTTCCAGTAGCATGGTTAGATCCATCTAATTCATTAGCCACCAAAATACAACTCATCAGAAAAAATGGTAATAATCTTGTAATCTTTTTCATACTGTACCCCCCAAAAGTTTTGTTTTATATAGTTTTACTTTTTATTAAAAAACTCTTTATACAATAGATAGTATACTGAAGCTGACCAACTGAAGTTTGAACAGTGTAACCCCTCTCCTGTTTCTGGATTGTAGTTCTCCCTTATAGCTCCATCTGACATTAAGCCTTCTGAATTTTCAAATAATTTTACAGTAAGCTCTTTAGCCTCTTCTGAATATCCGTAATTATTTAATCCTACTATTCCAAAATATGCTTGATCCAACCACACTGGTCCTCTCCAGTATTTAGTCGGATTGTATTTAGGATTATCTTTTGCAGCTGTAGGGAAAGGTAGATATGTATTCATTACATTTTCATCTAAAACATTTTCTACCACTTTTTTAGCTTTTTCCTTATCTGCTACATTTGCCCACAACGGAATATAACCCTCTGTTCCTTTTCCTCTATTAACTAAAAGTTTTCTCTCTCCCTTTTCATCAAATTGTAAATCATAGTAGTATCCAGTCTCCATATCATACATCTTCTCATTAATATATTCCTTTACATATTCAGCTGATCTCTCAAACTCTTTGCTCTCCTCTTCATTTCCTAAAACTTTTGCAATATTAGATAAATAAATTTTTTCAGCATATAGGAATGAGTTTAAATCCACTGATTCTTGATTGATAGAGTAACCTAACAATCTATTATCTACATCTCTATTTTCAAAAACTTTTATTCCTATATCATCTTTCCCATAACCTTCAACATCAAATCTCACTGCATTATCCATTCCACTTTCCCAAGCAGCAGCCAAGATTATCTCCTCTGGTGAGTTATTATCTCTGTGTACCATTCCTCCATACTCAGCTATACCATTTTTATCGTGATCTCTATTTGTATACCACCATTTATGATATTCTATTAATTTTGGGTACATCTCTTTTAAAAACTCAATATCTCCAGTTGCTTTATAAGTCTCCCAAACTGCCCAAGTAGCTAGAGCTGGTTTAGAGTTTCTTTCATTCCAGTTACCTCCATCTCCACCTCTATCCCTATCTTTATTATAGAACACAGCATCTATTATTGTTCCTGCATCTTGAGGTCTAACTTTGTCATCTTTTTCAATCTGATAATCAAATAATGCTCTTATATTACTTTTTGCTAACTCCCCATCAAAATTTGCTGTGGCTACTGCTTGTTTCCAAGAATCCCATGCCCAAAATCCATTAAACCATTTATAACTTACAGATGGTGTTATTCCATCATGCTTTATAGCACCTGCTGAACTTCTCCAGTTAGTTGTAAGTGTTTCAATAGATTTTACAGCTATCTTTCCATATCTATCTCCATACTCTCCTATTGAACTATTTAAATATTTATCCCATCTCTCCTTATTAGCTTGAAAATAACTCTCTGGATTCGAAAGTATCTCAGCTACTTTTTCAGCTTCTTTTTTAGCCTCTAAAGAGTTAAATGTAAAACTTTCTACTGAATAATCTACATAATTCTTTCCTTTTAAGATCTCAATATTATCTCTTTTTGATTCATATTGATTTTTATTGATCTCTGTTTTTACTCCCTCTTGATGAGTTATCTTAAATTCAGCCTCTTTTCCCATTAGATAATCCCATACCAATCTTTTCTCTTTAAAATCCACCTTTACTCCTTTTTCTGTAGGAACAAGAGTGTTTTCCAATTTTGTTGATCTGTAGCTATCCTTTTTCCAAGCTTGAAACTCATTATACATCTTTCCATTCCAAGAAATATTTAAATTTAAGTCCTTGTCTGAAGTATTAATAATCTCCGTCTTTATAAGACTACTTCTATTTGTTGCAAAAATAAGTTGAAGTTTAATAGTAAAATCTTCTAATACATATATCTGCTCCAATCTTCCTGGATAATAATTAAATTGTGCCTTGCTTTTTGAAATATCATATTTTTTATTAGTTAAGGAATTTTTTATGATAAGCTTACTAAAAGAATTAGATAGGTTTGCTACATACTCTTCAGCAATATAAAAAGGACCCGCAAATCCACCATATAGATCTGCATTTGTTATTTCTGGTTGATAGTAACCATGCCAAGCTCCCAAATCAATAAAACTATTTATATAGTTTGTTCCCTCTTTATCTGTGGATTTAATAGGCTTAAAATAAGTATACTCTTTGGGATTTCCATGAATATTTAATATGTTTGAATATTTTTCCTGTGAAATTTTCTCTTTTTTTTCAACCTCTTGAACGTTTGAACAAGCTGAACAAACAGCCATTAAAGAAAATAACGCCATTAGTTTTTTCATATAAAACCTCCACTTCTGTAATATTTATCGCATTTATGTTCTGATTTTAGATTTTACCTTCATTAATTGATCTCATATTTTAAATATTAGCATTTTATTTTACTAAAGTCAATATTGCAATTGTTTTTTATTTTTCTTCATATATTTTATATATGTTACAAAAAAATAAAAAGACTTGCATTTGCAAGTCCTTTTATTCTATAAATATCTTGGGGAAAGATTTAGTATATGTTATATTAACATTTTTATTTGACAATTTTGTTACAATTGAAAGTTTTTACTATTTTTTTTATTTTTTCAATATACTTATAGTCTGTTCCACAACAACCACCTATGATGTGAATATAGTTTTTTTTCAATAAATTATATATATAGTTCTCTAAGTTATTATCAAGCTCTTTTAATATCATATCATTTGGATAGAATATAATTTTTTTAGAAGTTATATCTGAAAGTTTTTCAATAAATTGTGTCATACCTACACAATTAAGTCCATATCCTGCTATATTTTCATTATCTATCTCTTTTATTATATTCTGTATGCTCTCTCCACTATAAATCTTACCTTTTTCATTACAAGTGAATGATATTATCATTGCTATATTTAACCTCTTATCTTTGAATAGCTCCTCAGATACCTCAATAGCGACTTTCAAATTTCTATAGTCATATACAGTCTCTATTAATAATAGATCTACTTTACCATCTATCAATCCACCTATCTGCTCTCTATAACTTTTTCTCAATTCATCTTCCACAGTTGAATTTTGAGTAAGACTCACACCTGTTGGACCAATAGAACCTGCTACTAACACTCTATTTCCATAGTTTTTAGCTATCTCTTTTGCAATTTCTGCCCCCTTTTTACATATTTTATAGATACTATCTTCAAACTCTGTTCCCTTCAGTGAAAATTTATTACAGTTAAATGTATTAGTCTCTATAATATCTGCTCCAGCCTCTATATACTCCCTGTGTACATCTTTGACCACAGCTTCATATGTTATATTCAAAACCTCAAATAATGTAGTACCATGAAAAAATTTTTTATCAATATTTTTATTTTTTAAAACTGTTCCCATAGCTCCATCTAATACTAAAACTTTCTCTCCAAACATCTGATACCCCCTCTTTTTTTGCTGATTTTATCACAAGTAATTTTCTTTGTCAAGTTTTGATAAAAATAGTATAATCTATATTGAAGGAGGAATTTTATGAGTTTAAATAGAAAAGAATTTAATATACTTGATGAACTTTTAAATAGAGAGCTCCCACTTTCATATTTTTCAGAAAAATATAAAGTAAGCGAAAGAAATATTCGTTATAGTATTGATAATCTAAACTTCTATCTCAATAGATTTTCACTGAATAGAATAATTTTAAAAAAAGGAGTTTTAAGTTGGCAGGGTTCTCAAATTACTTTAAACTCTTTTATTGAAAAGATAACAATAGATGAATATATTTTTTCTAAGGAAGAGAGAGAAAATTATATTTTAATAAACTATCTTTTTTCTGAAAATACAAAAATTACTGATATTGAAAAATATCTAAAAGTTAGCCGACCAACTATAAAAAAAGATATCCTCGCCTTAAATCTTGAGTTAAAAAATTTTGAATTAGAGTTCGTTAGAGAAAATAATAGCATCACTATTAAGGGAAAAGAAAAAAAATTAAGACATCTAAAGCTTTTAAAACTATTAGAATACATTGAAATAAAAAATAATAGATTACTTTTCATTCAAAAACTATATATCACTGAAAAAATTGAGAGTTCTATTATTAAAAATTATCTTGCAAACTTTAATATTTCTACTCTTTATGACATAATCTTAAAGATAGAAAAAAAACTCAATGTGAGTTTTGATAATAAATTTAAGGATCTTATGTGTATCTATCTAATTCCTACTCTTGAGAGAATAAGGAAAAATAAGATCATACTTAAAAAAAATAATAGTAAATTTTTAAGAAATCTAAGTGACTACAATTTAATAAAAAATAGTCTATCTGAAATAATTCCTGAAAATTTAGAATTCGAATTTTTACACCTTACTGAATACTTCATTAGTGGTTACTACTCACACAATTTTTCAGAAAATCTTCTCCTAGTTCAAAATTTTATTGAAGAGTTTTCTAAAAATATATCAGTAAGTTTAAATTTTGATTTTTACAATTCTAATAACTTTAGGGAAGAGATCTTAAAATATCTACTTCCAGCTGTCTATAGAATAAAAAATAACTTTTTCCTTTTAAAAAAAGAAAAAACAAGTAATTTCAATAAAATCATCTATGAAAGAGTTAAGACTGCTGTTTTAAGTTGTAACTCTCTATTAGAAGAACCATTTCGAGAAGATGAAATTATATATCTTACTGAAGTATGTGAAAACTATATAGAAAGGGATAGTAATAATGGAATATCTTTAACTAAATTATTAATTTTAATTAGAGAGAATTGTAATGAGCTTAAGGAAGAAAAACTTATTTTGGAACTTTTAACTATCTACAAAAATAAAATCTACGATGATAGAAAATAGGCTTAAAATTTTTTTCAAAAAATTTTGAAATTTAATTGATATTAACAAACTTCTATCTGAAATATATAATTAATGTATTGATATAACATAGGAGGTTCTGAAATATGAGTAAGAAAATTGGATTTTGGGAATTTTTTCAAGGATTGGGGAAAACATTTATGTTACCAGTATCCTTACTTGCTGCTTGTGGTATTATGTTGGGAATAGGAAGCTCTTTTGCTAGTTCAGTAACTGCTGAGATATTTCCTTTTTTAAAGGTCCCTGCTATAAAATTATTTTTTGAATTTATGTCTACTATTGGAGCTTTTGCTTTTTCAAATTTACCTATAATGTTTGCTATGGCAATTCCTCTTGGTCTTGCTAGACAGGATAAAGGAATAGCTGCCTTTTCTGGATATGTAGGTTTTGTAATGTCTAGTATGACTGCTAACTTCTTCTTAAAGGTTACAGGTACATTAGCTACTCCTGAAAATATGAAAGCTGCTGGACAAGCTATGGTTTTTGGTATTCAAAGTATAGATATAGGAGTATTAGGTGGAGTTATCATAGGTATCATTGTCTATAAGATACATGATAAGTTTTGTGAAATAAAACTTCCAGATGCTTTAGCTTTCTTTGGTGGAGCTAGATTTGTGCCTATTGCTACTGCTGTTATAGTTGGAATAATTGGGCTTATTATTCCTTTAATTTGGCCATTTTTTAATGGTATCATCATTAAAATTGGAGAATTAATCAGTAAGGCTGGTGTATTTGGTCCATTCTTATTTGGTGCTGGAGAGGGTTTACTTAGACCTTTTGGATTACACCACATTTTAGTTTCTATGATTAGATTTACCTCTGCTGGTGGAGAGGCTATCATCAATGGACAACCTGTATATGGAGCTTTAAATATCTTCTATAAAGAGTTTGCTGAAGGAATATTAGATCCTAATGTAACTAAGTTTCTTTCTCAAGGAAAAATGCCTTCATATATGTTTGGACTACCAGCTGTAGCTCTTGCCATATATCAAACTGCTCTTCCTGAAAATAGAAAGAAAATTAAAGGACTACTTGCTTCTGGACTAGTTGCTTGTGTTATTGGTGGTATAACTGAACCATTAGAGTTTATATTCCTTTTCCTTTCACCAATACTTTATGTTTTCCATTGTATTATGGTAGGACTTGGATTTATGACTATGAGCATTTTGAAAGTTGCTATTGGAAATACTGATGGTAACCTAATAGACTTCATTGTTTTTGGTATATTCCAAGGATTTAGAACAAAATGGTATCTTGTTATTCCAGTGGGAATAATTTGGTTTGCTATTTACTATTTTGTTTTCAAATATGCAATTATTAAATTTAACATAAAAACTCCTGGTAGAGAAGTAATAACTGATGAATCTAATGTTAAATTAGGAGGATTTGACGCTGAAAAACTTTTAGTTGCTCTAGGTGGAAAAAATAATATTGTATCTTTAGATAACTGTATTACTAGACTTAGATTAGTTGTTAATGATACAAATATTATCAATGAAGAAGAGATAAAAGCGACTGGAGCTATTGCTGTTGTCAAATTAGATGCTAATAACTTACAAGTTATCATTGGTCCTCAAGTACATGTTGTTAAAAATAAATTAGATAAACTTATAAAATAGTGGTGATTAATTATGAATTTTAATACTGTCATTGATAGAAAAGGAACCTACTGTACTCAGTGGGATTATATAGAAGATAGATTTGGAAAGACGGATTTACTCCCTTTTACAATTTCTGATATGGATTTTGAATCTCCAATTGAAATAAAAAAAGCACTTATAAATAGGGTTAATCATGGGGTTTTTGGGTATAGCAGATGGAATCATAGTGATTTTAAAAATTCAATTGAATTTTGGTATAATTCAAGATTTAATTTCCAAATAAATACAGATTGGATACTCTATGCTCCTAGTGTGATCTATTCAGTTTCCAAGCTCATTGAGATGAAATCTAAAAAAGGAGAGGGAGTGTTGATTAATACTCCCGCCTATGATGGTTTTTTCAAGGCTATAATTGATAATGAGAGAAAACTTATCTCTTCTCCTCTCATTGAAAAAAATGGTAGATATGAGATAAATTTTGAAGATTTTGAAGAAAAGTGTAAAATCTCTAAGATATTTCTATTATGTAGTCCACACAATCCTGTAGGGAAAGTTTGGAGTGAAGAGGAGTTAAAAAAAATTATTTCTATATGCAAAAAATACAATGTTTATATTATCTCTGATGAGATACATATGGATATAGTTTATAGAGGGGTACATACACCTATTCTTAAAGTAGCAGACAATTACAAAGAGAGTATAGCTATCTGTACAGCAGCCTCTAAAACATTTAATACACCATCTTTAGGTGGTTCATATATGTTAGTTCCAAATTTAAAAGATAGAGATGATTATCTATTCATTTTAAAAAATAGAGAAGCCTTATCTTCTCCAAATATTTTAGGAGTAATATCTACAATTACAGCTTATAATCAATGTGGTTACTGGGTTGATGAACTTTTAAAATATACAGAAGATAATATTCTTTTTGTCAAAGAATTTTTAGAAAAAAATATTCCTCAATTAACTTGTAAATTTCCTGATGGATGTTATTTTGCTTGGATTAATTTTTCACAACTAAATATATCTAGTGAAACTTTACAAAAAGCTCTTATCGATATTGGAAAAGTAGCTATTATGCCTGGTAATACATATGGAGAAGAGGGAAAAAATTATTTGAGATTTAATGTAGGCTGTCCTAAAGACAAAGTGGAGCTAGGTCTTCAAAAATTAAAGCTTGCTGTTGATTCTATAAAAAATAATTAAATTTATATATTTTACTCTTTATTTATTCTCTTTTATGGAGTATACTTGTATTAACTTAAAATATTATTATTCAATATCATTGGCAGAGGAGGAGTTAAATCTGTTGTGAATAATATATAACTTCATATAAAAATCTACAAAATATTGAAAGATTATGATATAA
>JAHHSZ010000052.1 GCA_020024915.1 Fusobacterium sp. | reverse complement strand
TTTTATATCTTCTCTATTTTTAATTTTTGCTTTTCTCTTCTCCAAGTACATAGCCTATAACTTTTCTTACACCCATTGTCACAGAATCACTTAATGATCTAAAATAAGCAAGTACAGGATTTTCTCCTCTCTCTTCCTCTTCTTCTACACCCAATTTCTTAAAGAATGATATTGTCATAGTTATAATTACTATACCTGATATGACATCTGATATTGGAGAAGCAAATAGAATACCATATATTCCTTTTCCTATCTCTTTTCCTTCAAGAGCCATACTCAATCCTATTGTAAATACCACAAAGCAGAACATATCTCTTATTATTGAAGCTACCATTGAATGTATTGGTTTTCCAATAGATTGGAAAAAGATTGATGATATTTTAATAAAACAAGTTACAAAACATAGTGCCAAGAAGATACGGAAACTTTTTATTGCAAAGTCCATGTAAAGATCATTCTGTTTTCCAAAAATAAGAATTATCTTCTCTGGCCATAATTCAAATATTGTAGTTGCTAAGATTCCAACACTAAGTGAAGAGATTAAAATATAACGATAAGTCTGTTTTACACGATCTAATTTTTTAGCACCATAGTTATACCCCAAAATTGGTTGTCCACCTAAAGCTATACCCACAGCTATATTATTAACTATTGTATATACTTTTGTCTGAATACTAAAAACTGATATTGGTATATCACTTCCATACATTGAACTACTTCCATATTTTGCCAAAGTAATATTACTCAATAGAGTCATTACTACCATAGATATTTGAATAATAAATGTTGATCCACCAAGAATTACTAAGTGTTTTAACATATCTTTTTTTATGTGAAAGCTCTCTTTTAACAATTTAAAGCTTTTTGGTTTGAAAAAATATACAGAACATATTATGAAAGATACCATCTGTCCAATTACTGTGGCTATTGCTGCTCCTTCAATTCCCCAATCTAACCAAAATATAAAAATAGGATCTAAAATTATATTTAAAACTGCTCCTGAACACATAGCAACCATTGCATAAGTAGGGCTTCCATCTGCTCTTATCATACTGTTCATCACATTGAACATTAAATATGCTGGAAAAAACATTGCTATAATTCTAAAGTAATCTGCTGCTAAAGAAAGTGTAGCATCTGAAGCTCCAAATAAAACCATCAAAGGTTCACAAAATACAAGACTGATAACTGATAAAACTATACTGATTATCAAAGTACTACTAAGCCCTGTTCCTACACATCTATGAGCACTTTCACTATCTTGACGCCCTGAACATATACTTAAATATGACGCAGCTCCATCTCCAACACACCAAGCAAAAGCATTACATATACATACAATAGGGAATGATATTCCTGTTGCCGCATTTCCTAGATATCCTAGATCACTATTTCCTATGAAAATTTGATCTACAATATTGTAAAATGCACTGATCAATAATCCCATTACACAAGGGAGTGAGAATTTTAAAAGTAGTTGTGAAATTGGTTTTTCTCTTAAAATCCTGTTTTTTTCCATCTGAACGTCCTCCTTAAAATAAAAAAACTACCTGCAAACAGCCTACTATTTGCAAGTTAATGCCTTATAGTAAACTATTTGCGGTAGTTTGTAGATACGTTCACCCAATTGTAAACCTATATAAGTTCATCTCATACAGAATAACATATTTTTGTAATTTTTGTCAACACTTTTTTGTAAGTTTATCTCTAACTTTTTCACCTACATATTAAAAATATTGAATCTATCCAATATCTTCTCAATTCTCTCCTGTATGCTCTGTATCTTTTTATTTATCTTTAAAACACTTATTTTCCCAGAAAAAGAGTCTTTTATATCATTAAAATCTGGTTTTTTATCTGCAAACTCACAGTTTTCAACGATCTCATTCACTTTTCCATAAACAAGCTCCTCTTCTGCTACCATCTCTTGAATAGCTTCCTCTCTTTTTTTCTTCATAAACTTTATAAGTTTATCTTCGACACTTCCTTCAAAATCAACAGAGAAAATTCTCCTATTCTCCTCTATAAATCTCTCTAATAACTCCCTTTTATTTTTCAATTTTGGTATGCTATCCACAGTCTTTAATATGTACTCTACATCTCTTACAAAAGAAGAATCTTTATTGTCCAAATTTTTTAGAAGAGATACTATATAAGTGGCATTTATACTATCTTTAGCAAGTAGCTCTATCTCAAAATCAATCTCATCTATAACTGAGGTCTTACCCTTATCTCTTCCTCCACCTACCAATGTATCATACATATCTATATATTTACTCTTATAAGACTCGAACTCATCTTGGTCTATATTCAAGTCCTCAAAGCTGAATGTACTAAAGGACTCCAATTTATTTAACACTCTTAAAATATTTTTAAAGCTCTCTATAAAGGCTAGTTTATTATCTTCAGTTTCAAGATTATCAACCTCTTCAGGTGTAAGAGCCAATCCTTTCAATCTCTCTACATAATCATTCAATATGGCTACATACTCCTCGTAGCTCTTCATCAATACAGTTTCTACAGCATTTTCATCAGAAAAAAGTTTAATAGCTTCATCAGTTCTTTTCTTCAAATTTCTAAAGCAAACTATATTCCCGTGAGATTTATTGGCATTGAGTATTCTATTTGTTCTAGAATAAGCCTGTATCAAGCCGTGATATTTTAAGTTCTTATCCACATATAGAGTGTTTAGATACTTACTATCAAATCCTGTCAAAAACATATTAACTACAAGAAGTATATCTATCTTTCTCTCTTTTACCTTTTTAGATATATCTATAAAATAGCTATTAAATCCATTATCAGAGTTAAGGTTAAAATTAGATCCATACAGCTTATTGTAATCTGCTACCATCTCATCGAGATGCTCTCTTGGGTGTTTACACTCTACCCCTTCCACTTCAAAAGTTCCCTCATCATTTGCCAAGTCAACATTAGCTTCATAGGTAAATATACTAGCTATTCTCAAGTTACTATTTTTTTCCTTAAATATATGATAATACTCTATAAGAGTGTTTATATCCCCTATTGCAAATATACTCTGATACTCTCTATTAGATGTTTTCAAATTGTGATTAGCTATTATAAAATCAACTATCTTCTCAAGTCTTTCTCTCTTTGAGTAAACCTCATATGTGTCAATTCCATTCTCTATCATCTCATCTGGTGATAGATCATACCCCTCTTTATTTTTCAAATTAAATGTAGAGTAGTATTCCACTGAAAATCCTAAAACATTCTCATCATCAATAGCCTCTTTTATCGTATATTTATGTAGGCAATCTCCAAATAGATCCTTGGTAGTTCTATATTTTATAGCATTGGCAGAGAATATTGGTGTTCCTGTAAATCCAAAAAATTGTTTATTTGTAAAAAATTCATCTATTCTCTTATGTGTATCTCCAAACTGTGTTCTATGGCACTCATCAAAGATAAACACCACTCTCTTATTTTTTATCTTTTCCATCTGCTCCAAATAGTATGGTTTTGAGATAGCATTATTTAGCTTCTGTATAGTTGTTACAACTACCTTTTTATTTCCTCTCACCATCTTTTGAACAAACTCATTTGTATCCTCTACTCTACTTATAGAACCCTCTTCAAAAGCATTGAACTCTTTTGCAGTCTGATAATCCAAATCCTTTCTATCCACACAGAATACAACCTTATCTATATCATTAAGAGTAGCTATAATCTGACTAGCCTTAAAAGATGTAAGTGTCTTTCCACTTCCTGTAGTGTGCCAAATGTATCCATTGAATGAGGGGTAGTTTTTTACCCTATCAATTATCTTTTCAACAGCATAGTATTGGTATGGTCTCAATATCATAAGTGCTTTTTGAGTCTCATTGGTAACTATGTATTTTGTAAGCATACTCCACAGATGCTCTCTTGTTAAAAAGCTCTTAGTAAAATCTACCAATCTATTTCTCTTGAGATTATGCTCATCTGTCCAAAGGAAAGTAAATTCATATCTCAACTCTCCATTGTTTGAAAAATATCTTGTATTCTCCTCATTACTGATTACAAATATCTGAATATATTGAAACAGTGCCTTATATGAAAAAGAGTGTCTTTGGTATCTTTGAATTTGAAAAAATGCCTTTTTTAATCTAATACCCTTCCTTTTTAACTCTATCTGTGTAAGTGGCAATCCATTTACTAGGATAGTTACATCATATCTATTCTCATATTGTCCCTTCATAGTTATCTGATTAGTAACTTGAAAGATATTATTTTCCATACTCTCTTTATCTATAAAGGAGATATATTTCATCTCTCCCTTATCAGTCAGCAATTCAAATTTATCTCTCAATTTTTTAGCTTTTTCAAATATACTTCCTCCAGCTAAATGTACCTGTACCTTCTTAAATTCTGAATCACTTAATCTTATTCCATTAAATTTTTCCAATTGTTTTCTAAAATTATATACTAAATCTTCTTCATCTTTTATCTCTACAACTTCATATCCCTGTGAAGATAATTGAGTTATCAGTTGCTTCTCTAACTCCTTTTCAAAAACCATAATCTCCCCTCCATTTTTATGCTCTCCTCTATTTTATCACATTTTCATAAGATTTTAAAATACCTTTTATTTTCCAGTTTTTTACTGTATAATAAATTTAAATAGAATTAAATTAAAAACTTTAAATTGAAGAGGTTAAGTATGAAAATATTAGTTACAGATTGTCAAAAATCTAAAGATGGTTATTTGATTAAAACTACACCAAAAGATATATTTTATCCAGATGGTAAAGGGGGGCAACTGGGAGATCGTGGAACTATTGATAATTCTCAAGTCCTATCAGTAAGTGAAGAAAATATCTTAGTTGATAAAGAGCTTCAATGTAAGGAATATGAATATAGCATAGATTATGAGAGAAGAGAGGATATAGCTTGTCAGCATACAGCACAACATCTATTCTCTGCCTTGGCTTATCATAACTATCACCTCAATACAATGGGATTTAGAATGACTCCTGATTATAGTACTGTGGACTTAGATTCCAATGAGATAACAGAGGAAACTATAAACAGTTTAGAAAAAGAGGTCAATGAGGTTATCAGAAAGGGAATTCAATTAAAAATTTTTACAATGAAAAATGAAGAAGCTAGAAAAATAGAGGGACTTCGTAGAGCTATCAAAGAAAAGGTAAGTGGTGATGTCAGATTTGTTGAGATTCCTGATGTTGATCTAGGTGCTTGTGCTGGTTTTCATGTGAAAAATACCAAAGATATTCAACTTTTTAAAATTATTAACCATGAAAAGATCAAAGGAAATTATACAAGATTCTACTTTATAGCTGGAAATAGAGCCTTTGAAGATTATCTATATAAACACAGAATGACAAAGGAATTATGTCAATCTTTTAGCTGTAAAGATTATGAGATTATGGATATGATAGAAAAAAGCCTAGATGAGAGAAAAAAAGTGGAGAGTGAGTACAAAAATCTAGCCTCTCATTATAGTGAACTCCTAGCTGAAAAACTTTTAAAAGAGTGTGAAAAAATCTCAAATTATCAGCCTATATTTTATTTTGGAAATATGACAGTAGCTCAATTTTTAATAAAACAGATGAAAGATAATAATATTTTAATCACTGGAAATGGAGATAATTTTTCTATTATCTCAAAATCTTTTAATTGCAAGGAGTTTATTAAATATCTTATGGATAAAAAACCTGATATTAAAGGGGGAGGAAATCAAGTTAAGGGGAATTTTAAAGGGAAGATTTCTGAACAAGAATTAAAAGATATATTAACTGAATATCTATGTTCTAATTAAATCTTTCTCATACAATAATATAGTGTTGTAATTACTCATTTTTTCTGTTATAATACATTGTTAATTAAAAACTTTATGGAGGATAATAATGTCAGATAGAATAAACTTATTGAATCTTAATCAACAAGAGTTAGAGGAGTTCATCATTTCTCTTGGGATGAAGAAATTTTATGGGAAACAACTTTTTAGCTGGTTACATAAAAAAATAGTTAGAGATTTAAATGAGGTTACTAACCTATCTTTAAAAGATAGAGAAACTTTGATGGATAAAACATATATTCCATTTTTAAACCTACTTAAACATCAAGTTTCTAAAATAGATAAAACAGAGAAATTTTTATTCCAATTGGAAGATGGAAACACTATTGAAACCGTTTTATTAAGACATAAAGATAAAAGAAATACTCTTTGTATCTCATCACAAGTAGGTTGTGCTGTAAAGTGTGCCTTCTGTGCAACAGGACAAGGTGGATTTGTAAGAGATCTAAATGTAAGTGAGATTATAAACCAAGTATACACTATAGAGAGAAGATTGGTTAAGCAGGGAACTAACCTTAATAATATCGTATTTATGGGAATGGGTGAGCCACTTTTAAACCTTACTAATGTTTTAAAAGCTCTGGAGATCCTATCTAATGAAAATGGTATAAACATATCTAAGAGAAAGATAACTATCTCTACTTCTGGAATTGTCCCAAATATTGAAAAGATACTCCTTGAGAAAATCCCTGTAGAATTAGCTATATCTCTACATACAGCTATCAATGAGAAAAGAGATGAGATTATCCCTATCAATAGAAGATATCCATTAGAAGATTTACATGCTGTATTACAAGAGTACCAAAAACAGACAAAGAGAAGAATAACTTTTGAATATATCTTGATCAACAACTTTAACGTATCAGAAGCTGATGCTAATGCTCTAGCTGATTTTGTACACAGTTTTGATCACGTGGTTAACCTTATTCCTTGTAATCCAGTGGAGGGAACAGAAATGGAAAGACCCTCTGATAAGAAGATTGAGAGATTTGTAAATTTCTTAGAGAATGTAAGAAAAGTTAATGTAACTATCAGAAGAGAAAAAGGAACAGATATTGATGGAGCTTGTGGACAATTAAGACAAAAAAATAAAAAACCTACTAAATAAGGGGGAAGAATGAAAAAATTTACATACTTAAAGATATTTTTAGCTGTAATATTTTTAGGTGGAGTAATTACTTCAGGAGTAGTTTTTGGAGTAGTGTACAAGTATTATAAAGAACTTCCAGAAATTTCAACTCTAATAGAGGATTATTCTCCATCTATCCCTACAACTGTATATGATAGAAATGGAAAAGTTATTGATGTAATATCTAGAGAGAGTAGAAAAGTGGCAAAGTTTAGAGATATTCCTCAAAATGTAAAAAATGCTTTTTTGGCTATTGAGGATAAACAGTTCTATTCTCACCATGGTATACACTTTAAAAGATTGATTGGAGCTATAGTTGCCAATGTAAAAAATAGGTCTGCTGTACAGGGAGCTAGTTCATTCACACAACAATTGGCTAGAAACGCCTTTTTATCTCATGAAAAAAGCTTGGCTAGAAAGATTAAAGAAGCTCTTATCACCTTTGAAATTGAGAGAAAATATACAAAAGATGAAATTTTTGAAAAATATCTTAATGAGATATACTTTGGAGCTGGAGCCTATGGTGTGAGAACAGCTGCTGAACAATTTTACAGAAAGGATATTTCACAGATTGGCTTGGCTGAATCTGCTCTTTTAGCTGGAATACCAAATAGACCAGATACATACAACCCTACTAAAAAACTTAAAAATTCTATTAAAAGAATGAAGTTGATTCTTTCAGAGATGTACGAAGATGGCATGATCACAAAAGAAGAGTATGAAAAAGCTCTAGCTCATAAGTTCTATAATGAAAAGGATCTTCCTAAAGATTTTGTCCTAGATAATAATACAACTATTGTCTACAATAAGAAAAATGCTGTTGAATATAATGTTCCTGATTTTTCTGACTTAGTTGAAAAGATTTTGCTAGAAAATTTTGATGAAAATCTTATTTATACAGGTGGATTAAGAGTCTATACTACACTTGATTTAGATATGCAAAAAGTTGCTAAAGAAAGTTTTGATAACTATGAATTATTTAAAAAAAATAATAAAGATAGTAAAAATGAGTTACAAGGTGGTATGATTACTATTAATCCTAATAATGGACATATAATTACTATCATAGCTGGTAGAAACTTTAAAGCTGGTGGATTCAATAGAGCCACTATGGCAAAAAGACAGCTTGGTTCATCTTTTAAGCCATTTCTTTACTTTACAGCTCTACAAAATGGTTATGAACTAAATACAGTTGTTGAAGATAGATACCTACAGTATGGTAAGTGGATTCCTAAAAACTATGGCAGTAGATATAGTAATAATCTCACTCTTTTAACTGCCTTAGATAGATCTGTAAATACTGTATCAATACAACTGTTAGATCACATTGGAGTAGCTAACCTTAAAAAGAATATAGCTAAGTTAGATCCAAATTTAAAAATACCTAATGATTTAACTGCCTCTTTAGGCTCATTTGAAAATACACCACTACAACATGCATTAGACTACAGTATCTTTGCTAATGGTGGTTACAAAATTAAACCTATAGTTGTTACTTCAGTTGTAGATAAGTATGGAAACACTATCTATGAGGAATTACCAGACAAAGAAAAAGTATATGATAGTATTGATACTAGCCTTATAACCTTTATGTTAAAGAGTTCTGTCCTACATGGTAGCTCATCA
The DNA here is from genome assembly GCA_020024915.1 of Fusobacterium sp. Lineage (GTDB taxonomy): Bacteria > Fusobacteriota > Fusobacteriia > Fusobacteriales > Fusobacteriaceae > Fusobacterium_A. The sequence continues at coordinate 3,999 of JAHHSZ010000052.1, read as the reverse complement.
AGAGCATCTGTTTATGATTTACAAAAGAAAAGAATTGAACAGGGTGGAAAAACAGGTACAACCAATGAAAATAGAACTATCTGGTTTGCTGGAATAACTCCTAACTATGTTACAACTATATACATAGGTTATGATAATAACTCCCCTATAAAAGGTAATATTACAGGTGGTAGTGGAGTTGCTCCTCTTTGGGCACAATACTATCAAGATTTAGTCAACAAAAAACTATATGATACCTCTGCTAAATTCTCTTTCCTAGATAACCACTTAAAAAATGGTGATATCTTTATTCAGAACTTAACCTTAGATACAGGTTTAAAAATAAACAACGGAAGGGATTTTGCAATTAGAAGAGGAAAGCTACAATTAGAAAATAGTGAAAAATACTCTAAAGGAATTTCTGGTGTATTTGAGAAAGCTGGTTACTCAAATAGAACGATTTCTCAAACAGATATTAAAAAAGAGGAAAACAGTTCAAATGGAAATAGTAATTACAAAGAGGTTACCCCTATTGAAAACAAGACTAAATCCCCTTCAAATACTGAAGATTCTCTTTTCCAAAGATTATTAGGTAATTAATAAAAAAAGGTGTTACAAATTTTTCTGTAGCACCTTTTTTAATTAACCAAAAATGGCTAGAATTAACTAACCATTTTAATTTATACTATTTTTTTAATAAAACTCTCATTATAAGGTCTCCAACCTTAACATCTTTTCCTTTTGCAACAACTTCAATTTTCTCTACAGCATCCATATTATTGATGATTACAGGAGTTTTTGTTGATGGAACTTTATCTTTTATAAAGTCTAAATCATACTCTACTAATTTATCTCCAACTTTTACAGAATCAGAAGTTACCACTCTGTTAAATCCCTCACCTTTCAAAGTTACAGTATCTATCCCAAAGTGAACTATCATCTCTAACCCGTTTGGTGTTTCAAAGCTAACAGCATGGTTAGTTTCAAAAATATCTATATCTCCATTTACTGGTGCATATATAGCTCCACTAGTGGGATCAATAGCACACCCATCTCCTACCATTTTTTGTGCAAAAGCATCATCAGGAACCTCTGATAGATCAATAACTCTACCATTTAAAGGTGAGTATATCTCAAACCATTCCTCACTGTTTTTCTTTTTAAAAAAATCAAATAATCCCATAAAAATCCTCCTATTTGAATTAATAGTACACCATATTATTTCACATTTTTAAAAATAAATCAATTATTTTTTTATTTGACTAAATTTTAATTTTTAAAAAAATTGTTTAAAAATAGTTGACAAATTTATTTTTATGTTCTATAATCAGAATATAAATAATTAGCACTCAAACAATTAGAGTGCTAACAAATTAAAAGGAGGTCGTTTTTATATGAATCAAAATAAATTTACAGAAAACTCATTATTAGCTTTACAAGAAGCACAAACACTTGCGATTAAAGCTAAACAACAAACTATAAAACCTGAGTTTCTAGCTTTGGCTCTCCTTAAAAATAGTGAGGGACTTATTCCTAGAATTATTGAAAAGTTAGATTTAAATTTAAACTATATAGTTGGTCAGCTAGAAAATGAAGTTTTAAAATTTCCAAAGGTAGAGGGTAATAATCTAGGGGATACTTCATTGGACCAAGGAACTCATAGAGTTTTAATAGAAGCTGAAAGCTTTATGGAGAAAATGGGAGACTCTTACATAAGCGTTGAACATCTTTTCTGGGCACTATTAAGACATCTTCCAATCTTAAAAAGATTAGGTTTAGATGAGAAAAAATATGAAGAGGTTGTCAAAGAGATTAGAGGAAATCAAAAAGTCAATTCTCAAAATCCAGAAGCTAATTATGAAGTCTTAGAAAAATATGCTAAAAACTTAGTTGAATTAGCTAGACAGGGAAAAATTGACCCTATCATAGGTAGAGATAGTGAAATTAGAAGAGCTATTCAAATTATCTCTAGAAGAACTAAAAATAATCCTATCCTTATTGGAGAACCTGGTGTAGGTAAGACTGCAATAGCTGAGGGATTAGCTCAAAGAATTTTAAATGGTGACGTACCAGAGTCATTAAAAGGTAAAACTATCTATTCTCTAGATATGGGGGCTCTAATAGCTGGAGCAAAATTTAGAGGTGAGTTTGAAGAGAGATTAAAAGGTGTTTTGAAAGAGGTAGAAACTTCAAATGGTAATATTATTCTATTTATTGATGAGATCCACACTATAGTTGGTGCTGGAAAAACTGATGGAGCTATGGACGCAGGTAATATCTTAAAACCTATGCTTGCAAGAGGAGAGGTTAGAGTTATTGGTGCTACAACTATTGATGAATATAGAAAATATATTGAAAAAGATCCAGCTCTTGAAAGAAGATTCCAGATTGTATTAGTTAATGAACCTACTGTTGAAGATACTATATCAATATTGAGAGGACTTAAAGAAAAGTTTGAGATGTACCACGGAGTTAGAATTTCTGATGGTTCTATTGTTGCCGCTGCCACTCTAAGTAATAGATACATCAGTGATAGACAACTTCCTGATAAAGCTATTGACCTTATAGATGAGGCTGCTGCTATGATTAGAACTGAGATTGATTCTATGCCAGCTGAACTTGATGAGCTTACTAGAAAAAGTATGCAACTTGAGATTGAAAAGGAAGCCTTGAAAAAAGAGATTGATACAGCTTCTAAAGAGAGATTAGAAAATCTTGAAAAAGAGTTGGCTGAGATAAACGCTAAAAAATCTCTTTTAAAATCACAATGGGAACTTGAGAAAAAAGATATTACTAAGGTAAAAGAGATCAAAGAGGAGATTGAAAAAGTTAAACTTGAAATGGAACAGGCTGAAAGAAACTATGATTTAACTAAACTTTCAGAATTAAAATATGGTAAACTTGGTGAGCTTGAAAGACAATTAAAAGAGCAACAAGATAAGCTTGATGAAGCTTATGGAAGTAGTGGACTTTTAAAACAAGAAGTTACTTCTGATGAAATTGCAGATATTGTGTCAAAATGGACAGGTATTCCTGTATCTAAACTTGCTGAAACTGAAAAAGAAAAAATATTAAACCTTGAAACTTCATTAAAAGAGAGAGTAAAAGGTCAAGATGAAGCTGTAAAAGCTGTTGCTGATACTATGATCAGATCAAGAGCTGGACTTAAAGATGCCAACAGACCAATGGGGTCATTTATTTTCTTAGGACCAACTGGGGTAGGTAAAACTTACTTAGCTAAATCTTTAGCTTATAATCTTTTTGATAGTGAAGATTCAGTTATTAGAATAGATATGAGTGAGTATATGGATAAATTCTCTACTACTAGACTTATTGGGGCACCTCCAGGATATGTAGGTTATGAAGAGGGAGGACAACTTACTGAAGCTATAAGAACAAAACCTTATTCAGTGATACTATTTGATGAGATTGAAAAGGCTCATCCAGATGTGTTCAATATTCTATTACAAGTCCTTGATGATGGTAGATTGACAGATGGACAGGGAAGAATTGTAGACTTTAAGAATACATTAATTATTATGACTTCTAACATTGGAAGTAGCTTAATTCTTGATGATATCAATTTAAGTGAAACTACAAAAGAAAGGGTACTAGATCAATTAAAAGCTAATTTTAGACCTGAATTTTTAAACAGGGTTGACGAGATAATCACTTTTAAAGCTCTTGACCTTGATTCTATTAAAGATATAGTTAAACTTGCTCTTAAATCTGTTGGTGATAAATTAAAAGACAGATATATACAACTTAACATCTCTGATGAAGTTGTAGAATATCTAGCTAAAAATGCCTATGAACCTCAATATGGAGCAAGACCACTTAGAAGATATATACAAAAAGAGCTTGAAACAAATCTTGCTAAACTTATTCTTTCCAATCAAATAAAAGAAAGAGATACTGTTGATGTTATTCTTGAGAATAATAAAATTACCTTTAATGTGAAAATGTAATTACAAAGTTTCCTTAACCAATAATTGAAAGTGATATCTTTACTCAATTAAC
>JAHHSZ010000051.1 GCA_020024915.1 Fusobacterium sp. | reverse complement strand
AAATAAATTAATAATATCAATCAAAAGAACTAAAACAAATTGTTGTGTTTTTTTTGAGAATATAAAGTTAAAAAAGGAGCTATTTTTAAATGTTGAATACAAAACATTTTGAAATATTAAAAGAATTAAAGAAAGAGGATGAACTACAAAGAATAGCTAATATTTTTAATCAAACAGAAAGAAATATTAGATATAAGATAGCTGAGTTAAATGAAAGTCTAGGAGAAAGAAAAATTATCATAAAAAAAAGAAAGATTTTTTGTTTCTTGGAAAAGGAAGATATAATATCTTTAATAGGCGGAATTAATAAATATAATTATATATATAGGCAACAAGAGAGATTAGATTACTTAATTTTAGAAAGTATTTTGGAAAAAGATGAATTTTGCATTGAGGAAATAGCCAGTACATTAGAGATAAGTAAATCTACAATTAGAGCAGATGTAAAGTTATTAAAAGATAAACTTGCTAAAACAGGTATTGATTTAAAGCAATATAATGATAAAAAATGTGTTATTTCATATAAAAATAGTGATTTGATTTATTGTTTGGCTATATTTTTGTATCAATATGTAGTTTTTGATGCTGAAGAAAAAAGTATTAGTTATAAGAAGAGTAATTATTTTGAGATGTTGGTTGGGAAAAAACTATCTAAGTTATATGGAAAACAACTAGAAGAGATATATTTGAAAATAAAAAATGCTGGATTATGTTATACTGATGAAACATTGAACTTACTTATATTACTTATCTGTGTGTTAAAAAATAGAAAAATTAATAGTGTAAAATTGGATGTTTTAAATAAAAAGGTTTTGAATCAGACTAAAGAATACAAAATTTTATCCAAAACTTTTGATAAATTTAGTGAAATGGATATATGTTTTTTAACAGATTATTTGCTTAGAATTTCATGTGATGAAAAAGAAATTTTCTTAAGACATAAAAACTGGATTGAGATAGAATTAGGAGTGTACAGAATCATAAAGGAGTTTGAAAAATTAAAAAATGTAGAACTTGTAAAAAGTAAAAAGTTAATAGATGATATTTTGTTCTATATAAAACCTTTAATTTATAGGAGTATAAAAGGAATTGAGCTTAAAAATAGTGTTTTAAAGGAAGTAAAATCAATTTATGGGGATACTTTTAAGTATTTGAAAAAGGCATTTGAAAATTTTGAGAAATTATTAAATATTGAAATTTCAGATAATGAAATTGGTTTTTTGGTTCCAATATTTGAAGTAGCATTGAAGAATCAAGTTGAAAGGGCAAAAAGAGTTGCAATAGTTTCTTCATTTAAGAAAAACCTGATAAATTTTCTCATTTCTAGATTAAAAGAAGAATTTTTAATTGATATAGTTGATATAGTTTCAATAAAACAAAGTGATAAATTGAGAGATAGAGAATTAGATTTAGTTATTATGACTTCAGAAGGAGTTTTAAAAATAGACAAAAATATTCCAATATGTAAAGTAAGTCCAATACTAACTGAAACTGATATAAGAATGTTAAGTAAGATGAAATTACCTTATCAAAGTAAAAAAATTTCATTGGATAGGCTTGTGAGTGTTATAAAGAGGAATGTTCAAGGGTGCTTGGATGAAACTAGGTTAATAGAAGATCTGATGGATAATTTTTCTGGAAATATAACAACTGAAAAACTTGAAAAAGAGACTGAAAAGTTTGAGATTCCAAAACATTTAATAAAGATATCAAATACTAAAAGTCTTTTAGAAATTATAAAACTAGGTAATGAGATACTTTTAAATGAAAAATATATCAGTAAGGGTTATTTAGAAGAGATGATGAGTACCCAAGTGGAAGATTTATTATATTTTTTTCTAAATGATAACACAGTGTTAATATATGTAGATCCTAAAGATAATGTTTTGAAAACAGGTTTTTCAATAATAAAAATTAAAAAAGCTTTGAATTTTAAAGATAAAAAAGTAAAGAATTTTATTTTCTTTGCACCTAAAGGAGATGCAAAAGATCAGAAAGTATTATTTGAATTAAATGATTATTTTGAAAAATCAAAGCTAAAAAATAAAGTATAAAATAAGGAGGTAAGAATGATAACACAAGAGTATTTAGGATTTTTCGGAAGTATTTTTCCATCTCTAATAGGGATATTAATAGTGTTTGTCTCATTAATGTTTATAGCTCTTTATGTAATTATAGTGTCAAAGGTTATAGCATTTTTAGAGAAAAACATTTTAATGAAAAAAAATGAAGATAAATCTGATAATAATGTTAAAAAGGTAATGTTACCAAAAATTGATGAAAATAAAGTGAAAATTGCAATTATAACAGCAGCAATTGCTGAAGAATTAGCATTACCAGTAGATAGTTTTAAGATTACAGATATAAAAAAATATAATAAAAAATAATATTAGGAGGAGAATTATATGAAATATATCATAACAGTAAATGGGGAAAAATATGAGGTAGAGGTGGAAAGAGTAATTAAAGGAGCTAGTTCACTAACAAGAGGAACTGTGGCAGCATCTAGAACTGAAGAGGTAAGAGTTTCAGCTTCACAACCAGTTGTTAGAGAAGAAATAGTAGCTCCTGTAGTAAAGGAAGAGACTAAGCAAACTATAGCAGCACCTGTTGCAGCAGTATCAGTAACTGGGTCAGGAAATGTGGTAGTAAGTCCAATGCCAGGAAGTATTTTAGATGTAAATGTAGCAGTTGGAGATCAAGTGACAGAAGGAGATGTTGTTTGTATATTAGAAGCAATGAAAATGGAAAATGAAATAACTTCTGAGTTTACAGGAACAGTAGCAGCAATTAAAGTAAAAAAAGGAGATACTGTTGATACAGATACAGTATTAATAGAAATCAAATAATAGAGGAGGGTAACATGCAGTTTATTGATATTTTAAAAACAATGTTAGCAGAATCTGGATTTGCAGCTTTACATTGGCAAAATATAGTAATGTTTTTGATTGCCTTTGTGTTGATTTATTTAGCTATAGTAAAACAATTTGAACCTTTACTATTATTGCCAATAGCATTTGGAGTCTTTTTAACAAATTTACCCTTAGCAGGATTAATGAACGAGGCAACACCTTGGTATTCATCAGGTGTATTAAGAATTATCTATAATGGAATAAAGAGTAATTTATTTCCATGTGTAATATTTATGGGAATTGGGGCCATGACAGATTTTGGACCCTTAATAGCGAATCCAATTAGCTTGTTATTGGGAGCGGCAGCTCAATTTGGGATTTATGTAACGTTTATGTTTGCTAGCTCATTACCATTTTTTACAGCTAAGCAAGCGGCAGCTATTGCAATAATTGGAGGGGCAGATGGACCTACTTCAATATATCTAGCAAATAATTTGGCACCAGATTTATTGGCACCAATTGCAGTAGCAGCATATTCATATATGGCACTGATTCCGATGATACAACCACCAATTATGAAATTACTAACTACTAAGAAAGAAAGAGCTGTAAAAATGAAGCAACTTAGAAAAGTAAGTAAGATAGAAAAAATAGTATTTCCAATAGGAACTGTTTTGTTTACGACTTTATTGTTACCTTCAGTGGCTCCTTTGTTAGGAATGTTAATGCTTGGAAATATATTTAGGGAGTCAGGAGTTGTACATAGATTATCTGATACAGCACAAAATGCATTAATTAATATAGTTACAATTTTTCTAGGTGTAACAGTTGGAGCAACGGCAAATGGAGAATTATTTTTGAGAATTTCTACAATAGCAATTATATTTATGGGATTGTTTGCTTTTTGTATGTCAACTATGGGTGGAGTATTATTAGGAAAACTACTTTATCATTTGACTGGAGGAAAAATTAATCCATTAATTGGCTCAGCAGGTGTTTCAGCAGTTCCAATGGCTGCAAGAGTGGCTCAAACAGTTGGGGCAAGTGAAAATAAAACCAATTTTTTATTAATGCATGCTATGGGACCAAATGTTGCAGGTGTTATAGGATCAGCAGTAGCAGCTGGATATTTCATGTTAATATTTAAATAAATAACTTTATAAGATAAATTTTTAGCAAAAATTAAATTATGTTTTAAAAATATTTAGGAGGCGAGTTTTAATGAATAAAGTTATGTCATTGCATGATGCAATTAAAACTTATGTAAAAAATGGAGATAGTATATGTTTTGGAGGGTTCACTACAAATAGAAAGCCTTATGCAGCAGTATATGAAATTTTAAGACAAGGCTTAGGAGATTTTACTGGATATTCAGGACCAGCAGGTGGAGATTGGGATATGCTGATAGGGGAAGGAAGAATACGTAATTTCATAAATTGTTATATAGCTAATTCAGGATATACAAATGTATGTAGGAGATTTAGACATGAAGTAGAAAAAGTTGGAAAAATGAATTTAGAAGATTATTCACAGGATGTAATAATGTTGATGCTACATGCTTCTTCTTTGGGATTACCATATTTACCAGTTAGATTAATGCAAGGATCAGATTTAGTAAATAAATGGGGAATTAGTAAAGAAGTGAGAGAAAAAGATGATAAATTACCTAATGATAAATTGGTAGAAATGACAAATCCTTTTGCACCTGAGGAAAAGATAGTGGCAGTACCAGTACCTAGATTAGATGTAGCTATAATTCATGTGCAAAAAGCTTCTATAAATGGAACTTGCTCAATAGAAGGAGATGAATTTCATGATGTAGATATAGCTATTGCAGCCAAACATTGTATTGTTACATGTGAAGAGTTAGTAACTGAAGAGGAGATAAGAAAAAATCCATCAGCAAACTCTATTCCACAATTTTGTGTTGATGCAGTAGTACATGTACCTCATGGAGCACATCCATCACAGGTATACAACTATTATGACTATGATGCAGACTTTTATAAAATGTATGATAAAGTTACCAAAACTGAAGAAGATTTTAAAGAATTCTTACAAGAATGGGTCTATGATATAAAAGATCATAATGAATATTTAGATAAATTAGGAGCAACAAGACTTATCAAGACTAAAATTGTTCCAGGATTTGGATATGCAGCTAAACTTGTAAAGGAGGATAAATAAAAATGGCAAATTATAAAAATTATACAAATAAAGAGATGCAGGCAATAACAATTGCAAAAACCATAGAAGATGGACAGATTGTTATAGTAGGAACAGGATTACCATTAATAGGAGCTTCATTAGCAAAGAGAATATTTGCTCCTAACTGTAAATTAATAGTTGAGAGTGGTCTTATGGATTGTAGTCCAATAGAGGTACCTAGAAGTGTTGGAGATGATCGTTTAATGGAACATTGTGCAGTTCAATGGCCAAATGTAAGATTTATTGGATTTGAAACTAATGAATGGTTAAATAATAATGATAGAATGATTGCTTTCATTGGTGGAGCTCAAATAGATCCATATGGAAATGTGAACTCTACTTGCATAGGTGATTATTACTCACCTAAAACAAGATTTACTGGATCAGGTGGAGCTAATGGAATAGCTACTTATTCAAACACAGTACTTATGATGCAACATGAGAAAAGAAGATTTATTGAAAAAATTGACTATGTTACAAGTGTAGGATGGGGAGATGGACCTGGAGGAAGAGAAAAATTAGGACTACCAGGAAATAGAGGACCAATAGCAGTTGTTACAGATAGAGGAATTTTAAAATTTGATAAAGATACTAAGAGAATGTATCTTGCAGGATATTATCCAACTTCATCACCAGAAGATGTTATTGAAAATACAGGGTTTGATATAGATGTATCAAGAGCAGTATTGCTAGAAGCACCAAGTGAGGAAGTTATAAAAATGATAAGAGAAGAAATAGACCCAGGACAAGCATTTATAAAAGTTCCAAAAGAAGACTAAGAATATCAAATTATAATCGATAGATGAAAAGGAGAAATATATGGGAAATTATTCAATGCCAAAATATTTTCAAAATATGAAACAAGTTGGAAAAGGTTTAAAGAAAATAGATGAAGAGAACCAAAAATTAGTTAAAGAAGTAGAAGCAGAAATAAAAAAATTAAGAGATGAAATGCATGCTGCAGGAACTCCAGATGAAAAAATTACTGCTAAAAATCAACTGACTGCTTTAGAAAGAATTGCTAATTTAGTAGATGAAGGAACTTTTTGTGAATTAAATAGTTTATATAATCCACAAGATTTTTCTACTGGAACTGGAATAGTAAAAGGTCTAGGAAGAATAAAAGGGAAATGGGCTATGATTGTAGCTTCAGATAATAAAAAAATAGTTGGAGCTTGGGTTGCAGGACAAGCTGATGACTTATTAAGAGCATCAGATACAGCTAAAACTTTAGGTATACCTCTAGTATATGTATTAAACTGTAGTGGAGTTAAGCTAGATGAGCAAGAAAAAGTTTATGCAAACAGAAGAGGTGGAGGAACTCCATTCTATAGAAATGCTCAATTACAACAATTAGGAATTCCAGTAATAGTTGGAATATTCGGAACTAACCCAGCTGGTGGAGGATATCACAGTATCAGTCCTACAATTTTAGTTGCTCACAAAGATGCAAATATGGCAGTTGGAGGAGCTGGAATTGTTGGTGGAATGAATCCTAAAGGATTTATTGATCAAGAAGGAGCAGAGCAAATAATTGATGCTACTATAAAAAGTAAAGGAAGTGAAGTTCCAGGAACAGTGTCAATTCACTATAATCAAACTGGATTCTTTAGAGAAGTTTACAGTGATGAATGTGGAGTATTAGATGGAATTAGAAAATATATGGATTTCTTACCAGCTTATGATTTAGAATTCTTTAGAGTTGATGAACCAAAAGAACCAGCACTAGATCCTATGGATTTATACTCAATTGTTCCAATGAACCAAAAAAGAATTTATGACATCTATGATGTAATCGGAAGATTAGTAGATAACAGCGAATTTAGTGAGTATAAAAAAGGATATGGTCCAGAGGTTGTAACAGGACTTGCTAAAGTTGACGGATTATTAGTTGGAGTAGTTGCAAATGCTCAAGGGTTATTAATGAACTACCCTGAATACAAAGAAAATAGTGCTGGGATAGGAGGAAAGCTTTACAGACAAGGACTTGTAAAAATGAATGAATTTGTAACTCTTTGTGGAAGAGATAGACTTCCAATAATTTGGTTGCAAGATACAACAGGGATAGATGTAGGAAATGATGCTGAAAAAGCAGAATTATTGGGATTAGGGCAATCATTAATCTATTCTATTCAAAATTCAAATGTACCTCAAATGGAAATTACATTAAGAAAAGGAACAGCAGCAGCTCACTATGTATTAGGAGGACCACAAGGAAATGATACTAATGCTTTCTCTTTAGGAACTGCAGCAACTGAGATAAATGTTATGAATGGAGAAACAGCTGCAACTGCTATGTATTCAAGAAGATTAGTTAAAGAAAAGCAAGCAGGAAACGATTTACAACCAATTATCGACAAGATGAATAAACTAATAGATGAGTACAAAGAGAAGTCAACACCTAGCTATTGTGCTACTACAGGAATGGTTGATGAAATAGTTGATCTATATGATATGCGTAATTATATGATCGCCTTCATAAATTCAGCTTATCAAAATCCAAAATCTATTTGTGCATTTCACCAAATGCTTTTACCAAGGGCTATCAAAGAATTTGAGACTTTTTTTAAAAAATAATATGAGGTAACAAATGGCAAAAGTAATATTAGATATAAATATGTTTGAAACATTGGCATTAGCAGTATTGGCTATATTTTTGGGAGAAAAATTAAGAAAAATTTTTCCAATATTAAAAAAATATTGTTTACCAGCATCAGTGGTTGGAGGAACAGTTTTTGCATTTGTATCATTGGGACTATATTATGCTAATATTGTGGAATTAAGATTTGATTATAAAGTTGTAAATACATTATTTTATTGTATTTTCTTTGCAGCAAGTGGAGCAGCAGCAAGTTTGTCATTGTTGAAAAAAGGCGGAAAGTTAGTTGTAATTTTTGCTGGAATTGCAGCAGTATTGGCAGCTTGTCAGAATACAATTGCATTATTGGTTGGTAAAATGATGAATGTGAACCCACTTATTTCTATGATGACTGGAAGTATACCAATGACTGGTGGACACGGAAATGCTGCAGCTTTTGCACCAATTGCAGTCCAAGCAGGAGCTGGTGCTGCAATGGAAGTAGCAATTGCTTCAGCTACATTTGGACTTATAGCTGGATGTATAATAGGTGGACCATTTGGAAATTTTATGATTAAAAGACATAAGTTAGAAGAATATGAAACAGTTGAAAATTTAGAAACATTAGAACAACCTAGTGTTGGATTAAAAGTAGATAAAAACAGTGTTGTAACAGCAATGTTTTTAATGTGTATAGCTTTAGGAATTGGACAAGTATTAACTATAGCTTTGAAAAATATAGGATTTAAATTTCCAATTCATGTAAGTTGTATGTTTGGTGGAATATTAATAAGATTATTTTATGATTTAAAAAAAGAGAATCATGATATGTTGTACGAGGCAATTGATATAGTTGGAGAATTTTCATTAGGCTTGTTTGTTGCGATGTCAATTATAACAATGAAATTATGGCAATTAGCAGACTTAGGTGGACCGCTGTTTGTGTTATTGATAGCACAGGTTTTATTCATATTAATCTTCTGTTATTTTGTAACATTTAATTTACTGGGAAGAAATTATGATGCAGCTATAATGGCAGTTGGAAATGTTGGATTTGGATTAGGAGCAGTTCCAGTTTCAATGACAACTATGCAAACTGTTTGTTCAAAATATAGATATTCAAAATTGGCGTTTTTTGTTGTACCTGTAATAGGAGGGTTTATAAGTAATATATCAAATGCAATAATTATTACTAAATTTTTAAATATGGCAAAAGAAATGTTATAACTTACTGGATAGGATTTTAGAAAGAAAGGAAAAGTAAAATGAGTATATTTACAATGGGAATAGATGTGGGATCAACTGCTTCTAAATGTGTAATATTAAAAGATGGTAAAGAGATAGTAGGAAAATCTGTTATTTCTGTAGGAACTGGAACTTCTGGTCCAGCTAGGGCTATAAAACAAGCTTTAGAGGAAGCGGGATTTACTGCAGTTTCTGAATTAGACGGAGCGATTGCAACTGGATATGGAAGACATATGTTAGAAGAAGTCCCATTACAGATGTCAGAACTATCTTGTCATGCCAAGGGAGCACATTTTTTCTTCCCAAAAGTAAGGACCATAATTGATATAGGTGGACAGGATTCAAAAGCACTGAAATTAGGAGAAAATGGAATGCTTGAGAATTTTGTGATGAATGATAAATGTGCAGCTGGAACAGGTAGATTTTTAGATGTAATAGCTAAAGTACTAGAAATAGAAATTGATGATTTAGAAGTATTAGATGAACAATCTACACAAGAGATTACAATAAGTTCTACATGTACAGTTTTTGCTGAATCAGAAGTAATTTCTCAATTGGCAAAAGGAACAAAAATAAGCGATATAGTAAGGGGAATACATACTGCAATTGCAAGTAGAGTTGGAAGTTTGGCAAAAAGGGTAGGAATAAAAGATGAAGTTATAATGACTGGAGGAGTAGCTTTAAATAAAGGAATGATTAGAGCATTAGAAAAAAATATTGGTCATACTATTCATACTAGTGAATATTGTCAATTGAATGGAGCAGTAGGTGCAGCACTTTTTGCTTATCAAAAATGTAATAAGTAAAAAAACTAAAAATGAAAGGGGTGTTGTAAAAAAGCAACAACCCCATTTCATTTTCTTAATTTAAGTTAGATTATGAGCAAATTAAACTTTATAAGAAAGTAGGAGGTATATGATGGCCGAGAAAAAAATAGAAAAATTGCCTAATAAAAAACCAAGACCGGTTGAAGGACATAAACCGGCTGCTGATGTATTAAGAGGAGTAGTTGATAAAGTATATGCAGATGCTTGGAAAGCTAAAAAAGAAGGAAAATTAGTAGGTTGGAGTTCTTCTAAATTTCCTATTGAACTTGCAAAAGCTTTTGATTTAAATGTTGTATATCCAGAAAATCATGCTGCTTCAGCTGCTGCAAAAAAAGATGGTTTAAGATTATGTCAAGCAGCAGAGGATATGGGGTATGATAATGATATTTGTGGATATGCAAGAATAAATTTAGCATATGCAGCTGGAGAACCTACTGATGCTAGAAGAATGCCACAACCAGATTTTGTGCTTTGTTGTAACAACATCTGTAATATGATGACTAAATGGTATGAGAATATTGCTAGAATGCATAATATTCCAATGATTATGATAGATATTCCTTTTTCTAATACTATTGATACACCAGAAGAAAAAGTAGAATATTTAATGGGGCAATTTAATTATGCTATAAAACAATTAGAAGAACTAACAGGTAAAAAATTTGATGAGAAAAAATTTGAAGACGCTTGTGCAATAGCAAATAGAACCGCTAAAGCATGGTTAAAGTCATGTTCTTACATGGGATGTAAACCTTCTCCATTAAGTGGATTTGATTTATTCAACCATATGGCTGATATTGTTGCTGCAAGATGTGATGTAGAAGCTGCTAAAGGATTTGAATTATTAGCAGAAGAGTTTGAACAGTCAATAAAGGAAGGAACATCAACTTGGGAATATCCAGAAGAGCATAGAATATTATTTGAAGGAATCCCTTGTTGGCCAGGGCTTCGTTCACTATATGAGCCATTAAAAAATAATGGAGTAAACGTAACAGCTGTAGTTTATGCACCAGCATTTGGCTTCGTATACAATAGTATTGAAGAGATGGCAGCAGCATATTGTAAGGCACCTTGCTCAGTTTGTATTGAAACTGGGGTAGAATGGAGAGAGACAATGGCAAAACAAAATGGAATTTCAGGAGCTCTAGTAAACTACAATCGTAGCTGTAAACCATGGAGTGGAGCTATGCCAGAGATCGAAAGAAGATGGAAGGAAGACTTAAAAATTCCTGTAGTTCACTTTGATGGGGACCAGGCTGATGAAAGAAACTTCTCAACAGAACAGTATAAGACTAGAGTACAGGGACTAGTTGAAATAATGGACGAAAGAAAAGAGATTAGACTAGCTAATGGAGAAGAAGTATATACAAACTTTGACAATACAACTGAAACTGATTGGTCTAAATCAACTTTAGAGGAGGAGTAAAATGGAGATAAGGGAGTTAATTGATAGATTAAGAGAGGTTGCAAACAACCCAAGAAAACAACTTGATGAATACCTTGCTCAAGGTAAGAAAGCAGTAGGAGTATTTCCATTCTATGCTCCTGAAGAGATAATTTATGCTGGTGGAATGGTTCCATTTGGAGTTTGGGGAGGAAAAGGTCCGATTGAAAAAGCTAAAGAGTATTTTCCAACTTTTTATTATTCACTCGCATTAAGATGTTTAGAAATGGGATTAGATGGGACTTTGAATGGATTATCAGCATGTATGTTAACTACATTAGATGATACATTAAGACCATTATCTCAAAACTACAAAGTAAGTGTTGGAAGAAAGATTCCTATGATATTCCTGAATCATGGACAACATAGAAAAGAAGATTTTGGAAAAAAATATAATGCTAAGATTTTCAAAAAAGCCAAGGAAGAATTAGAAAAAATCTGTGATGTTAGAATAAAAGATGAAGCCTTAAGAAATGCTTTTGAGATATATAATGAAAATAGAGCTGAAAAGAGAAGATTTATAAAGCTAGCAGCTGATCATCCACAAACAATAAAAGCTTCAGATAGATGTTTAATATTGAAAGCTTCATATTTCATGTTAAAAGATGAACATACAAAACTTCTTAAAGAGTTAAATGATAAGTTAGAAGAGTTACCAGAAGAAGCATGGGATGGAATGCGTGTTGTAACAAGTGGAATTATAACTGACAATGACAGTTTATTAAAATTATTTGATGATTTCAAGATTTGCATAGTAGCTGATGATGTTGCTCATGAATCAAGAGGTTTGAAAATAGATATAGATATAACAATAGAAGATCCAATGTTAGCATTAGCTGACCAGTTTGCAAGAATGGATGAAGATCCTCTATTGTATGACCCAGATATTTTTAAAAGACCTAGATACGTTGTAAATCTGGTAAAAGAAAATAATGCAGATGGCTGTTTATTATTTATGATGAACTTTAATGATACTGAAGAGATGGAGTTTCCATCATTAAAACAAGAGTTTGAAAAAGAAAACCTTCCTTTAATTAAAATGGGATATGACCAACAAATGGAGGACTTTGGACAAGTTAAAACACAACTTGAAACTTTTAATGAGATAGTACAGTTAAATAAAATGTAAAAAAGGAGTGTTGTAAATGATGAATAATATTTGGGAAAATGATGACTTTATATTTGATGGACATAAATTAAAGGGAATGACAGCTAAAGGAAAACAAAAAGTTAAAGAGCAGGAATTTACAGATATGGTTATTCCTGAAAAATCACCAACTGGAGAGATAATCACAGTAATTGGAGATAATGCTTTTTATCGCCGAAAATTGACTTCAGTTGTAATTCCAGATACAGTAGAATATATTGGATATGATGCTTTTGGTGTTTGTAACTTAGAAGAGATAAAATTACCATCAGCATTGATTGAAATAGAAGGATTTGCCTTTTACAGAAATAAGCTTAAAAAAATTGAATTTGGAGATAAATTAAAAAGAATAGAACCAAGTGCGTTTGCATTAAATAAGTTGACAGAAATAAATTTACCTAAATCATTAGAGAGTATTGAAGCATCGGCATTCTATAAAAATAATTTAACAAAAATAGAATTACCTGAAAGTTTAAAAAAACTTAATATGTATGCATTTTGTAAAAATAGTATTTCAGAAGTTAAAATTCCAAAGACGTTAGAAAAATTGCATTCAAAAGCTTTTGACGAGACAACTGAAATAAAATAGTTGTAAGAAAGGCTATTTTTTAATAGCCTTTTTTTATTAAAATGTTTAGGGAGGAATTAAAATGGAAATTAAAAGAGTATGTGCTGCTTA
>JAHHSZ010000050.1 GCA_020024915.1 Fusobacterium sp. | reverse complement strand
ATACACTAGAAAGTGGTCTTTGTTTCCATTCTTCAATTTTAGGAAGTAATTTATCAGTAATATTAGAAACTAAACCTTCACTAAGCTCAAAACCATAAATATCTTCAACTTGCTCAGAAATTTGACGCGTAGTCATCCCTTTAGCATACATAGAAATTATTTTATCCTCAATAGAAGAAATATCTTTTTGACGTTTTTTCACAATTTGTGGTTCAAAAGTTCCTTCTCTATCTTGAGGAACTTCAATTTCAGTTTCCCCATATTTACTAAGAATAGTTTTAGATTTTCTTCCATTACGAGCATTAGAACTTTGAGAACGTTCATAAGGACTATATCCAAGATGTTGAGTCATTTCAGCTTCAAGCATTTCTTGGATAGTGCCACCAAGTAAATCTTTTAAAGCATCTTGTATATCTTGAGCAGATTTAATATCATATTCATTAATTAAAGCAGAGATGATATTTCTTTTCCCCTCAGTAAGATTGATAGTATTTCTTCTTTTTCTTTCCATAAAAAATAGCCTCCTATGATATATTTAAATTTTATCATAGAAAGCTATTAAAAAGAAATATTTATTTAATTTACAGAAATTTCTCTACACTCTCTGATATTTAAAAATCATCAGTTTGCAACAGCCCCTTTTACTCTTATTTATCCAATTCTTCTCCACATCTTTTTAATAGTCTTTCCCATTTCAAATCTACATTTGCCTGTATTCTATCTATGATATGTCTATTTTCAGGTTTAAATAGATGTTTAAATCTACCTTGTTTTTTTAAAAACTCTTCAATAGGAAGTTTTTTCTTAGGTCTATAATTTAATTTCCATTCTCCATTGATTACTTCAAATAGAGGCCAATAGCAAGTTTCTACCGCTAATTTACAGATTTCCATCAAATCTTCACTCTCATATCTCCAACCTCTAGGACAAGGAGCTAAAACATTTAAAAAAGCTGCTCCTTCTGTATAGATAGCTTTTTCTGCTTTTTCATGTAAATCTTTAAAGTTTCCTATAAAAGTTGTTTGTGCAACATAGGGAACATTATGAGCTGCAATTACATCAGTTAAATCTTTTCTTCCTTGTGGTTTTCCAGCACTTTCCTTTCCTACAGGAGTAGTAGTAGTATCTGCTCCTATTGGAGTAGCAGATGATCTTTGGATACCAGTATTCATATATGCTTCATTATCATAACAAACATAGACCATATCATGTCCTCTTTCCATTGTTCCAGATAATGATTGGAATCCTATATCATATGTTCCTCCATCTCCACCAAAGGCTATAAATTTATAAGTATCATCAATTTTACCTTTTTTCTTTAATACTCTATAAGCAGTTTGTGCTCCACTTATTGTAGCAGCTGCATTTTCAAAGGCAGAGTGAATAAAAGAATCTTTCCAAGCTGTGAAAGGATATAGGAAGGTAGATACTTCTAAACAACTTGTAGCACTACAAATTACAGCTTGATCCTCAGGTTTTAATGCTCTCAATACTCCTCTTACTGCTACTGGTGCTCCACAACCAGCACACATTCTATGACCACCAGTTAATCTTTCTGGTTTTTCCATCTCTTTTTTAAAATTATATGCCATACTATTGCCTCCTACCCTCTTACACCAAAATGTCTATATGTATCTCTAACTTCTTCATTTTTTTCTTTTAATAGAGTTTCAAATATCTCTTTAATATGAGCTACTGTAACATCTCTTCCTCCAAGTCCATATACATAGTTAACCATTTTAGGTCTTGGGGTGCAATCATAAAGAGCTGATCTAACTTCAGCAAATACTGGACCACCTGCTGCAGAGAAACCTTCAGATTTATCCATTACTGCTACCATTTTAATATGTTTTAAAGCTTGAGCAATCTCTTCCATAGGGAAAGGTCTAAATACTCTAATTTTTAATAAACCAACTTTTTTACCCTCTTTTCTCATCTCGTCTATAGCAGTTTTAGCAGTACCAGCAGTTGAGTTGATTACAACTATTGCTACTTCTGCATCATCAAGTCTATATTCTTCAAAGAATCCATACTTTCTTCCAGTCATTTTTTCAAACTCTGCTGCTACTTCTAAGATCACTTTTTTAGCATTTTTCATAGCATTAGCTTGTTGAACTTTATGCTCCATATAGTAAGAAACTATATCATAAGGACCAACTGCTATAGGTCTCTTAGCATTCAATAAGTAATCTTCTGGTTTATATTCACCAACAAATGCTTTGGCTTTATCATCTTCAATTAATTCTATATTTTCAACAGCGTGGCTTGTTATAAATCCATCTTGACATACCATTACTGGTAATTGAACATCTGGATGTTCTCCAATTCTGTTAGCTTGTAACATATTGTCATAAGCTTCTTGATTTGTTTCACTGTAAAGTTGAATCCAACCAGCATCTCTAGCACCCATAGAGTCGCTATGATCAGCATTGATGTTGATAGGTCCTGTCAAAGCTCTATTTACACAGGCTAATGTAATAGGAAGTCTTGCTGAAGAGACTACATATAGTACCTCCCACATAAGAGCAAGCCCACAAGATGAAGTTGCAGTCATTGTTCTTGCTCCAGCTGCTTGTGAACCCATAGCAGCAGACATAGCACTGTGTTCAGACTCCACAGGTATAAATTCAGTATCAACACTTCCATCAGCTACAAATTTAGAGAAATATTGTGGGATCTCTGTTGAAGGAGTTATTGGGAATGCTGGTACTACATCTGGATTTATTTGTTTCATAGCTATAGCGATAGCTTCATTTCCTGACATTCTTTCTCTTATACTCATTAATTTCTACCTCCGACTTACTCTTTTACCATTTCTATTGCTTTGAAAGGACATACTTTTGCACAAATTCCACAACCTTTACAATGGTCCATATCAAAATCAAGTCTTTTACCATCTTTTACTGGAACTGATGAATCAGGACAACAAGGCACACAAAGTAAACATTGTTTACAGTTGTCAGCAATAAATACTGGTCTATTCGATCTCCAATCTCCTGTTCTAAATTGAGCAGCACTTCCAGCTTCATAAACCATACCACCTGGAGTGATATCTTGCCATCTTATATCTTCAACTATAGGTAATCCTGCTTTATTTTTCATTATTCTTTCACCTCATTCATAGAACGAATTAATGCGTCCATATTTCCTTTTAAAACTTCTGGTTTATTAGCAAATTTATGTTTAAAAGATTCTTCCATAGCCTCTAAGAAAGCACTCTCTTCCATAACTTCGCTAACTTTTACAACTGATCCAAGCATAGGAGTATTAGGGAAATTTTTACCTAAAGTCTCTTCAGAAATTTTTCTTGCATCACAAGTAAATACTCTTCCTTTGTATCCTTTTAAAAAGGGAATAAACTCAGAAGCAGGTTTAGAACTATTTATGATTATGGCACCATCCTCTTTCAAACCTTTAGTAACATCAACACTCTCTATTAAAGTTTCGTCAACTACTACAACAAAGTCTGGCTCATAAATATTAGAATGTACTCTAACGGGATTTTTAGAGATACGATTGTATGCAGTAATAGGAGCTCCCATTCTTTCGGGCCCATACTCTGGGAATCCTTGTACATACATTCCACCACTAAAAGCAGCATCAGCTAATAGAAGAGAAGCAGTTTTAGCACCTTGTCCTCCTCTACCATGCCATCTGATTTCAAATATTTCTCTCATATCCTACCTTCCTTTCATACTTAAGTAATCTTCTTATTAAATTTGCCTTTTTTAACAACTTGTTTAAAATAAAAAAGTTCTTATTATAGTATAATTATACTACTATATTATATTTTGGTCAAATTCAATACGTAATTATAGACACAAAAAAGAGATTAGAATAGAAAAAAATATTGATTTGATATATTGTAGAATAGTTTAATTTTAATAAAGTATATTTAAAAATGATTTCCTGACTTTTTTAGTAATTTTTTTGTCTGTAGCTTGTAATATTCCTGTTTCTAGATTGAAGATTTATCATATAAAAATCTCTATTTTTAATGATTATAAAAAATTTTTATTTCTTTTTTATATATGGTTCATTAAAATAAATGATTATACGAAAAGAAAAAATTATAATTCAGAGTAAAATAAAAAAGAGCAAGTAAACTTCAACTTACTTGCTCTACTGTGTATCTTAATTTTACTTGGTTAAATCTCTTGAGTATACTCTTTTAGCCACTCTTTTTCTTCAGGAGTTAAAAATGGAGAGATCTTATCATACACAATTTTATGATAATTATTTAAAAACTCAATCTCTTCACCAGATAATAGCTCCTTTACAACTCCATCTAAATCCAATGGAGCATAAGTTATTGTTTCAAACTTCATAAATTGTCCAAAGTCAGTTTTTTCATCTTTTGTAACAACCAATTCATTTTCTAATCTAATTCCGTGAGATCCTTCAATATATACTCCTGGTTCATTAGTAACATTCATTCCCTCTTCCAATCTTTGAGGATTATATTGAATTCTAATTCCTTGAGGTCCTTCATGAACATTTAGTAAAAATCCAACTCCATGACCAGTACCACATTTATAGTCTATTCCAATATTCCAAAGTGCTTGTCTAGCCAATATATCTAAGTTAGTTCCAGTAACTCCATATAGGAATTTAACTTTTGAGAGATTGATCATTCCTTTTAAAACAAGAGTGAAATGTTTTTTCATCTCCAAAGAACAATCTCCAAGAATAAAAGTTCTAGTAATATCAGTTGTTCCATCAAAATATTGTCCTCCTGAGTCCACTAGAAGCATATTTCTAGGAGCTAATTTAGCATTTGACTCTTCAGTAGCTTTGTAATGCATCATTGCAGCATTAGTTTCATAAGCTGTAATAGTGTCAAAACTAGGTTCAATATAGAGAGGTTGTTCTTTTCTAAAGTTCTCTAATTTTTCAGTGGCTGAGATCTCTGTGATATTTTCTTTTGAGATACTATTTTTTAGCCAAAACATAAATTTTGTAACAGCAACTCCATCTCTGATATGACAAGATCTTAAATTGTCTAACTCAATTTTATTTTTACAAGCTTTTAATACAGTACTTGGATTTGCTCTGTTGACAACCTTTATTTCAGAGTTAAGGTTTTTAAATATAGCATAGTTAATCTTATTCAAATCCATCATAATGATATTAGAGTTTGAGATTCTTTCCATATCTTTATAAATTTCAAAATAATCTCTAATTTCAACTTTATTTTCATAAAGATATTTTTCAACTTTTGCATTTAATTTTTTCTCATCAATATATAGGATAGCTCTGTCAGTTGTTATGATAGCATAAGCAAGATTTACAGGATTATTAACAATATCATTTCCTCTAAGATTAAATATCCAAGCAATATCATCAAGAGAAGTGATAATATTCATATCACAGTTTTCTGCCTCAAGAGTTGCTCTTATCCTATTTAATTTACTCTCGATACTTTCACCACAATATTTTTCTTCAAGGATAAAAACCTCACTAGAAGGTAAGCTAGGTCTATCATTCCAAAGATCATTAATTAGATCGAATCTATAATTGAAATTAACTGCTCTATCCTCTAACTCATCTTGAAGAGATAAGATAAAATTTGTAGCTAAAACTTTCCCATCAAAACCAATTGTTTCATTGTTTTTTATTTTAGATTTTATATATTGATTAAGAGTAGGAACTCCTTCTTCTCCCGTTTTAAATAGAGTTATCCCACTGCCAAGTAGTTGTTTCTCCGCTTGTATAAAATATCTACCATCAGTCCAAAGTCCAGCTTCTTCAAGAGTTATTAATATAGTTCCAGCAGATCCTGTAAAGCCAGATATCCACTCTCTACTTTTGAAATAATTTCCAACATACTCACTTTGATGATAATCTGATGAAGGAATGATATAGTAATCTATACTATTTTTTTTCATCAACTCTCTTAAATTTTCAATTCTTTTTGCAATTTCCATAGTATCACCTCTTTTTATTCAACTGTAACAGATTTCGCTAAATTTCTAGGTTTATCAACGTCTACTCCTTTTTCTACTGCTGTATAATAAGCCAGTAATTGTAGTACTATATTAGCAATAGTTGGAGCAATTATATCTTCTATATTTTCAAAAATAATGAATTTATCAGATATTTCAATAATATTTGTATATATCTCTTTAGTTACAGCTATAATATAGGCTCCTCTAGCTTTTAACTCCTTTATATTAGAAAGCATCTTCTCAACCATATCCTCTTGAGTAGCAATAGCAATTATAGGTGTTCCCTCTTCAATAAGAGCTATAGTTCCATGTTTTAACTCACCAGCTGGAAAAGCTTCAGTATGTATATAGCTTATTTCTTTCATTTTTAGAGATCCCTCTTGACAGCATTTGCTGTCTATTCCTCTACCTATGTAAAAGGCATCATTTTTATTTTTTAAAAATCTACTGATAAGTTTTATCTCCTCTTTCTTTTTTAGAATGAGATCAATATTATCTGAAAGTTTATAAATAATATCTAGATAACTGTGGTAACTCTCTTTGTCAAGAACTCCTTTTTTCTCGCCTAAATAGATAGCTAATAGGTAGAGAAGAGTAACTTGTGCTGTATAAGCCTTAGTCGAGGCAACAGAAATCTCAGGTCCAGCAGTAGTATATAGAACCATATCTGCTTCTCTAGCAATACTAGATCCCAATACATTTGTGATAGCTAAAGTTTGAGCTCCTTTGTTTTTTGACATCTTCATAGCCATAAGAGTATCCAATGTTTCACCAGACTGACTGATAAAAATAACTAGAGTATTTTCATCTATAAAAGGGTTACTGTATCTAAATTCAGAAGCGATATCAACATCAGCCTTAATTTTAGATATATTTTTTAAAAAATGTGCTCCTTGAAGTCCAGCGTGGTACGCAGTTCCACAAGCAACTATATAGATCTCTTTGATCTTAGATAGATCGATATTTAAAGAGGAGTTAAAGTTAATTTCACCTAAATTGTCAGTATATGTATTCAGTGTTTTTTCTACAATACTAGGTTGTTCTTCAATCTCTTTTAGCATAAAGTGAGGATATCCATTTTTACTAGCTTGTTCCATATCCCATTCTATTTTAATAATATCCTTAGTAATTTCTACTCCCAAAGAGTTAAAAACCTTAACACTATCTTTTTTTAGAATTGCTATCTCATTATTATCTAAGAATATTACATTTCTAGTATATTTTAAAATAGCAGGAACATCAGATGCAATAAAATTCTTGTTTTTTCCAACCCCTATTATCAAAGGACTATCCTTTCTTGTACAGATTATCTGTTCAGGATTATCTCTATCAATTATTCCAATAGCATAGCTACCTCTCAATCTTTCTTTAACTTTTAAAATTGTAGATATTGGATCATCAACATAGTATTTAGAAAAAAGATGAGCAATCACTTCACTATCTGTTTGAGAAGTAAATGAACACCCATCTTTAATAAGTTCAGCTTTAATTTCTAAATAATTTTCAATAATACCATTATGAACAATGGCTATCCTTTTATCATTACTAAAATGTGGATGGGAATTTTCATCACTAGGATTTCCATGAGTCGCCCATCTAGTATGACCTATTCCAATAAAAGATTTTTCCTCTTTATCTTTTAAGAAATCTTTTAAATTCTCCAATTTACCACTTTTTTTAGCAATGAAAATACTGTTATTTTCAATAATAGCAAGACCACTAGAGTCATAACCTCTGTATTCAAGCTTATTAAGTCCATCTAGTATGACCTCCATTGCTTTTTTTTCATCTCCTACATAACCAATTATTCCACACATACAAATCCTCCTATATATTAAATTTTTAATGTTCATAGGAGATTGTTACTTATTACCCCTTTGTCCTCTAAGTCATCTTAAAGTTTTGTACTGGTAATGGCTGTAACTGCCTCTGGAGTATCCGCCGAATTTTCGATAAACTCCAGTCCTCGTCAACTTAAAAAAGTTCTGGCGCTCTTAAATTTAATCTCCCTATAAGGTTAATTATAACCTATAAAAAAAAGCTGGTCAAGTGTTATTTGACCAGCTTTAAAATCATTATCTAGATTCTTTAGCTTTCTTTAAAGCTTCTAATAATTGAACAGCGATCTTATTAGCATCTCCAACAATTCCTAAGTCAGCGATATTGAATATAGGTGCTTCTTTATCTTTGTTGATAGCTATGATATATTCAGATTCTTCCATACCTGCAACGTGTTGGATTGCTCCAGAAATCCCACATGCGAAATAGATATCAGGTCTAACAGTTTTCCCTGTTTGTCCTACTTGTCTATCATGTTCAATGAATCCAGCATCTACTGCTGCTCTTGATGCAGACACAGTAGCTCCTAATTCAGTAGCAACCGATTGTAAAGCTGTGAAGTTTTCAGCTGATCCAATTCCTCTTCCTCCAGATACAAGAATTTTAGCTTCAGAAATATCAATTTTATTTTTAGTTTCTTTGACTACTTGTAAAACTTTTACTTTCATTTTAGAGTCATCTAAAGTTACAGAGAAGTTTTCAACTTCTGCTCTTCTTCCCTCTTCTTTAGGAGATTTTTGCATAACTCCTGGTCTTACTGTTGACATTTGAGGTCTGTGCTCAGGACAGATGATAGTAGCCATTAAGTTTCCACCAAATGCAGGTCTTGTCATTTCAAGTCCTCTAGTTTCAACATTAACCTCTAGTTTAGTACAGTCAGCTGTAAGTCCTGTGTTCATTCTTGAAGACACTCTTGGTGCTAAATCTCTTCCTAAAGTAGTAGCTCCAAATAGAACTATTTCAGGTTTTTTAGCTTCAATTATTGCTTTAAATACTTGAGCATATGCTTCAGTATCATATAATTCTAATTTAGGTTGATCTACAATGATAATTTTATCTGCTCCATACTCTCCTAAAGTATCAGCTAATTTTCCAACATTATATCCTATTAATGCTGCTGTTACTGGAACGTTTAAAGTTTGAGCTAATTCCTTAGCTTTTCCTATTAATTCAAGTCCAACATTTTGAAGTACCCCATCTCTTTGCTCTGCAAATACTAATATTCCTCTATAATCATTTAAATTCATTCTCTTATCTCCTTTATCCTAAGGTTATTAAGGTTTTTTGTTAATTAGATAACAAATTTCTCTTTTAATTTTTCAACAATTAGTTCAACAGCTTCTTTAGTGTCTAATTCAAATACTTTACCAGCTTGTTTAGCTCCTTTAGTAAATGATTTTTTAACTTTTGTAGGTGATCCTTTTAATCCAATTATTTCAGGATTTATTTCAATATTATCAAAAGTCCAAGTTTCAATTGGCTTATCAAATGCTTCAACGATTCCCTTAACTCTCATATATCTTGGTGCATTAGCTTCAGTTAATACAGTTACGAGAGCAGGTAATTGAACATTTACTAAGTAATATCCATCTTCAACAACTCTTTTTATAGTCAAGCTATTGTCTTTATCATCATATTGCATCTCTTTAACATAAGATACTTGTGGTAAATCAAGGTGTTCTGCAATTTGTGGACCTACTTGAGCAGTATCTCCATCTATTGCTTGTCTTCCAGCGATTATTAAGTCTGCATCTATCTTTTTTAAAGCAGCAGCTATAGTATTAGAAGTAGCCAAAGTATCAGCTCCTCCAAATTTTCTATCTGTTAATAGTATTGCTCTATCTACACCCATTGCATAAGCTTCTCTTAAAATAGCTTCAGCTTGAGGTGGTCCCATTGTAATAACAGTTACATGGGCATTGTATTTATCTTTTAATCTTAATGCCTCTTCTAATCCAGCTTTATCATCTGGGTTCATAATACTAGGAACTCCATCTCTAATTAATGTTCCTGTTACTGGATCTAATTTTATCTCAGTTGTATCTGGAACTTGCTTTATACAAACTACTATTTTCATCTTGCATCCTCCATATATTAATTCCTGAACTTTTAATTTCTTAAAATTATCTAATAACTATTTTAAAAGATTTCCAGCGATTACCATTCTTTGAACTTCTGAAGTTCCTTCATAGATCTCAGTGATCTTAGCATCTCTCATCATTCTTTCTACTGGATATTCCCTAGTGTATCCATATCCTCCATGTAGTTGAACTGCTTTTGTAGTTACTTCCATGGCAGTTTCTGCAGCGAATAGTTTTGCTCTAGCAGCATCTACTGTATATGGTAGGTGGTTGCTTTCTCTCCAAGCAGCTTTGTAAACAAGAAGTCTCGCAGCTTCAATTTTAACTTCTAAGTCAGCTAATTGGAATTGAGTGTTTTGGAATTGAGCTAATGCTCTTTTGAATTGTTTTCTCTCTTTTACATAGTTTACAGTTTCATCTAAAGCACCTTGTGCGATTCCCAATGCTTGAGAAGCAATTCCTATTCTTCCCCCATCAAGAGTCATCATAGCAATTTTGAATCCTTTTCCAACTTGTCCTAATAAGTTTTCTTTAGGGATTCTTGCATTTTCAAATATTAATTCACAAGTAGAAGATCCTTTGATTCCAAGTTTTTTCTCTTTTTTACCTACAGAAAATCCAGGAGTTCCATCTTCAATAATGAAAGCAGATATTCCTTTTAGCCCTAATGACTTGTCTGTCATAGCAAATATTACATATACATGTGCATATCCAGCATTAGTTATGAATATTTTAGAACCATTGATAACCCATTCATTTGTTGTTTCATCTAAAACAGCAGTAGTTTGTTGTCCTGCGGCATCAGTTCCAGCGTTTGGCTCAGTTAAACCAAAAGCTCCAATCCACTCTCCGCTTGCTAATTTTGGAATATATTTTTGTTTTTGCTCTTCAGTACCAAATTTCAAAATTGGCCAAGTTCCTAATGAAGT
The DNA here is from genome assembly GCA_020024915.1 of Fusobacterium sp. Classification (GTDB taxonomy): domain Bacteria; phylum Fusobacteriota; class Fusobacteriia; order Fusobacteriales; family Fusobacteriaceae; genus Fusobacterium_A. The sequence goes on along the minus strand of JAHHSZ010000050.1, from coordinate 2,250 downwards.
GTGTGCAGAAACAATAACTCCTGTTGTACCACAAACTCTAGAAAGCTCTTCTACAGCCATAGCGTACATTACATTATCTCCACCAGCTCCACCATACTCTTTAGGAATAGGGATACCCATTAATCCAATTTCAGCCATTTTCTTAACTGTTTCAACTGGGAATCTCTCCTCTTCATCAACTTCAGCAGCTAGAGGTTTTACCTCTTTTTCAGCAAATTCTCTTATCATTTGTCTGAAAAGTTCGTGTGTTTTAGGCATATTAAATTCCATTCTTTTAATCCTCCTACAAAAAATTACTCTTTCATTATTTGCTCGAACTCATAATATAACTTTTTCAAAATTTATTTTAGTATAATCTTAAGGTTATTAATCCTATACTGGGACGAAAAAGCAAACTTCCCTTGATACTCTCCTTACCTAGCAGTTTTTGGCTACTATAATTAGGATTAGATAAATTCAAAAGAAAATTAAAAATACTTCCAATTAAATCCTATTGATTCTTCCTATTGATAGTATAGCATATTTTTATAAAAAAATTAAGTTTTTTTAATAAAAATCACATTTATTTATAAAAACAAAATAGTATTTATTGAACTTTTTACAAACATCTAGTCTATCCATAGGACTCATATTATTATTTATATCAATAATTTACTTTAATGTCAAGAATATATTGATATTTATTTTTTTATACTCAAATTTTAATCCTAAGAAATTGAAAAAATAACCATTTTAATTTTTTTCAAATTAAAATGGTTATTAGGTTTATTAAAGAATCTAATAGCTTTAAAAAAATATGAATGAGGATACCTAGTGGAGATAGTGTTTTAAGAAATTGGTTAAAGTGGTATAATACTCCTAAATGAGATATTAAGGTTGGTGTGTTTATGACTAGAAGACTTTCACTATCAAGAACACCTTTGTATTCATTAACAATAGTATTAGGCTCATATCAAAACCTTTTTTATTCATTTTTAAATTCCTATACTACTTAAATTTTTATCTCCTGATAATCTTAGAACTTCTATTTTATGAAGTTCTAAGAATTTATTAAATCTTTCACTACATTTTTTTAAATTATATGTTTCTAAATCTTCATTTATATTCATAATTAAAAATGATGAATATAAATCTCTTTGTATTTTATAACCATCTATATTATTCCAACGTTTACTTAATGACTTTTTCTTGTACTCTTGTGTCAAATGATTAAATTGACTTGCTTTAGCTTTTCTTGTATTTATTTTAATAATTTCTGTTCCAAATGATTTTAATTTTCTATCTATAATGGAAATTAGCAGCGCTGGAGCTCTATTCCCTATTGATTTTCCAAATCTTTTTTTCTTTTTAAATCTTCCTTTTTCATTCTTTTCTGTTTTCTTACTTTTCTTTTGCAATCCTTTAAAATTCATATCTTCAACATAAATTTTATCACCTAAAGCTATTATTTCATTAGCTAAGCACTCATGTTGGTATTTTCTAGTATCTGCTTCTTTTCTAAAAATCTCTTTAAGAGTATTTTTTAATTTTATATATTTATTAGAAAAATTAAATTTGGCTCCTTTTTTAATAGTTCCATCTATTTTAAAATTATTAGGATTTGTCATTCGTTTAGACCTATCCATTTTTCTTAATATTCTACACTTTTTAGCACTTATATCTCTTATTTTATCAGCCAATTCAAGTATTTTTAATTTATTCTCTGAACAGTATGCAATAGTTGAAGTTCCTATATCTATTCCAACATCACCTTTTCCTATTTTTCTTTTAATTTCTCCTGTATTTTTATCTATTTTTAATGGTGGGGTTCCTTTAAAAATTATTTGAACATAGAATTTGTATTTTCCACGAATAAATTTTCTAACTATTCTACAGTATGAAACATCATTTCTTATCGCTTCAACTTCATACATATTATTAAGATCAATAATTACTGGCATTTTTAATCCTATCCATTCAATGCTATTGTTTTTAAATCTAATTCCAGCTTTATTAGATTTACTTTCAAGCGAATTTAAAGTATCATATTTTTTAAAATGTATTTCTTTTCCTTTATCAAAAAATAATTTTTCATATGCTCTCCATAAATGAGTTCCTAATTTTTGAGCTGTAGCTGAATCAATATTCTTTTTATAGTATTTTTGAAATTTTTTAACATCAGATTGGAAGTTATATTCAGATAATTTATAGTCAATTCTCATTTGATTTATTTTTGAAAAAATTTCTTTATTATATTTGTTTTTTAAAAAA
>JAHHSZ010000005.1 GCA_020024915.1 Fusobacterium sp. | reverse complement strand
ATTAAAAAGGAGGGTGAAACCAGTAATTAAAAATTACTAGTTTGCAACACCCCCCATTTTACTTATCTGGCGCTATTTAACTTTGCAACAGCCCCTTGCAATTTTCTCTATTAATGTAGGTTCTAGTGAAAATGTTTCAATTTCCATATTTTCAAGTCTTATTAACATTCTTTCAATTTCTATAGTTTGTTGGGTAAGTTGATACCGGAATTTTTTATTTATATACTCTTCAATAGTTTTAAAATTTTTAGTATCTTGTATACTTTTTAAATTTCCCCAATTACATAAAGTTTCCAAATCTTGAGAACACTGTTCACGAGTATAATCATTAAAGTAATTATCTTTTTTAAGCTCTTCATAAATATCATCACTTTGTACCCAATATTTCAATTGTTCAAATTGAATATATAAGAATCTTACAATGGTTCTATATCTAGGTGTATTTTCGACATTTAAATATTTAGTCTCTATTACTGGCTTTTTTACCTTTTCATTCATGCTTTTATACTCCTTGATTTACTATACTCATTTTACTTTTTTCATATTCTACCATTTTACTTTCTAAAAGACAAGATAACAACTTGCTGTATAATTATTAATTTCCATATATTAAATTAAATATAATTTCATACACTCTTAATTCTTTTTATTTTGGGAAAATATGATATAATATAAACAAAAATAATGAAAGGAGAAAAAATGAAGGCCACAGGAATAATAGTGGAGTACAATCCTTTTCACAATGGACATAAATATCACCTACAAAAAGCTCGTGAAACAGATTCTCAAAATACTATAATAGCTATTATGAGTGGAGATTTTGTACAAAGAGGTGAGCCATCTATAATTGACAAATGGACTAAAACCAAGATGGCTTTAGCAAATGGAGTGGATATAGTAGTTGAATTACCTGTTTTTTACTCTTCACAAAGTGCTGAAATTTTTGCTAAAGGAGCTGTTGGTATCTTAGAAGAATTACAGTGTGATTCTCTATTTTTTGGTTCTGAGACAGGAGATATTGAAGATTTAAAAAGAATATCAACTCTTCAAGAGAGTGATATTTTTAAAACAAATTTAAGGAAAAGATTGAAAGAAGGGTTATCTTATCCTACTGCACACAGTTTTACTATGCGAGAGATACTTGGAGAAAAGGAGTTAAATTCAAATGATATTCTTGGATTAGAGTATATTAAAGCTATAAATTACTGGCAGAGTAAAATTGTTCCTAAAACTCTTAAGAGAGAGAAAGTAGGGTACCATGATACAAATATTATTGGAAATTTTGCCAGTGCTACCAAAATTAGAGACTCTATTAGAAATCAACAAGATTTTCAAAATATAGTTACTCCGGAGAGTTTTAATATTTTAAAAGAGTATTCAAATTTCACTTCAATAGAGAGATTCTATCCTTTTATTAGATATGAACTTATTAGGAATTATAGAAATCTATCTGAGATACAGGATTTGGAGATTGGATTTGAAAACAGGCTCTACGAAAATGCTCTAAAATTTGAAAACTATGAGGAGTTTTTTAAAAATATTACTAATAAAAGATATACTTTGGGAAGAACACAGAGAGTACTTATGCATATCTTATTGGGACTTACTTGTAAAATTACTGAACAGGTAAAAAAAGAGGTTCCTTATGTTAAAATTTTAGGTTTTAATAATAGAGGACGTGAGTACCTAAACTTCTTAAAGGAATCTAATAATAAAAAAATTATAACTTCGTATAAAAAAATGAATGAAGTTTTTTCTGATAAAGTTTGTTCGTTGATTGAATTTAATGAAAATTGTTCTAAGCTTTATAGATTAATCAATAATTACCAAGAATATAAAATACCAATAATATACAGGGAGGATATTATTAATGAGTAGAAGATTACCCACAAATATACAGATATTTTATGGTTTAGGAGTTAGTTATGCCATTGTTGATCAGATATTTGCTCAATGGATACTCTATTTTTATCTACCACCTGAATCATCTGGTTTAAAACCTGTTATGGCACCACTTTTTATCTCTATGGCTTTAGTTATATCTAGAGTAGTTGATATGGTTACAGATCCACTTGTAGGATTTTTATCTGACAAAGTGAATACTAGATGGGGAAGAAGAATTCCTTTTATAGCTATTGGCATCATTCCGTTAGCTATATTTACAGTTGCTTTTTTCTATCCACCTACGAATAATGAAAAATTAGCATTTTTTTACTTAGCTGGAATTGGTTCACTTTTCTTTACATTTTATACAATAGTTGGTGCTCCTTACAACTCTCTTATTCCTGAGATTGGGCAGACAACTGAAGAAAGATTGAATCTATCCACTTGGCAATCTATTTTTAGATTGATTTATACAGCTGTGGCTATGATAATTCCTGGAGTTTTAATAAAAACAATAGGGAAAGGAGATACATTGTTTGGAATAAGGGGTATGGTTATTTCTCTGTGTTCTGTTGTAGTTATTGGTGGGCTTATAACTGTCTTTTTTGTTCCAGAGAAAAAATACTCTCTAGGGCTAGCTTCTCAGGCAAATTTTAAAGACACTATGAATACAGTTTTCAAAAATAAAGATTTTATCAACTACCTATTTGGATTATTATTTTTCTTTATAGGGTTTAATAATCTAAGAGCTATTATGAACTACTTTATAGAGGATATTATGGGTTTGGGAAAAGGAGCTATTACAATTGCATCAGCACTTCTTTTTGGAATGTCAGCTCTTTGTTTCTATCCTACAAATAAGCTTTCTAAAAAATATGGATATAGAAAAATTATGTTAATCTGTTTAAGTTTACTAATTATTTTTACTCTCTTACTTTCTCAATTAGGTAAGCTGATTCCTATTTCATTTGGATATCCTCTTTTTACTTTGATTGGTATACCAGTAGCTGGAGCAGCTTTTATCTTTCCACCAGCAATGTTGAGTGAAATTGGAAATAGAATTAGTGAAGAGAGTGGAAATAGAATTGAGGGTGTTTGTTTTGGTATACAGGGATTTTTCTTAAAAATGGCATTTATGATATCTATTCTTATTCTTCCAATTATATTGGTAGCTGGGAATGGAGATATTTTATCTGCCATAACTACAGCTCCAAAAGGTGTTGAAAAATTAGGCATCTATTTGACAGCCTTTGTTTCATCTATATCATTTTTAATCTCATTTTTCTTTTATTATAGATATAAAGAGTAGTACAATGGGAGGATATTATGGAAATTATATATATTGTAGCTTTTGAAATTTCTCTTATATTATTTGGGTTTATGTTTTTACCATTTAATCTCTGTATTATATTGAGCTCCATTTTTATAGTTGGACTCTATATCTTCAATAGCAATAAAAATATATTTCTAATATTACTCCCATTTTTATTTTTATTGAGAGCTATTTTTATCTTTGACTACTCTATTAAAGTAGGAGATATCAAAGAGTTTCAAGTTTTTAATTACGGTGCTGTCAGTAAAATTGAGAAGATAGATACACGGTACCCACTAAAGAACTCCTATCTCTCTCTATCCAACTGCAAGGAAGGAGAGTACCTAGTAGTTGCTGAAGTTAAAAATATCTCTAAAAAATACAATAATCTGTATTATGAGATAGATGTATTAAAATTAGAATCTGTTATTCCTAATAGAGTTCAGCAGTATTTTCAAGAGAGAAGTAACTCATTATTAAAAAATTTTGATTACGATTTTAGACGAGTATTTCAAGCTGTTATTTTAGGAGAGAATTATAGACTTTCAAGGGAGATGAGAGCTAAATTTAACTATATAGGAATCTCACATCTGATGGCTCTATCTGGTTTTCATATTACCCTTGTTATCTCTCTCTTCTCCTTTTTACTCTCTTTTAAATTACCCTTAAAAAAAAGAGAGAGAAATATGCTACTCTTGGTTTTATTAACTATCTATTATCTTGGAGTACAGCATTCCCCTTCACTCAATAGAGCATATATTATGGGAGCTATCTACCTCTCAGGTAAGATTTTTAATGAAAATACTGAATTAGCTAAATCTTTAGTATTTAGCTATGTCATATCCTTAATAATCAATCCTGCTTCTATACTCAGTATCTCATTTCAACTCTCTTATGGAGCAGTTTTGGCTATTGTAGGATTTTTTCCTTGGATTAAAACTAAAATCTATAAAGGTAAGTCTAAGGTTATAGAGGGTATACTTTTAACCTTAAGTATACAACTGTTTCTCACTCCACTTCTAATAAAAAATTTTGGAGTGGTACAGGTTTTATCATTTATTTCAAATATATTTGTACTTCCAATTGGAAGTATAGTAATTTCACTATCTTTTATAGCTCTACTTCTAGAAAATATATATCTAGGATCTCTAGTAGTTCCCCTTTTAAACTTTGTATATTATGTATTTTCTAGAGCAGTAAATCTATTTTACTCAATTCCATTGATGAGCATAGAGTATAAAGATGATAGTATTTTACTAACACTATTCTATCCTATTTTTTTAGTAATAGTGTTTATACTTAAATTTAGAAAGGATTCTACAAAAAATGAAAAAATTTTTAAAAGAACTAAAATATCTCAATAGAGATATGCCAAATTCAACAAAATTAATTTTAGGAGTTATACTTATATATTTTTTACTAACTTTTGGTAAAAGTCTTCTATTTGATCCCTCTATTTTTATAAATATAGCTCTTTTATTGATCTCTTTGCTAATCCATGAATTAGCACATGGTTTTGTAGCTTATCTCTGTGGAGATAACACTGCAAAAATCTATGGAAGACTTAGTTTAAATCCTCTTAAACACCTAGATCCTTTAGGAACACTCTTCCCTATACTCTCAATTTTAGCAGGATCATCTTTTGTATTTGGTTGGGCTAAGCCTGTTCCAATAAATTACTATAGACTAAAATATGGTAGAGTTGGAGAGTTTTTAGTGGCAATAGCTGGTGTGTCGGCAAATATTTTACTTGCCTTTATAGGAATTTTTATGATTAAATATACGTATGAATTTCTTATACCATGGCATTTAGTAGGGGCTGTTATATATATGGTTAAGTTGAATATTTTACTTGCTGTATTTAACCTCATACCTATACCTCCACTAGATGGATCTAGGGTGGTTGCCTCTATTGGTAGTGAAAATTTAAGAGAGAGTGTATTTCATATGGATAGATATGGTATATTTATTATTATGATTTTGAGTTGGACAGGAATTTTGTATAATTTTATTATACCAACCTATCAATTCATAGTTGAAGTTTTATATAGAGTTATTTAATGGAGAGAGTTTATGAAAAGTGTTGCAAGAGAGTATATTATTGAATTTGAAGAGAGAAAATCAAGATTTATTGGTTATGTTAAACCTGTTGGAAGTAAGATTGAAGCAGAGCAGTTTATTCAATCTATAAAATTAAAGCATTTAGATGCTACCCATAATTGTTCAGCATATAAAGTTATAGACAACGGTCAAGAGTATTTTAAAACAGATGATGATGGAGAACCTAGTGGTACTGCTGGTAAACCTATGGGAGATATCATTAACTATATGGAAGTTACTAATCTTGCTGTTGTTGCTACTAGATATTTTGGTGGTATCAAGTTGGGAGCTGGTGGCTTGGTTAGAAATTATGCTAAGACAGCTAAACTTGCTATACAAGAAGCTGGAATAGAGGAGTATGTTGAGAGAAAAATCTATCTTCTAGACTTTAATTATGAAAAGATTGGAGAGGTAGAGAGTATAGTTAATAATGGAAATGGAGAGTATCTTGATAAAGGATACAATGATAGAGTAACCTATAAAGTCAGAATAGATACACCTACATTTGAAAATTTACAAGCTTTAAGAGATATTATGATAATAGATTTATAAAATAGAGGAGATATAGGGGATGAATAAAGAACTTACACCTAAAAAAATCTTAGAGGAATTAAATAAATATATAATTTCACAAGATGAAGCTAAAAAAAATGTGGCTATTTCATTGAGAAATAGAGATAGAAGAAAGATGATAAAAGATGAAAACTTAAGAAAAGAGATTACACCAAAAAACATTATACTTATAGGTTCTACAGGTGTTGGTAAAACTGAAATAGCTAGAAGAATAGCTAAGATTGCTAATGCTCCATTTTTAAAGGTGGAAGCTACAAAATACACTGAAGTTGGATATGTGGGAAAAGATGTTGAAAGTATAATAAAAGATTTAGTTACCCTTACATATAGAAAAATGAAAGAGGATAAATTTAACTCTTTAAGAGAGCAATCTTTTCAAATAGCTGTTGAAAAAATTGCTAAACTATTAAAACCTTATAATGCCTTAAATGACTCTGAAAAAGAGAAAATTGTTAAGGATATTATAGAGGGGAAATATGATGAAACTGAAATTGAGATAGATAGACCTAAAAAAGATAATGATATACCTATTATTGAGGTTGTTGCTGGTGGTGGGGAAAATATTGGTGGATTTTTAGATCAAATGATGTCTTCACTTCCTAATAAATCTAAAAAATTAACTACTACAGTAAAAAATGCTATTTCTATACTTTTAGATGAAGAGGTTGAGAAAAAAATTGATCTTGAATCTTTAAATAAAGAAGTTATTGAAAATGTTGAAAATAATGGAATTATATTTATTGATGAAATAGATAAAATTACTGAAAGAGAGGGTAGTGGAAAAGGTGATGTCTCTAGACAAGGTGTACAAAGAGATATACTTCCAATAGTTGAAGGAAGTACTGTTATGACTAAATTTGGTCCTGTTAAAACTGACCATATTCTATTTATCGCTGCTGGGGCATTTTCACAAAGCTCACCTTCAGATCTAATGCCAGAATTACAAGGAAGATTTCCAATCAAAATAAAGTTAAAAAATCTTGAGAAAGAGGATTTTGTTAAAATTCTTACTGAGGTTGAATACAATCTTTTAGATCAATATAAAGCTATGTTAGTAGTGGATAATGTGGAGCTTAATTTTACCAAGAGTGCTATTGAAAAGATAGCTGAGATAACTGCAGCTCAAAATGAAAAAGTTGAAAATATTGGTGCTAGAAGATTATCTGCTGTAATTGAAGAGCTATTGAGAGAGATTATGTTTGAAGCCCCATATGAAGAGAGTAAAAAAATAAATATTGATATGAATTTTATTAAAAAAGTCTTTAAAAAAGAGGAAAATGAGGAGAATTTAGATAAGTTTATATTATAATTTATTTGTTTTTAATAAAAAATATATTTTTTTAAATTTATATTTTTTGAATTTTTGAAACTTCGTCACAAAATAGTCACAATTTAATGTTATCATTAATGTATAAAATCTTTCCCCAAGATGTTTTATATAGTGAGAAAAAGGCTTGAGTTATCAAGTCTTTTTCTTTTTATACTACCTAAATAACATATAATTAGCTAAAGCTAAAGGAGCTATATTATATATACCCTCTTGAAACTCTGTTCTTTTAATTTGATAATACTGCTCATCTAAAATTAATTTTCTAATCTCTTTTAACATATTTTTAAAAATATATTCACTTTGAAATAAATCCCCATATATTATTATTTTCTCTGGATTGATTACAGAGATTATCATATCTAAAGCGTGGGCTATGTAGTGCAATGCTTCCATTGTAGCTGTCAAGCTTACCATATCCTTTTCCTCTACTCCTCTTATAATATCCTTTATCTTTAACATTCCCTCTTTTTCCAATATCTTTTTTAAAGAGCTATATTGGTTATTTATCTTTATTGAAGCTACTACCTTTTTTATTATTGCTCTATTAGATACCTCAGTCTCCAAGCACCCTTTTTTTCCACAAGAGCATTTTTCAAGACTATTTCTTCGTACAACCATATGACCTAATTCACCTGACATTGAGCCATATCCATGATAAAGCATATTATTTAAATATATACTTCCTCCCACTCCCTCTTCAACATTTAAAACTACAAAATTATTGTTCTCTCTGCATAGTCCATAAACTTTTTCTGCTAGAGCCATAGCTCTGACGTCATTCTCTATAAAAACTCTCTTTTTAAATTTTTTTTCAAATCTCTCAACAATGGGGATATTTTTAGTATTATAGTGTGGTGAAAATATAGAGATTCCCCTTTCACTGTCCACTAATCCATTCATTACTACAGAGATTATATTTATTCCCTTTGTTCTCTTTAAAATAATACCAATGAGTTTTTCTGTCTGTCCAATTATATCTCCACCAAGATCTCCAAGTCTAAATTTTTTACTGATAAAATTATTTCCATCAATATCCCCCACATTTAAAACTACAAAGGTAGGAGCAAAGTAGACTCCTAAAATTTTTCCTATTTTTTCTTTATTAAGATTGAGTAGGGTAGGTTTTCTTCCACCAGTAGATTCACCTATTTTCTCCTCTATAACAATCTCTTTATCTAAAAATTCATTCACTATTTTTCCAACTGCAGCTGGAGTAATTCCAAATATTCTAGATATTTCTATTCTTGAAACTCCATTCTTTTCTTTTATCAACTCCAAAATTTTCAATTTAACATTTTCTTTTTTCAAGGTAACCTCCTCTTTCTATACTCTCTTATCTATATTTTACTCAATTTTTTTCTAAAAGCAAAACTTATTTTATAAAGTTTAATAAGTTTTTATTTTTTTTTCCTTTTTAATTCTATTAACTGTTAAAATATTATATACTTATGATAGGTAATTAGATATTTCAAGCGGAGGTCAAACATGATAAAAAAATTAGTTGGAGAATTTAAAAAAGTTTTTAATTATGAAGGAAAGGTAGAAGTTTTCTTTTCTCCTGGGAGAGTTAATCTTATTGGTGAACATACAGATTACAATGGTGGTTTTGTTTTTCCTTGTGCTCTTGACTTTGGAACTTATGGTATAGCAGTAAAAAGAGATGATAATAAATTCAGAATGTACTCATTAAACTTTATAAATGAAGGAATTAAAGAGTTTACATTAGATGAATTAATCAACAAAAAAGAGGATAATTGGGCTAACTATCCAAAAGGGGTTATCAAAACATTTATTGATGCTGGATATAATATAGATTCTGGATTTGATATATTAATCAATGGAACTATTCCTAATGGTGCTGGACTTTCATCATCTGCGTCATTGGAACTACTTATCTCTGTTGTATTAAAAGATTTCTTCAAATTAGATATTGATATGGTGGAAATGGTTAAATTATCTCAAAAAGCAGAAAATCAATTCATAGGTGTAAACTGTGGAATTATGGATCAATTTGCTATTGGTATGGGGAAAAAAGATAATGCTATCCTTTTAGATTGCAACTCTTTAAACTATCAATATGCACCTATCTCTTTAAATGGTGCCTCTGTAGTTATAGCTAATACTAATAAAAAAAGAGGGCTTGCTGACTCTAAATATAATGAAAGAAGAGCTTCTTGTGAAGCAGCTGTAAAAGTTTTAAATGAAAATGGTATAGATATTAAATACTTAGGAGAGCTTTCTGTAGATAGATTCAATGAAGTAAAACACTTCATAACTGATGAAGAACAACTTAAAAGAGCCACTCATGCTGTAACAGAAAATGCTAGAACTGTGGAAGCTGTTCAAAAATTAAAATCAGGAGATATAACATCTTTTGGTAAGCTTATGAATGCCTCTCATATCTCTTTAAGAGATGATTATGAAGTAACTGGTTTTGAGCTAGATTCTTTAGTAGAAGCTGCTTGGGAAGCTGAAGGAGTAATTGGAGCTCGTATGACTGGTGCTGGATTTGGTGGTTGTACAGTTAGTATTGTTAAAGATGAAAATATTGATAACTTTATTAAATCTGTTGGAGAAAAATATACAGCTAAAACAGGTTTAGTAGCTGATTTTTATGTTGCTAAGATAGGTGATGGAAGTAGAAAGTTGGGGGAATTTTAATGAATATTTTTAAAGAGATCAAACTATTACTAGCTTTTGGATTAAAAAATGAGTTGATAGGTAAATATGATGAGATTATTGCTAGAAATGAGATCTTAGAACTACTAAATATATCTGAATGGGAAGAGGTAGAGATAACTGAGAATGAGACTCCTGATTATCCTACTAAGATATTAAAAAATATTTGTGATTACGCTGTTAAAAACTCAATAATTGAGGATACTATCACTTTAAGAGATCTTTTTGATACTAAAGTAATGGGAAAAATAACTCCTACAGCAACTCAAATTATAGATAAATTTGAAAAACTTGCTCAAGAGAAAGGAATAGAAATTGCAACAAATTTCTATTATAATTTTGCACAAAAATCTAACTATATAAGAATGGATAGAATAGCTAAAAATATGCACTGGTTCTCTTCTACTGAGTATGGTGATATGGAGATAACAGTAAATCTTTCTAAGCCAGAAAAAGATCCTAGAGATATTGCTAGAGAGAGATTGATGCCTCAAGCCTCTTATCCTAAATGTTTACTTTGTTATGAAAATATTGGATATTCAGGTAGATTAAATCATCCTGCACGTCAAAATCATAGAGTTATACCTCTAACTCTTACTAATAAAGAGTGGTTTATGCAATACTCTCCATATGTATATTACAATGAACATGCTATAGTTTTTGCTAAAGAGCATAGACCTATGAAGATAACTAAAGAAGCTCTCAATAGATTAACAGGTTTTACAGAGATTTTACCACACTATTTCTTAGGATCTAATGCCGATTTACCAATCGTGGGTGGATCTATCCTTAGTCATGATCATTACCAAGGTGGACACCATGAATTTCCTATGGCTAAGGCTCCTATTGAGAAAAAAATATCATTTAAAGGATTTGAAGATGTAGAAGCTGGTATTGTTAAGTGGCCTATGTCAGTTATTAGAATCTCTAGTAAAAATAGAGAAAAGTTGGTGGATTTAGCTGATAAGATCCTAAATAATTGGAGAGAGTATAGTGATGAAGCTTTAGGTATTCTTGCTTATAGTGAAAATACTCCACACAATACAATTACTCCTATAGCAAGAAGAAGAGGAGAGAAATTTGAATTGGATCTAGTTTTAAGAAATAATAGAACTAGTGAAGAGCACCCCCTTGGAATATTCCACCCTCACTCTGATGTACACAATATTAAAAAAGAGAATATCGGGCTTATTGAGGTTATGGGACTAGCTGTTCTTCCTGGAAGACTAAAAGAGGAGTTGGAGATTTTAAGTAGGTATATAGTTGAAAATGACTATGAAAATAGAATACAAAATGATAGTAAAGTTGAGAAACATTTAGAGTGGATTAAAAATATTATGAAAAAATATGAAAAAATCTCTTCTCAAAATGCTTATGATATATTAAAATCTGAAGTAGGTATAACTTTCTCAAGAGTTTTAGAAGATGCTGGAGTGTATAAAAGAGATGAGAAAGGACAAAGTGGTTTACTAAGATTTGTTGACCATATAAATAGTATTTAATTTTAAGGAGGCTAATTATGTCAGTTTTAGTATGTGGAGGTGCTGGTTATATTGGAAGTCATGTAACTAGAGCCCTTATAGATAGTGGAGAGGAGGTTGTTGTTTTAGATAATCTTTTAACTGGACATGTAGATGCAGTGCATGAAAAAGCAAAACTTGTTCTTGGTGATCTAAGAGATGAAGAATTTTTAGATAGAGTGTTCAAAGAAAACAGGATAGAGGGAGTTATAGATTTTGCTGCTTTCTCTCTAGTTGGTGAAAGTATGACAGAACCATTAAAATACTTTGAAAATAACTTCTATGGAACTCTTTGCTTGTTAAAAGCTATGAGGAAACATGGAGTTAAACATATTGTTTTCTCTTCAACTGCTGCAGCTTATGGAGAGCCTGAAAATATCCCTATATTAGAAACAGATAGGACTTTCCCTACCAATCCTTACGGAGAGAGTAAGTTAGCAGTTGAAAAAATGATGAAATGGTGTGATCTAGCTTATGGTATAAAATTTACTGCATTGAGATACTTCAATGTTGCAGGGGCACATCCAAGTGGAGAGATTGGAGAAGATCACAATCCTGAAAGTCACCTTATCCCCATAATTTTACAAGTTGCTCTAGGAAAGAGAGAGAGTATAGGAATGTATGGAGATGACTATCCTACTCCTGATGGAACTTGCATAAGAGATTACATTCATGTTATGGACCTTGCTGATGCACATATCCTTGCTCTAAAAAGACTTTATAAAGGAGAGGAGAGTGCTATATTCAATCTAGGTAATGGTGAGGGATTCTCTGTTAAAGAGGTAATAGAAGTTACTCGAAAGGTAACAGGTCACCCTATCCCAGCTGTTGTATCTCCTAGAAGAGCTGGAGATCCTGCTAAGCTTGTAGCTACTTCTGAAAAAGCAATGAGAGAGTTAAATTGGAAGCCTAAATATAACACTCTTGATAAAATTATAGAAACTGCTTGGAATTGGCATAAAACTCATCCTAATGGATATGAGGACTAATTAAAATTTTTAACCCTCTCTAGATAATTATATAATTATTTAGAGAGGGTTTTATAATTCTATTAAAATATCTAAATATTTTAAAGTTTTATATAAGAAACTTTGAAAATATTATAAATACATGATTGTTAATTATTATTTGTTATATAGTTTCATATAAGAAACTTTATGGTTGCATTAATAATTGCTTAATATTTAAATTGCTGTATAATTATTAATAGAATTTTAAATACAGATTGTAAATTTTACAATACTATAAGTAATAAAATAGTACAGTATAAAAAGGAGGAGAAATGAAAAAGTTTTTATGTACAATTTTAATGTTTATTCTAAGTATTTTTAGTTTTGCAAAAGGTTATCCTAATAAAAACATAAATCTTGTTGTTCCTTTTGCTGCTGGTGGTGGAACAGATGCTGTAGCAAGAAAATTAGGAAGTTTATTGGAGAAAGAATTAGGACAACCAATTATTATTGTTAATAGAACTGGTGGAGCTGGTGCTGTAGGAATGACTTATGGATCAACATCCAAAAAAGATGGATATACTGTTACAATGATAACAAGAGAAATAATTTCATTACCTTTAATGAAATTATCACCAATAACTTATAAAAATTTTGATTTAGTTTCTTTAGTCAATATGGACCCTACTGTTGTTTTAGTAGGAAAAGATTCTAAATACCAGTCTTTTGACGAGTTAATAAAAGATGCTAAAGAAAGACCTGAAAAAGTAAAATTTGCAAGTACAGCAAAACCAAATTTTTATGCTTTAGCTATTGAAAATAAAACTGGAGTTAAATTCAATCATATTCCATATAATGGTGCTGGAGAAGTAGTTCCAGCTTTATTAGGAAATCATGCTGATTTTGCTTTGATGGGACCTGGAGAAGCTATAGGTCAAATAAAATCAGGACAATTTAGAGCATTAGGTTTGATGGCTAATGAAAGAATAGAAAGCTTAGCAGAAGTTCCTACATTAAATGAATTAGGCTATGATGTTGTTTCAGGAACTTGGAGAGGAATAGCTGTTCCTAAAGGAACCAATCCTGAGATAATAGATACTTTAAATAAAGCAATAAAAAATGTAACTTCATCTGATGATTTTGTAGATTTTATGGAGAAAGCTAATTTTGGAGTAAAATATTTAGGTCCTGAAGAATTTGGTAATTTCATAGAAGAAGATACTATGGTTATCAAAGAAATTATTGATAATTTAAAATAAATTTTATAATTTATAAAATTTTAAAAGGGAATTGCTCTTCCAATTCCCCTTTTTTACTTGAGGAGGTTATTTTGTTAGAGAAGATTTTTTCTGTAATTTTATGTATAATAAGTGCTATAATTATATATTCAGCAAATAATTTTGATATGAGTTATATTGGAGATAGTGGACTAGGACCAGATTTTTTTCCAAAAATTGTAGGATTTATATTAATTATTTTAAGCATATTTTTATTTTTTTCTAAAGATAAAACGATTCAAGAAAATAAAAATATAAGATATACTTTAGCTACCATATTTATTTTTGCAATATATATTTTTATTATTGGAAAATTAGGATATTTGATATCTACAGTATTATTTTCTTTTAGTATTATGTCACTTTTCAAAAAAAATTCAATTTTATTAAAAATAATATATTCAATATTATTTCCATTAGGATTATATCTTTTATTTACATATATATTTAAAGTCTCATTGCCAACAGGAATATTTATTTAGAAAGGAAAGTGAATTATGATGCAACATTTATTAGATGGTTTATTGACTGCTTTACAATTAGGAAATTTTATTTATTTAATATTAGGTGTTACAGGTGGAATAATTATTGGAGCTTTACCTGGCTTAACAGCTACAATGGGAGTAGCTATTCTATTACCATTTACTTTTGGAATGGATGCTGTAACTGGTTTAATAATGCTTGTTGGAATTTATATAGGAGCTATCTATGGTGGGTCTATTTCAGCAATTTTATTAAATACACCTGGAACTCCAGCATCTGCAGCTACATGTTTTGATGGATATCCATTAGTAAAACAAGGGCATCCTGCTAAAGCTTTAAGTGTTTCAACAATAGCTTCAGCTTGTGGTGGGCTAATAAGTTGTATAGCTCTTGTTACAATCTCACCTTTTTTGGCAAAGTTTGCTTTAAGATTTTCAGCACCTGAATATTTTGCATTAGCTTTATTTGGTTTAACTATAATAGCCAGTATCTCTGCAGAAAATTTTCTTAAAGGAATTATCGCTGGAGTTATTGGATTATTAATTTCAACATTTGGAATGGATTATATAACTAGTTATCCTAGATTTACTTTTGATGTTGTAGATTTATTGAATGGTTTTTCTGTAATTCCAGTATTGATTGGTTTATTTGCTGTTTCAGAGGTTTTTAATCAAATAGAACTTTTAATTGATGAAAAAGAAATTAAAACAAATATAACAATGGATAAATCTTATATGAATTTAAAAGAGTTGAAGCATTGTTTACCTACTATTATAAAATCAGGTGTAATTGGTACATTTATAGGTTCAATTCCAGGAGCTGGAGCAGATATAGCTGCATTTGTTTGTTATAATGAAGCTAAAAGAAGTAATAAAGATGAAAAATTTGGTAAGGGGAGTTTGATTGGAATTTCAGCTCCTGAAGCTGGAAATAATGGGGTTACTGGTGGTGCTTTAGTTCCTCTTTTAACTCTTGGTGTTCCTGGAGATGCTGTTGCAGCAGTTTTATTAGGTGCTCTTATAATTCAAGGTTTAACTCCTGGTCCTTTATTATTTGAACAAAATCCAGAAATTGTTTATGGTTTATTTAGTTCAATGATACTTGGTAACATTTTATTGCTTATTATTGGATTAGCAGGAATAAAATTTTATAGTAGAATTGTTGAAATTCCTAAAATACTAATGATACCTAGTATATTAATGCTTTCAACAATTGGTTCTTATTCTATGAATAATAGTCTTTTTGATGTAGGGGTTACTTTTGCATTTGGAATAATTGGTTATATTATGGGGAAAATAAAAATGCCAAGTTCTCCCATAGTATTATCAGTTATATTAGGACCAATGTTAGAAACAAATTTAAGAAAAGCTGTTTTAATGTATGAAGGCTCTTATTCTTTTTTATGGACTAGACCAATAACTATTGTATTTTTGATTTTATCTTTATTATCAGTTTATTCTGCTTTGAGAAAGAAAAAATAATAGGGGCTGTTGTAAATTTTAAATAGCTCTAATCTTTGAAATTAGCTAAAGAGATTTTGTATCTCTTTAGCTTTTTTCTTTTGATACAAAGAAAAAATAATAGAAAGGTAACAAAAAGTAGCATAGAAAAAGTAAAAATTAAGGAGAAATTAAAAATTTATTACATATATGTTAATAAAAAAAATAGCAGAGAACAAACTCCACTATTTTCATTTATATAAAATATTTTGGGGAAAGATTTTTTATATATTTTATGGTATCATATGAGTGTGACAAAAAGATTACAAAAATAAAAAAATTAATTAATAAATTTTAACTAAATTGCTCTATTATTTAAAGTGAATATATGATAAAATTAAATCTGGTAAATACTAAATATTTTGTAAAACTAATTATTTCAGGAGGGATAATGTTTAAATATTTTAAATCCTATTTATTTAGGGGAATGATAGCAGCACTTTTTAAAATGGGAGAATCTTTTGCAGACTTGACACTTCCACTTATAATGGCAAAGGTAATAGATATAGGTGTTTCAAATAGAGACTTTGATTATATATTAAATATGGGAGAGAAGATGATAGGAGTAGCTATATTAGGTTATTTATCAGCCATCTTATCAAACTATTTCTCTTCAAAAACTTCTCAGGAGTTTGGAGCAAATTTGAGAGATAGCATATTTACAAAAATTCAACACTTTACATTCAATCAATTAAATAAATTTTCACAAGCTTCTTTAATTACAAGAATAACTAAAGATGTGGATCAGATAACAAATATGTTCCTAATGTGTATAAGAATGGTATTGAGAGGATTGACAACAGGAGTAGGAGCTGTAATTATGGCTATAATTATAAATCCTACACTCTCAATCATATTCATAATAATTGCACCATTGATAATATATCTAACTCTTTATTATGTAAAAAAATCTTTTGGATTATATGCTTTAGTGCAGAAAAAATTAGATAATTTGACTTTGATATTAAGAGAAAATCTATCTGGAATAAAAGTGGTAAGAGCTCTATCTAAGGAGAAGATAGAGGAAGAGAGATTTAATGAAAAAAATGATGATCTCAAAGAGCAGAGTATAGTAGCTGAAAATCTTATGATAAGTAAACTTCCATTTATAACTCTACTTATGAATGTTGGAGTAGTTGCAGTATTGTGGTTTGGAGGGATAAGAGTACATTATGGAAAGATGCAATTAGGAGAGATAGTAGCCTTTATCAACTATCTCAATATGATACTTTTTGCTATGAATGCTCTATCTTTCTTATTTAGTCTATATAGTAAAACAAGTATATCTTACAAAAGAGTGAAGGAGATAATAGGTGAGGAGATTGAGGAGATCACTCAAGAGGATTTTGAACACAATTTAGTGGACAATGTTTTAGAGTTTAATCATGTTTATTTCTCTTATGATAAAAGTGACAAATATGTCTTGGAAGATATAGATTTTAAAATAAGAAGAGGAGAGAATATAGGTATAATTGGAGGAATAGGCTCTGGAAAATCTACTCTAGTTTCTCTTATTCCAAGATTTTATGATCCAGTAAAAGGTAAGATAAGAGTAGATGGAGTAGATATAAAAAGATATAAAGAGGGAAATTTAAGAAAAAAAATTGGCTTGGTATTACAAAAAGCCTTTCTTTTCTCACAAAGTGTAAAAGAGAATATAATGTGGGGAGATCAAAATGCTTCTAAAGAGAAACTCGAACTTGTGGCACATATAGCTCAAGGAAAAGAGTTTATAGAGAAATTACCTGAAAAGTATGAAACACAGTTAATAAAGGGTGGAAATAACCTTTCAGGAGGACAAAAACAGAGGGTATCAATAGCTAGAACTCTATTGAAACAACCAGATATTTTGATATTTGATGATAGTTTCAGTTCTTTAGATTTTATAACAGAGTATAATTTGAAGGAAGAGTTGAAGAGATATATGAAACATGTTACAACAATAACAATCTCTCCAAAAATATCTTCATTGATAAAAATGGATAGAATAATGGTATTAGATAATGGTAAGATAGCAGGTTTTGATACACATGAAAAACTGGTAGAAACTTGTGGTGTGTATAGAGAGATCTGTGAATCTCAAGAGATATGTATAACAGGAGAGTGTGAAGATGAAGAATAATATGTTAAAAAAATTAACTCCATATCTCTATCAGTATAGACATAAATTTTTATTTTTAGTAATTTTAGCAATAATAGGAAATATTTTTACATTGATAGGACCATATTTGGTGGGAAAAGCTATAAATCAAATACATATTGGTATGAGTAGAGAGAATTTTATATTTTTAGGGCAGATATCTGGAGCATTACTATTAATTTATATATTAGGGGCTTTTCTATCTTTGATACAGAATGTAAAGATGAATGTAATATCCCAAGAGATAGTAAATACAATGAGAAAAAATGCTTTCTCAAAGATACATAAATTTCCATTAAAAACATTTAATACTATGTCACAGGGAAATATTTTAACGATTTTAATAAATGATATAGATAATATAAGTAGTTCTCTATCACAGATTGGAACTAGAATAATAGTGAATATATTAACTATTTCAACTGCATTGGTTATAATGATATATATCAGTCCATCATTGACAATAATACAGTTAATATTGGTATCCATAACTGGAGTATTCTTAAAGAAAATCACTATGAAAAGTAAGGAAAAAAGAAGAATACAGCAAAGATATCTAGGGAAATTAAATAGTTTTGTAGATGAGATGTTGACAGGGCAATCTGAGGTAAAGTCATTCTCTTATGAGAAGAGAGCTATTGAAAAATTTAAGAGATTGAATGAAGACTATAAAGAGAATGCTGTAAAAACTCTATTTTTCTCAGGATTTAATTTTCCTACATTGAACTTTATAAACAATATAGGGTATTCGTTTATAATTTTTATTGGAGCTATGTTTATATTGAAGGGAAGATTAAATTTAGGAGAGTTATCTAGTTTTATCATATATTCTAAACTTTTCAATAGACCCATTGCAAGTATATCAGAGGCATATAATATAATACAGACTGTAATAGTTAGTTCAGAGAGATTTTTCCAATTTATGGAACTAAAAGAGGATAGTTTAGGTGGAGATAGAGAGTTAAAGTCAGATGAGATAAGAGGAAGTGTTGAATTTAGAAATGTAAATTTCTCATATGAAAAGGATGTAGCTGTATTAAAAGATCTATCATTTAAAGTAGATGGTGGAAAATTAGTTGCAATAGTTGGTCCTACTGGTGGAGGAAAGACAACAATAGTAAATCTTTTGATGAAATTTTACGATATTTCTTCTGGAGAGGTTCTTCTTGATGGAGTCAATATAGAGGAGTATAAGAAATCAGATTTAAGAAAACTGTTTGGTATGGTATTGCAAGACAGTTGGTTATTTACAGGAACAATTGCTGAAAATATAAAATATGGAAATGAAAATATATCTGATGAGGATATTATAAATAGTGCAAAATTAGCTTGTGCTCATGATTTTATTAGTAAATTACCTATGGGATATGATACAATAATAAGTGAGGACAATATGGTACTTTCTCAAGGACAGAAACAGTTGATAACAATTGCAAGAATAATAGCTTCTAATCCGAAATTCTTAATATTAGACGAAGCAACAAGTGGAGTTGATACTAGAACAGAATTGAAACTTCAGAAAGCTATAGCGAATATAACTAAGAATAGAACTAGTTTTGTAATAGCTCATAGACTGTCCACAATAAAAAATGCTGATTTGATATTAGTATTAAAAGATGGAGCTATTATTGAGAAGGGAAGTCATAAAGAGTTGATGGAGCTAGGTAGATTCTATCAAACAATGTACAATACTCAATATGTGGTATAGAGGTGATTTTCTTAATATTAGAAAAGATGAGTATTTATAATCCGGTGACTAAAAAAGTTGAGGCTATATATTTAGAGTTAAATAATAACTTTGAAACTTTTCAATTATAAAGGTATTAGAAAATCATAAAAAAATAGTAGTAAATTAAACTTTAGGAGGATCATTTTTTATGAATGATGAAAATAGATTTGAAACAGTTATTGATCTTTTGCAGAAAGATATGAAAATCATTCAAAGAGCAGATCATTTTTCTTTTTCAATAGATTCTTTGTTGGTAGCAGAGTTTGCAACAATAACTAGAACAACGAAAAAAATAGTGGATTTGGGAACTGGGAATGGAGTGATACCTCTATTCTTATCCAAGAGAACAGCTTCTAAAATTTACGGTATAGAGATACAGAAAATATCAAGTGAATTGGCTAAAAGGAATGTAGAGTTGAATAAATTATGTAATCAGATTGAGATTATAAATGATGATATGAAAAATTGGGCGGCTCACTTTAAAAGAGGGAGTATGGATTTAGTAGTAACAAATCCACCATTTTTCAAATTTCATGGAGAGGAGAAACAGTTGAATGATCTAGATCAATTATCACTCGCTCGTCATGAGATAACAATTAATCTGAACTCATTATTAGCAACATCAGCTAGTCTTTTAAAAGATAAGGGATATTTTGTAATGGTTCATAGAGTTGACAGATTGATAGATATTATTGAAACAATGAAAAAATATAAGATTGAACCAAAAAGAATACAATTTTGTTATACTAAAATGAAGAAAGAGGGAAAAATTTTACTAATTGAGGGAATAAAAAACGGTAACTCTGGTTTGAGGGTATTACCACCTTTGATAGTACACAATGAAAATGGTAATTATTCAGAGACAGTTTTAAAAATGTTTAAATAAAGTGAGGTATACTATGATTATTGAGAATAAGATATTAACTTTGGCTAATATGACTGGTAAAATTGCCTTACAAAATGGGGCAGAAACATATAGAGTGGAGGATATAATAACGAGAATATGTAGACACCATAATTTAAATGCTCAATGTTTTGTTTCTATTACTTGTATTATAACTTCAGTAAAAAATCATAGAGGAGAAATTTATTCAGCTGTAGAGAGAATAAATTCAAGGACAATAAATTTAAATAAAGTTCATTCAATAAATCAGTTAGTGAGAGATTTAAATAAATATAATTTTCATAAATTTACAGAAGAGGTAAACAAAATCAATAGAGAGGTTCCATATAGTAAATATACCTATTTTTTAGCTTACTGTTTGGGAGCATTTTTCTTTGCTTTGCTCTATAAAGGAAGTTTAGCAGATGGAATAGTAGCTTTTGTAGGTGGAGGCTTGGTATTTTTAATATCTGACTTTGCTAACAAACTTCAAACAAATACCTTCTTTTTAAATACTTTAGGTGGAAGCATATGTACACTTGTTTCATATTTAGGAGTGAAGCTTGGAATACTAAGTACTGTATCTTATTCAACAATAGGTATGTTGATGCTATTGGTACCAGGAATTGCCTTTACAAATGCCATTAGAGATCTGGTAGTTGGCGATTTAGTGTCAGGTATTTCAAGAGCTGTGGAAGCTTTTTTAATAGGAATAGCCTTAGCTTCTGGAACAGGTTTTGCACTATTTTTAATCTTAAAATTGGGAGAGATATAAATGGATAGTCGTGTTATAATTGAAATGATTGCAGCAGCTGGAAGTACATTTGCTTTTGGTATTATCTTTAATCTAAAAGGACAAAAATTAATATATGCAAGTGTTGGTGGAGCTATTGGCTGGGCTATATATATCCTTTTCAGATCCAGTGGAAATTCAGATCCAGTATCATTTTTTTACTCATCAGTTGGGATAACAATATACTCTGAAATAATAGCTAGAATTCTAAAAACACCAGTGACTTCAACTTTAATAGCTAGTTTGATACCATTGGTTCCTGGAAGTGGAGTTTACTTTACAATGTCTTATGCTGTGGAACATAGGGTGGAAGAAGCAATTCAAAAGGGAATTGAAACACTGATGATAACAGTAGCAATAACAATGGGAATAATTGTAGTTTCTACATTTGCTCAAATATACTATAAGTTCAAGAGATATAAAATAATGAAGAATAGAATAAAAAACAGGAGAAGAGGGAGATAAGCTCTACTCCTGTTTTTATGAGGGAATCTATTTCATTGACTCTAAGATAGAACCAACTAAATTATCCATATCAATATGGTTATCATCTGTCATAGATGATGTTAAAGTAATTTTTTCATTTAAAACATTCATATCTTTCATCTCTTCTAGACACTTCATTATTAAGCTACCTGATTTACAGGCCCAAGAACCATTCTCAATTATAGCAACAGTTCTTTTTTGTACATTGAGAGCTTTCATATCCATTAAATAATTATGCATTAGAGGATAAATTCCAAGATTATAAGTAACAGAAGCAAAAACAATGTGACTATATTTAAAAGTTTCAGCTATTAATTCAGAAATGTGAACTTTTGAAACATCATACATATGAACATTAGTCATACCTCTTTCTACTAGTTTAGTAGCTAGTACAGACGCAGCATTTTCAGTATTTCCATACATTGAAGCATAGACAATCATAATCCCTTTTTCCTCTGGAATATATTTACTCCATCTATTATATTTATCTAAGAGATATTCAAAATTATTTCTCCATACAGGTCCATGAAGAGGGCAGATCATTTTAATATCTATACTACTAGCTTTTTTTAGAAGAGCCTGCACATGAGGGCCATATTTACCAACTATGTTAGTATAATATCTTCTAGCATCATCTATCCAATCTCTATCAAAATTCACTTCATCATTAAAAAGTTTTCCATCTAAAGCTCCAAAACTTCCAAAAGCATCAGCACTAAATAGTACTCCATTTGTTAAATCAAAACTTACCATAGCTTCTGGCCAGTGAACCATAGGAGCAGCTACAAATAGTATTTTGTGTTTACCAAAAGATTTTGTATCTCCTTCAACAACTGTCTCACACTTTTCAGGATCTACACTAAATCCAAATTGATTCATAAGATAGAAAGCTTTTTCAGAACTAATAACTTTTACTTCAGGATAATGCATTATGATCTCTTGTATCATTGCAGCATGGTCAGGTTCCATATGATTGATTACCATATAATCTAATTTTCTATCTTTTAAAACATATTTTATATTCTCTATAAATTGACGTCCTATTGCCCAATCCACTGTATCAAATAGAACAGTTTTTTTATCTAAAAGTAAATAAGAGTTATAAGAAACTCCTCTAGATATGGGATGTATATTTTCAAATAGGTGTAGACGGTGCTCATCTCCTCCTATCCAGTATAAATCATCAGTTATCTTTCTTACGTTATGCATATATTTTCCTCCTAAGATTAATCTTCTATCTCAATAAAAGCAGTTTTTTCATCACCACAATTTGGACAAATCCATTCTTCAGGTAATTTTTCAAAAAGTGTTCCTTCAGCAACTTCATTTTCTTCATCTCCAATTGCTGGATCGTACTCATAACCACAACCACCACATACATATCTTTTCCAAGATGAAGGTCTACTTGGTTTAGGAATTACTCTTTTCATTTTTTTCATAGGAGGAGCTGGCATTTTAGGTTCGCCATTATCCAAAGCTTTAGCTAATAGTGGAAGAATTTCTTTAACATCTCCAACAATTCCATAATCAGAGTTTTTAAATATAGGAGCATTAGGGTTTGTATTGATAGCAACTATTGTAGTAGCATCTTTAATTCCTTTTAAGTGTTGCCCTGCTCCCGAAATACCACAGGCAATGTAAAGGTTACCATTGAATTTTTGACCAGACATTCCTACATAACGATTTAGAGGAAGGTATCTTAAAGTTTCAGCTACAGGTCTTGATGAGCCAATTGCAGCTCCAGCCTGAATAGCTAAATCTTCAATAAGTTTCATATTTTCTTTTGCTCCAATTCCTTTTCCAGCACTTACTACACGTTCAGCTTGAGGAATTGGTGTATCTAAAGGTATTCCAATAGTGAAATCATAACCATCATTTTTTAAACTTTCAACTAATGCATTAACTTTTTCTTCCATAGTTCCATCTTTAAAAATAATGTTTTTACGAAGTCCAGTTGCTCCACCATTTCCCTTTGCTTTTTTCTTAGTTAATTCAGCTTTAGGCATCTTTCCAATGATGTGAGAAGCTATAACCACTCTTTGAATCTCATTAGTTCCCTCATAAATAGTACAAATTTTAGCATCTCTATAAGCACGTTCTACTTCCACTCCCTTTAAATAACCAGATCCACCAAATATTTGTAAAGCATCATTAACTACCTCAAGACATATATCAGAAGCATACTGTTTAGCCATAGCTGACTCCATTCCAAAAGGTTCATGATTTTCCTTTAATTCTGCAGCACTATATACCAAAAATCTAGCTGCTCTCAATTTTGTTGCCATATCAGCCAATTTGAAAGAGACAATCTGTTGTTGAGCTATTGGTTTTCCAAATTGTACTCTCTCTTTAGCATATTCAAGGGCATTTTCATAAGCTCCTTGTGCAATTCCTAGAGCTTGAGAAGCTATTCCAATTCTACCACCATCAAGGGTAGCCATTGCAATTTTAAATCCTTCTCCTTCTTTTCCTAAAAGGTTTTCTTTGGGAACTTTTACATTATTAAAAATTAATTCAGCAGTTGAAGATGAACGAATTCCCATCTTATCATAATGGTCACCAAATGTGAACCCTTCCCAACCTTTCTCCACAATAAAAGCACTAATTCCTCTTGTTCCTACATCTGGAGTAGTAACAGCAAAAATAATATATGTATCAGCTTTATCAGCATTTGTTATAAAGATTTTTCCACCATTTAAAATGTAGTAATCTCCAATTAATTCAGCAGTTGTTTCAGTTCCACCAGCATCACTTCCTGCATTGGGTTCAGTCAAACCAAAGGCTCCAAGTTTTTCACCAGAAGCTAAAGGAATAAGATATTTTTGTTTTTGTTCCTCAGTTCCAAAAGCGTAAATAGGATAGGTACCTAAAGAAACATGTGCTGATAGTATAACTCCTGTACCACCATCGACTCTTGATAATTCTTCAACAGCTATAGCATAGCTTAAAGTGTCCATACCTGCTCCACCATACTCTTTAGGATAGGGTATACCCATAAATCCCATCTCAGCAAATTTTTTAATAGCCTCAGTAGGAAATTCATTATTTTGATCTAAAGAAAAAGCAATTGGTTTAACTTCTGTTTCAGCAAACTCTCTAACTTTTTTACGTAACTCCTCATGGATTTCACTAGTTTTAAAAAGCATAAAATGACCCCCTCTTTTAATCTATCAACAACATTTAATCTATACTTGATTAGTTATCTATATGATTAATTATATTCCTGTGTTTTAAAAAAGTCAAGTATAATTTGTAAAAAAAAAGAACAATTTTATTTGAAAATAAGATAAAATTGTTCAAATTGTACAAAATTTTTTTTAAAAATGAGTTAAAACCCACAAGGAAGAGGGTTCCAGCAGTTGTATCTTCCAAATAGATATCTCCATTTAACTTTGAAATAATTGTTTTCTATTATAAGTTGTTATTTAAAACTTTAACATCAGAGTTAACAGAGTATATGACATCTTTTCTTTCAATTATGATCTCTGTTTTATCCATCAAATTAGGTGTATTTTTGATATTAGTTAATAATTCTAAACTAGGATTAATAGCCTTAGGATGACCAACTAGCTCCAACATAGTTATATCTCCATGGGTATCTCCATAGGCAAAACTTTTATCTAAGTCAATGTTGTATTTTTCACAAAACATATGGATAGATTTTAATTTATTTTTTGAGTCCCACATTGGAGAGATCTCTCCAGTAAAAGTTCCATTTTCACAAATATGATAAGTAGAACCACAAAAATCATCTGCGTCCCATTTTTTAGCCATTCTAGAAACTAAAAAATCAGGACTTCCAGAGATAAAGATTACAAGATGTCCCTGTGATTTGTGCCATTTGATCATCTCTCTAGTATAGGTATATACCTTATTTCCTTTTAATTCTACTACTTTGTCAGCTACAAAATCATTGTATCTTATAGGAAGTCCTTTTATAGCATCAACATATGTACCAGTAAGGTCTTCGAGATAATTATCATAATTTCCAACTCTCTCATCCCAGAGTTTGAACGCTTCTTTAACTCTTCTGTCATATTCCCTAAAATCCAATAAATCATATTTAATTAATTTTTTAAAATGTTCAGTCAAAAGAGAGTTTCTAAAAATAGTTCCATCAATATCAAAAAAAGCCGCAATCATTACATACCTCCCTTAAATAATTTAATTATATCTATATTAGAAAAATTATAGTTGAAAAAATAAAAAAAGTCAAATTCTTACTTAGTAATTTTTCTAAAAAATGATATAATATTGAATAAAACTAGAGAGGAGGAAAAAAATAGTGAGGATAAGAAGAATTATTTTATATTTATTATTATCCTTTTCTCTTTTTGCTCAAGATGCATATATAGCTTCCTTTAATACCTTGAGATTAGGCAAAAGTCAAAAAGATTATAAACTATTGAGTAATGTTCTAAAAAACTTTGATATGGTTGGACTTGTTGAAGTGATGAGTGTTGAAGGGATAGAAAAATTGGTAAAAGAATTGGAAAAAGAGAGTGGAGAAAAATGGGGATACCACATATCTCCTTATTCAGTTGGGAGACGTAGTTATAAAGAGTATTATGCATATATATGGAAAAAAAAGAGAATAAATTTTTTACAGGAAAGAGGATTTTATCCAGATGAAGAGGATAATTTTGAAAGGCCACCATATGGAGCAGATTTCAAAATAGGTAATTTTGATTTTACTATGGTTATGGTTCATACAATTTTTGGAAAAAAAGAGTCACAAAGAAGAGCAGAGGCATTTAAAATGAATAGTGTATATGATTATTTTCAAAATTTAGATGAAAATGAAAATGATATTATCATAGCTGGAGATTTTAATCTAAGTGCTCAAGATGAAGCTTTTGAGAATATGTTCAAGCATAAAGATGAAATAGTTTATACAATTTCTCCAAGAATAAAAACTACAATAGGAAAAGAAAAATTGGCAAACTCTTATGATAATATGTTTTTATCAAAAATTTATACTCAAGAGTTTGATGGAAGGAGTGGAGCATTAGATTTTACAAAAAATAAGTATAAGCTTATGAAGGATAAAATATCAGACCACTTACCAATTTTTATAATTGTAAATATTGAATTTGATGATGATTAGAGGGAGAATATGAGAAGAGCATATATTTTTTTTAATGGAGAACTGTTGGGGAGTAAAAAATTTTATCTAGATCTTTTGAGAAGAGACTGGGGAGATATTTACTGTGCTGATGGAGGTGCTAATCTTCTTGAGCAATTAGAAATTTTACCAAGTGAAATTTGGGGGGATTTAGATTCTGTTTCAGAGGAGGTGTTGCAAAAATATAAAAAAGTAGGAGTTCAAATAAAGAGATTCCCAAAAGAAAAAAACTTTACTGATGGGGAGTTAGTATTACAATATGTAGCACAAAAAAACTATGATAAAATAATAATTATAGGTGGCTTAGGTGGTCGAAAGGACCATGAGCTTACAAATTTGAATTTAATATTTAAATTTAAAAATCTTAGTTTTATAACAGAACAAGAGGAGATTTTTGGGATAGAAAAGGATAAAGTTATTCTATTTCAAAGGGGAAAAACTATATCTTTTGTTCCTTTCTCTGAAAAGGTGGAGAGCTTGACACTAAAAGGAGTTAAATACCCATTAGACAAGTATACTCTTCATAGAGGAGATAGCATATGTATGAGTAATATTATCATAGAAGATAGGTGCAAAATATCATTTCACAAGGGAAGATTACTAGGAATAGTAATTAGATAGTTCTAAATAAATTTTTAATGCAGGAGGAAAATTATGTTGAAAGAAGGAATGAGTTTAACACAAAAAAAGGTAGTAAAGGAAAATGAAACAGCAGCAAAAGTAGCTTCAGGAGCTTTAGAGGTATTTTCTACACCTATGATGATAGCTTTAATGGAAAGTACAGCCTTTTCTCTTGTCCAATGCGAATTGGAAAAAGGGGATACTACAGTGGGAATATCAGTAAATATTAAACATCTTAAGGCTAATCTTATTGGAGATGAGTTGGAATGTATTGCTATTTTAAAAAAAATTGAAGGAAAGAGATTAGATTTTGCAGTAAAAGTATTGCATGGGGAGACACTTGTAGGAGAAGGGGAGCATAGCAGATTTATTGTAAATGAGGAAAAATTTTTATCAAAATTAAAAAAATAGAGAGAGTTGGAGGAGATTTATAAAAATGCAATTAAAAGAAAAAAATGAAAAAATAGTAGGAAATACTAGATTTATACTTGGAATACAGCATGTACTTGCAATGTTTGGAGCAACTGTATTAGTTCCTTTTTTAACAGGGTTAAATCCGTCGATAGCACTGATTTCGGCAGGAGCAGGAACACTGATATTTCATCTTTGTACAAAAGGAATAGTACCTGTTTTTTTAGGATCATCTTTTGCTTTTATAGGAGCTTTAACTTTAGTTTTAAAAAATGAAGGAATAGGGTCTATAAAAGGCGGAGTAATTGCAGCAGGATTTATTTATGTATTGATGTCATATTTGGTAAAAACTTTTGGAGTAGAGAGGATAAAATCTTTCTTTCCACCTATAGTAACAGGACCAATAATAATGCTAATAGGGCTTAGAATGAGTCCAACAGCATTATCAATGGCTGGTTATACAAATGGAAAATTTGATACAAAAAGTCTTATAGTAGCCATCTGTGTAATATTAACCATGGTATTAATAACTATGATGAAAAAATCTTTTCTAAGATTAATTCCTATTTTAATAGCTGTAATTGTAGGTTATATAGTTGCAACTTGCTTAGGAATGGTCGATTTTGGAGTAGTTTCTCAGGCAAAGTGGATAGGACTTTCACCAGAAGCTACAAATGATTTATTAACATTGCCAGTTATGTCATTGACTGGAATAATAGCAATAGCTCCAATAGCTCTAGTTGTATTTATTGAACACATAGGAGATATAACTACTAATGGTGCCGTTGTTGGAAAGGACTTCTTTAAAAATCCAGGAATACATAGAACACTTCTGGGAGATGGACTTGCCACAATAGTAGCTGGTTGTTTAGGTGGACCAGCTAATACAACTTATGGAGAAAATACTGGAGTATTGGCAGTAACTAAGGTCTATGATCCAGCAATTCTTAGAATAGCAGCTTGTTATGCTATTGCTTTAGGATTTATAGGAAAATTTGGAATATTACTACAGACAATTCCACTACCAGTAATGGGAGGGGTATCAGTAATTCTTTTTGGAATGATAGCATCAGTAGGAGTAAGAACGGTAGTAGAAGCAAGGTTAGATTTTTCTAACTCTAGAAATTTAATAATTGCTTCAATAATATTTGTACTTGGAATTGCTGTAGATAATATTGTTGTATGGGAGACAGTATCAGTATCTGGACTTGCATTGGCAGCATTTTCAGGAGTATTACTGAATAAGGTTCTTCCAAGAGATAGAGAGATAAAATTAAAAAGACTAGATTAAGAGATACGGGAGGAAGAAACAATGGTAAAAAGAGATGAGATAGCAGATAGATATAAATGGAATATGACTGATTTTTATTCTGATTGGAATGAATGGGAGCAGGAATTAGGAAGTTTAAAGTCATTGATGCATAAAATTCCAGAGTATAAAGGGAAGATAAAAAACAATTGTAAAGGTTTTATTGAATTGGTTGAACTTGAAGAAAAGATAGAGAGAATATTAGATAAATTGTATGTTTATGTCTATATGTTAAAAGATTTAAACTCTAAAGATGAAACTTCTTCAATAAAGCTACAAGAGATTCAAGCATTGTGTACAGAGTATGCTGTAAATACTGCTTGGATAACTCCAGAGATATTGGAGATTCCTAAAGAAACAATGGAGAAGTGGATGGCTGAAAATATAGAATTAAAAGATCGTAAATTTGGACTTATGGAGATCTATAGATTACAAGGGCATGTATTAGATGAGAGTAAGGAGAGATTGTTGTCATATTATGGACAATATATGGGAGCTCCTCATGATATATATGCAGAGCTTTCTATCTCAGATATGAAATGGAATGAGGTTAAACTTTCTGACGGATATGAAGGACCAGTGACAAATGGTATATATTCAAAAGTTTTAGGAACAAATAGGAATCAAGAGGATAGAAAAAAAGCTTTTGAAGCATTATATGGAGCCTTTGAAAATAATAAAAATACATATGGAGCTATTTATAGAGCCTTACTTCAAAGAGATGTAGCTTCATCTAAGGGAAGAAACTATGGTTCCTCTTTAGAAAAAGCATTAGAGCCTAAAAATGTTCCAGTAGATGTATTTAATACTCTATTAAAGTCAGCTATAAAGAACAATGCACCTTTACAAAGATATGTAACTCTAAGAAAGAGAGCTTTAAAATTAAAAGAGTATCACTATTATGATAATAGTATAAACATTGTTGATTATGACAAAAAGTTTGATTATGATTTGGCAAAAGAGATGGTATACAGATCAGTAGCTCCATTGGGAGAAGATTATTCTGAAAAGATGAATAAAGCCATAAGTGAAGGTTGGATAGATGTATTTGAAACTGAAAATAAGAGAAGTGGAGCATACTCAATAGGTGTTTATGATGTTCATCCTTATATGTTACTAAATTATCAATCTACTTTAGATGATGTATTTACATTAGCTCATGAATTGGGACACACACTTCATACTATGCTTTCAAATGAAAATCAACCTTATGCACTTCACAACTATACAATATTTGTAGCAGAGGTTGCTTCTACTTTCAATGAAAGATTGTTATTGGATTATATGATAGAAAAATCAGAAGATCCAATAGAGAAGATCGCTTTAATAGAGCAAGCATTAGGAAATATAGTTGGAACTTTCTATATTCAAACTTTATTTGCTAACTATGAGGCACAGGCACATAGATTGGTGGAAGAGGGAAAGGCTATTACTCCAGATGTCTTAAGTGGAATAATGGAAAACTTATTTAAGGAGTACTTTGGAGATACAGTGACAATTGATGAGTTACAAAAAATAATCTGGGCAAGAATACCACATTTCTTTAACTCTCCTTATTACGTATATCAGTATGCTACAAGTTTTGCATCATCAGCAAATCTATATGATAGAATAACTAATACAAAGTATGATGAGAGCACAAGAGAAAAAGCTAAAGAGGATTACTTAACCCTTCTTAAATCAGGAGGAAATGACCATCCAATGACACAATTGAAAAAGGCTGGTGTGGATTTAGAAAAAGAAGAGAGTTTTTCAGCAGTGGCTTTAGAGTTTGATAGACTTCTTGATATTTTAGAAAAAGAGCTACATAAATTAGGAAACTAAGGTATATTGCTTGAGAATAAAAAAGTTTTAACCTAATAGGCAAGAAGTCGCCCACCTCTATAGGTGGTGCGATGAATTGCCTTGTTATTTTTTAGAAAATAAAGTGATAGAATATAATCAGTATACATATCAAAATAGGAGAAAAAACAATGAAATTAGACAGTAATTGTCATTTGGTATTTTGTTGTATTATCACTTAATTCTTGTAGTAAAGTATAGAAGAACAAGGACAAAAGAGTAAATAATTTTGTAGGAGGTGTACTGATGAAACAGCTAAAAGCATATAAAAATTTTTTTATAGATAAATCAGTAGGTTTCCCTAATATTATTTGTATTGAAGACTTAAATACAAGCTGAAGGTCTAAGAATCAAAGAAATAGCATAAAATAAAAAGAACCATAGGAACTATGGGGATAGCTTGGTAAATATAGTTGGCTAACAAAAGCAACTACTTCCCAAGAAGCTCCCACTTCAAAAGCTGAAAGCTTTAAGTGGGAGAGGTTCACAGTTAAATAATTACCATTTTTTAGCTATTATAAAGTTAAATTTTATATTCTAATCCAAAAATTAAATTTGGTTTCACTTTTTGAACTATATAGTTTTGTCTATCTTTTTGTTTATCTTTGAATTCTAATTTTTTATAACCTATTCCAAATAAAAAAGTTAATTGGTAATTTTTAACAGCATCAGTATAAATATTATATTTATTAATTATATCCAATGCATAAAATTCACGAACTTTACTATTGGCAACTCCATATTTAAATGTTGTTTCAATACAATATTTATCTGTTAGTTGATTAATGATATCCATTCCAATATTAACCTGTCCCCAACCAAAATTTCTTTTTCCTGAAATTTTATTATTTTGGTTAGGGATATCAGCTTTATACTCATAGGAAAAATCACGAATGGAATACTCAAATAAAGGTTTAAACTCAGCAAATTTAAATGAATATAAGTTATATTTTATTCCTAAAGCATAATCTATATACTTGTGTTTTGTTTTAAAATTTGAATTTTTAGGAATAATTTTACTATGTGTAATAAGATCTTCTTTAAGAGTTGCTCCTCCTTTAAATGTAGAATATTTAATATCTCCATAGATGGATAATTTTTCCCAGTTTATTTGTGTTTGAAATTCTGGGAAATTAATTTTACTAATTCCCATTTCATTAAAAGTAGGACGTTTTAAACTTGTTGTTCCAAATTGTCCACCTTTAGGAATTTGTACAAATCCTTCAATTTTTTCTTGATTATATAATATTTTAAAATCATAACTTTTAGGTGCTATGTTAGCATAAGCAGCTCCATACAGTAAAAAAAATACAGGTAAAATTTTTAATTTCATTAATTGCCCCCCCTAATTATTTAAAAAATCTTTCTCAATTATAATACTTTAAAAATTAGTTATTACTTTTTTTATTGAATTGTCAATTTCTTCTAAAATTTGATATCTTTTTTTATATTCTGATCTCTTATTACTTGAAATACTATCAATTGGCTTTTTAGTTAATTCATTAGGTAGCTTCCATAATCCATTCTTTTGTTGTATTCCATTTAAACTTTTTATAAATTCATCATAGCTAGCTCTTATTTTCTTTTTATGAATATATCTTTTATCAGTATAAATATGTACTTTGTCTCCAACACAGATTTTTTCTAAATCTATATATATGTATCTTACTAAACTGTATAAAGCTTCTAGAAGAAGTTTTTTTGGGAAAATTCCATATAAATTTTTTGTAATTTTTTTTATATATTCTTTGTCAGTTCCTTTTTTAGGACCTTGTATCCCCCCTATAAAAAGAGTGTATTTCCCATTGTATTTAGTAATACTGAATGTTATAGTTGAAAGATAGATATTGTTAGAATCTTTTAGTTTAATTTCTATATCTCCTTCTTTATCAAAATTTGGATAAAAAGATAAAAAAATCTCAAATTCTTCTTTGTTTCCTTTAAATTTAGCGAGAGTGACTTTTTCCCTGTTATATAATTTTTTTTTAAATTCATTAGGAAAATATTTATCTATGAATTTATAATTTTCAATTAATAATTGATACTTACTTTTTAATCCAAAAATACTTGATAAATATGGACGATAAATTTTGCTTAATAATGTCATATATGTAAAAATACCTGTTGACAAATACTGATGTTTATATATAAAATTTAACATTAAAATTGAATAAGGGATTGTAAATAAGGTTCGTATTATAAACCTTAACTTTCTACTCAAGGTATCTAGTGCCCCCTTACCAGAACTTTTTGTGAGCAAGTTATAAAAAAAGTTTATTCTATTCATTATATTTCCTTTCTAAAATAGTTAAATCAGATATTTTGTTTTAGTATCTTTTGTATTTTTAATTATATTTCATCGTTTAACTGTGATTATAGCTATAAAAAATGATTTTGTCAAATATTGTTGAAATTATAATGTTTTTAAAACTATATTTTTTATAAAATATTTAAAAAATTTTTTATTTATATTTCAATTTCTTTTTTTCAAGTTATTATTTTATGCATATTTTTATGATGTTTAAGCTATGAAAAAAAATCATAAGTAAAATGACAAAAAAATATTTTCATAAGATAATATTATTATTAAATTTTTTAAATTCAGTGTATAATGTAAGAAATAATATATTTGTTATATATATTTTTTGAATTATATTAATATTGTAGCTAATTATGAATAAGAGGTGAATTATGAACATAAAATTTTTAACTTATTTTATCGAAGTAGCTAAGCAACAAAGCTTTACTAAGGCTTCAAAAAATCTATTTATTTCTCAATCAGCTTTAAGTAAAGCTATTAAAAGCTTTGAAAGTGAATTAGATATAGTTTTGATAGATAGAACTTCCCAAACTTTTAAATTAACCTCTGAAGGGCAACTGTTTTATGAAAATGGAGTCATCACATTAAAAACTATAAATGAACAACTATCAATTCTCCTTGATTCAATTAGTATGGAGAAAGGAAGAATAAAAGTAGGTGTTCCTCCAGTAATAAGTACTATATATTTTACTTCCATAATACATAAGTTCAAGTTGGAATATTCTTCTATTAATTTAAGTATTATAGAAGCAGGAGCAAACACGATAAAAGATAAAGTTAAAAAAGGAGAAATAGATATTGGGGTAGTTATTTTACCATTTTCATCAGAAAATTTTAATGTAATAAATATATTTGATTCTGAAGTTGTAGTAGTTGTAAATAAAACTCACTCTTTTGCTGAAAAAGGTGAAATATCACTTTTAGAGATAAAGGAACAACCCATAATATCTCTTAATGAAACATATATGTTATATGACAGAATTAAAATAAGATGTCATGAAGCTGGTTTTGAGCCAAACATAATATGTACAAGTTCACAATGGGATTTCCTTGCAGAAATGGTATCTTTAAATCAAGGAATATCAATTCTTCCAAAACCAATTTTAAGCAAATTCTATTCTAAAAACATAAAAACAGTAAGAATAAAAGAAGGTTTCCCTTGGAATATTGCTTTTATTTTACGTAAAGATAAATATATGTCTAAAGCTATAAAATTGTTTATTGATTTCACTAAAGAAATGAGGCTATAATTCATATATTGCCATAATGTAAGAATACATATGATCGTAAAACTGAGATAATAATTGATATTGGAAATGAAATTAACTATAATTAAAAAAGATTAAATCAAGTGAAAAGGAGAGATTAGATGAAATTTTCAAAATTACAAGCAGCAGGAAATGATTTTATATTGA
Organism: Fusobacterium sp.; assembly: GCA_020024915.1. GTDB lineage: Bacteria > Fusobacteriota > Fusobacteriia > Fusobacteriales > Fusobacteriaceae > Fusobacterium_A. The sequence goes on along the minus strand of JAHHSZ010000005.1, from coordinate 914 downwards.
TAAATGGAATAGAGTATAGAGAGTTAAATCTGGAGATGTTAGCTAAAAAGATGTGTGACAGACATTTTGGAGTAGGGGCAGATGGATTGATGACTTGTGAAGAGAGTGAAATAGCAGATATAAAGATGAATTACTATAATTCAGATGGTTCAAGAGGAGAGATGTGTGGGAATGGAATAAGATGTTTTTCAAAATTTATATATGATAATAAGATCATAACAAAGGAAAGATTTTCAGTGGAAACAGATGCTGGAATAAAAGAGATTTTTATAACATTTGAAAATAAAAAACTTAAATATGTATCTGTAAATATGGGAAAGGTTGATTTTAGAAGTGAAGCGATTCCTTGCACTATTCCAAAAGAGAGTATTTTAGAAGAGAAAATAGTTATTGAAGGACAGGAGATAAAGATTTCTTCTGTTTTAATGGGAGTCCCTCACACAGTTATAGTTGTTGATGATTATAAGAATTATGATGTGGATAGATTGGGAAAAGCTATAGAGTGGAGTACAGATATTTTTCCAAAAAAGACAAATGTAAATTTTATAAAAGTGGTAGATGAGAATACGATTGAGATAAAAACTTGGGAAAGAGGAGCTGCTAGAACACTTGGGTGTGGAACAGGAAGTTGTGCATCAGCTGTGATTGCATGTAAACTAGGAAAGATAAAGAGCAAAAAAATTAAGATGTTAGCAGAGGGTGGAGTGATATTCATAGAATTAGATGAGGATTACAATATTTTGATGAGAGGAGAGGCTGAGACAATCTGTAATGGAGAGTTTTTAAAGTAGAAGATAGGATTATTCTTTAAAGATGAATATAAAAAATAATAAATTTTAGATATTTTAAGAGATATTTATAAAAACTATGAACAATGAATAAAAAAAATTGAATGATTCTCAAATTGTGATATT
>JAHHSZ010000049.1 GCA_020024915.1 Fusobacterium sp. | reverse complement strand
CAACTGCAGTTTGTATGATGAATAATATTCACATTTCTCTTGCTATAGTAGTTCCTTTTATTGCTACTTTAGGAATTGCAATGGTTGCTTCTCCTGGTGCTCCTGGTGGATCTATAATGACAGCCCTTCCATTTCTTTATATGGTTGGACTTGGTAGCGAAGAGCTTCAAGCTATAATGATTGCTCTCTATATTACTCAAGATTCATTTGGTACTGCTTGTAATGTTTCTGGTGATAATGCTATCGGTGTTATCGTAGATACAATTTATAAGAAGTGGATAAGAGAATAACTTTTTTATTTTATAACTCCTATTCAATCTAATATAAAAGGCTGATTTTTATCAGCTTTTTTTGTATTTAAGGAAATTATAATTTGATTTTTTTAGAGAAAATAGGATATTAATTCCGTATTTTTAACAGATGGTATAAGTCTTCTAAATCTACAACTTTACTTTTTCTTAATAATATTTTTATTCTCCCTCTCTCATAATTCCTTCTCACTGTAATCACAAAAAACTGTTATAAAAAGGTTAATTCATAAATAGGAGGTATGTATGGAATCTAAAAACAATAAACTTGGTTTAATTGGACTTGTTGCAATTGTTGTCAGCTCAATGATTGGTGGCGGTATATTTAATCTTCCTTCCAATATGAGTATTGATGCTGGATTTATCGCTGTCATTCTCTCTTGGATTATAACAGCTGTTGGAATTTATTTTCTTGCAAATACATTCAGTATTCTATCTGATAACAACCCTGAGTTAGAATCAGGTATATATGCTTATGCTAAAACAGGATTTGGAAAATTTGTTGGTTGTGAAATAGCATGGGGATATTGGCTAAGTTCAATTTTTGGAAATGTTGCTTTTGCTGTATTGTTAATGCAAACAATTGGATATTTTTATCCAATATTTAATGGTGAAAACATTCAATCTTTTATAGGTGGATCTGTATTTATTTGGTTGATGTATTTCATTGCTATTTGCGGTGTTTCAAAGGCTACATTTTTAAATAATATTGCTACTTTTGCTAAACTTCTTGTTTTAGCTGTTATCTTATTTTTCTTTGCTAAAGCTTTTACATCAAGTATTGCTACTTATGATATGATGGGAAAAATTGAGCATCTAGGACCTATGGAACAACAAATTAAAAGTACAATGCTTATTACATTATGGTGTTTTATCGGTTTAGAAGGAGCTGTAGTTTTATCTGGAAGAGCTAAAAATCCAAAAGATGTTGGAAAGGCTACAATTCTAGGAATTGCTATATGTATAGTTATTTTCTCAGCACTTTCTATATTGTCTTTTGGGGTCTTTCACCAGGTTCAGTTATCTAAATTGCCTAATCCTTCAACTGCTTATGTACTTGAAAAAATAGTTGGTCATTGGGGTGCTACTTTTGTAAATGTTGGTATTATCATAGCTTTGCTTGGTTGTTGGTTGTCTTGGACAGTTATAACTGCTGAAGTTCCTTATATTGCTGCAAAAGATGGAGTTTTTCCAAATTTTCTTGTAAAAGTTGACAAAAATGAAACTCCAACAGCTTCACTTCTTATGTCTACAATAGCTATGCAATTAGCTATGCTTGTTGTTTTATTCAATAATAATGCTTGGCTATTCCTCGTAGATATAACAGGATTGATGATTATTCCTCCATATATTGTGAGTACATTCTTTTTAATCAAAGAGGTAACTTGTGGTAAATTGGTTCATCTTGAACCTAAGAAAAAAAGATTTGCTTTTATATCTGGATTGATTGCTGCTATATTTACTCTTTGGCTGTTATTTTCTTCAAAATTATCCTTACTTCTCACATCTACTACAATATTTGCTTTAGGAATTATTGTATATATTGCCTCACAAAGAGGAGTTAAAAATAGTAGCATTTTTACTTTTAGAGATAAGATTATAGCTTGTCTTTTAACTAGTATTGGTATAATTTCAATTATTTTACTTTTATCAGGAAAATTAAATCTTAATTCATAAATTATTTTAATATATAGGAGTTGATTTTATATGAAAAGTTTAGATGGTGAAATATTTCAAGTTTTATTTGTTCATAATTTTAAAAAAGATGAAGAAAATAGTATCAAAGGAGCTTTACACTCTTTAAAAGAAGAGATTTTAAAAAGAGGAATAAAAATTGTAAATGCTAACTCTATTGAAGATGCTGATGATATTGTAAAACTTAATAAAGATATTGATTGTTTGCTTATTGATTGGGATTCTAAACATGGTATAAAGGACCAAGAGAGTAAACTTGAACATTTTATTATTAAATTACATAAAAGACAGGAAAATGTTCCTATTTTTTTACTCGCAGAGAATGAAAAAGCTCTTGATTCATTAAAATCTAAAACTTTCTCTTTAATTGATGAATATGTCTGGCTTCTTGAAGATTCATCAGCTTTCATTATGGAGCGTATTTCTGCTGCCATTGAAAGATATAGAAAACAGCTACTTCCTCCTCTTGCAGCAGCTATTATGAAGTATGAAAAGAAAGCTGAATACTCTTGGGCTGCACCTGGACATCAAGGTGGTGTTGGTTTTACTAAAACTGCTATAGGTAAGAAGTTCTATGATTTCTATGGAGAAAACCTATTTAGAACAGATATGGGTATAGAGAGAGCTGAATTGGGATCTCTACTTGACCATACTGGATATTTTGGTGAATCTGAGCAATATGCTGCAAAAGTTTTTGGTTCAGATAGAACTTATTCTGTTTTAGGTGGAACATCTGGTTCTAATAGAACAATTATGCAAGCTTGTATAAAAGATAATGATATTGTCTTAGCTGATAGAAACTGTCATAAATCAATTGAACAAGGATTGATATTAAGTGGAGGACTCCCAGTTTACATGATACCTACAAGAAATAGATATGGAATTATTGGTCCTATCCTTCCTGAACAAATGGAAAAAGAGACAATATTGAAAAAAATACAAAACAATCCTGTTATTCAAGAAAAAAATAAAGAAAATGAAAAACCAGTATATTCAGTAGTTACTAACTGTACATATGATGGTGTTACTTACAATGCAAAAAAAGTAGAAAAACTTTTAGAATCTTCATCTGACATTATTCACTTTGATGAAGCTTGGTATGGGTATGCTAGATTTAATAAGATCTATGAAGATCATTTCGCTATGAGAGGTGAACCTGAAAAATCTAATGAAGGACCAACTATTTTTGCTACACACTCTACACATAAACTTTTAAATGCTCTTTCACAAGGATCATTTATCCATGTAAGATATGGTAAAAAATCAATGGACGAGAACAGATTTAATCAAGCATATATGATGCATGCTACAACTTCTCCTTTATATGCTATTGCAGTTTCAAATGATATTGCTACTGCTATGATGGATGGAGAATCTGGTATCTCTCTAATGGAAGAGGTAGTCGAAGAAGCTATTGAGTTTCGTAAAGTTATTGGAAAACTTTATGCTGAATATACTGAAGATAATGATTGGTTCTTTAAACCTTGGAATGCTGAATCATATAAAGAAAAACATTCAGATAAAATTGTTCCTTTTTATGAGGTTGATACTAAAATACTAGCTAATGATCAAGAGTTTTGGATAATGCACCCTAAAGATTTTTGGCACGGATTTAAAAATCTTCCTGAAAACTGGTGTATGTTAGATCCAATAAAAGTAAGTATTTTAACTCCAGGAATGGGAGAAGATGGTGAATTACTAGATAAAGGTGTTCCTGCTGCTTTAGTTTCAGCTTTCTTAAATAAATATGGAATTGTTCCTACTAGAACTACTGATTTTCAATTGATGTTCCTTTTCTCTATGGGAGTAACTAAAGGAAAATGGGGAACTCTTGTAAGTGTTCTGTCAGAGTTTAAAAAACTTTATGACAAAAACGCTCCTATAAATGAAGTTTTACCTGATCTTGCAGATAGTCATAAAGAGATCTACAAAGATATGGGAATAAAAGATCTTGGAGATAAGATGTTTGAATATCTTAGAGAGCATAATTTAAGTAAAGTTTTAAATGAAGCTTACTCTAGTTTACCCAAAATTGAGATAACTCCAAGGGAAGCTTATAACTCAATTGTTAGTAATGAGGTAGAGCTAATTCCTGCAGAGAAATTAATGAATAGAATAGCTGCCAACTCTGTTATCCCCTATCCACCTGGAATCCCTATGCTTATGTCAGGAGAAAATTTTGGTGATGAAAATAGTCCACAAATAAAATATTTAAAGGCTCTATCACTTTGGGATAAAGCTTTCCCTGGATTTGAACATGACACAGAGGGAACTGAAGTTATAGATGGTATCTACCATGTACTTTGTATAAAAGAAAAATAAAACAAAGAAGAGAGATAGTTGTATCTCTCTTCTCTTGTTTTATTTTAAAATATATATACCTAAAAATAGAATTAAAATATTAATAATCAAATTAAAATGATTAATATAATTCCCTTTCAAGTTTAAAGAAATATTTATTTGTTTGACAATTACTGAGAAGATACTTAAGGCAATAAATATCCCTGTAGACATACAAAACATCAGATAAAAGAAAGGGAGATTCCTATTTAAAGTATGCCCTAAAAGAAGAACACTCAATACCCCTGAACAAGGAAAAAAAATTCCAACAACAAAATGAGAGCTATGCAAAAACTTGATTCTATCTTCTAAAAATAGATTAAATAGTGATAGTAAAATTAAAGTTATACCATATATATTTTTAGTTGCTATATCTAAAATTTGTAATTGTGAAATAGCTTTAATAAAAAATATAGCAATAAAATAACTAATTATACCTTGGACATATGCTATCAAAGCTGATAACATTATTAATTTAGGAATTTTATACTTTAAACTAAGTTTGAATATATAAGTTTTTCCATGCCCTGGAGAAAATGAGTGAATAAACCCGTAACAAAATACAAAAATCAGATAGTATACTATATCCTGTTTTTTTAATGAGATTGCTATCTGTTTCATAATAGATAAATTTATTTTTTGTAATCCTAAGTATATATTTTTATGAAATATAATAGCCAAAAAAAATATTGAAATTAACACTAGATAATATATCTTTTTATTTTTCATTTAAAATTACCTCAAATTCTTTAGGATAAACCATGTTATAATAATATGCTTTCTTTTTATTTTCTTTGAAATCTGTTATAAAGTTTAAATTACTATTATTCTCTATTTTAAAAGAGTTTTCATCATAGTCATAATCATAAAAATACTCCTTATCATAGATGGCAATTAACAACTTATCATTTTTTTTTAACTCTATTGGAAAGTTACATGTTATATTTAAAATTATATTATCACTACTAGAATCAATCTCTTTTTTTATAACACTTTTCTCTAATATTTTTCCATTGTAACTAATCCTAAAATCATTAAGATTATTTTTATATAGCTCTTCGTTCCCATTATTTTCCTTTACCAATAGAGTATTCATCTCATCTAATATCAATTTTAGATCAACTACTACTCCTTTTGAATTCAATTTTAAATTAAAAAAACTTTCAAAAAATACATGTGGATGTGCAAATAAAGAGATTGATGTAAATATAAAACAAAGTATCATGAGTAGTTTTTTCATAAACTTTAAAACCTCCCCTCAAATTAAAAGGATTGATTCCTAAAATATAGAAACCAACCCCTTTATCACAATTTTCAAAATATAGTCTCAATACTTATGCTTTTTTTGTTTTTAATGGAATATTTGCTACCAATGTTGTTCTTCTTGTATTTTCTGGATTTTCAGCAATATCTATATTAAGAGCATCTCTATCTATGTCTACATATTTAGATATAACAGCAATTATATCATCTTTCATCTGCTCTAACACTCCAGATGAAAGCATAGCCCTATCATGTATAAGCACAAGTTTAAGTCTATCTTTAGCTACATTCTTTGATTTTTTCTCCTCTTTGTTAAAAAAACTAAATATACCCATCTTGTCACCTACTTACTAAATACCATTTTTATTTTATCAAAAAAGCTTAACTTTATATCCAAATCTAAGAACGGAAGTGACTGTCCCTCTATTCTTCCAACAATATTTTTATATGCATGAGCTGCTAGAGACTCTCCCTTGTATATCAACGGTTCCCCTCTATTTGTAGATATTACTATATTTTCATCATCTGGTACAACTCCAATAAGTTCTATTGCTAAAATATCTAACATATCATCTACACTAAGCATATTTCCAGCCTTGACCATATCCATTTTTATACGATTCACTATTAATTTTGGATTTCTTATATTATTGGCTTCTAACAGTCCTATTATCCTATCAGCATCTCTTGTTGCAGAGATCTCTGGAGTGGTTACTACTATTGCCTCATCTGCAGCAGCTATTGCATTTTTAAATCCTTGCTCTATTCCAGCAGGGCAATCAATTAGAATATAATCAAAATCCTTTCTCAATCCCTCTATTAGCTTTTTCATTTGCTCTGGACTAACATCATTCTTATCTCTGATTTGTGCAGCAGGTAATAGACAAAGATTTGAACATCTTTTATCCTTTATTAGTGCTTGAGCTATCCTACATCTATCCTCTACTACATCCACTAAGTCATAGACTATTCTATTTTCAAGTCCCATAACTACATCTAAATTTCTAAGTCCAATATCCGTATCTATTAAAAGTACCTTCTTCCCTTTTAATGCCAATCCTACTCCAATATTAGAAGTAGTTGTAGTTTTTCCCACTCCACCTTTTCCAGATGTTATAACTATTACCTTTGCCATTTTTTCACTCCTAACTCTTAATCATTTAATAAACGAGTACTAAAATCCTCTATTCTTATCTCTTTACCACTTAGATATGCTATCTTAAACCCACCTTTTCTATCTACTTTGTTAGTATCTAAGATTCTATTCTGCATAGGTTGAGCCACAGTATGCCCTATTACCAATTGAACTGGATTCATATGAGTTGCACCTACAAAGGCATCTCTATCTCCATCCTGTCCTGCATAAACAGTTCCATTTAAAAATCCTAAAACAATAACATTTCCTTTAGCCCTTATTAATGCTCCCGGATTTACATCTCCTATAACTACTATATTTCCATCATACTCTAATTTGACTCCAGAACGTAAGGTTCCTCTATGAAATTTTGTAATTCCCTCTTCTGTTACAGACTTTACAAACTTTATCCGTTCAACTTCACCATCAGATTCAGAGAAAACATAAGTTATATTCAAATCACTATTTACTTTTATTAAATCTATTAGTACATTTTCCTCTAGTTCACTCAATTTTCTATTAGTAAATTCAATAGCAATCTGCCCTTTTCCTATGAAATTTCTTGCTTCTATTATCTTTTCCATAAGACTATCTCTGATTGTTAAAAAATCTACTTCATTATTTAGATAAATAGATAACCTATCCTTTTTTCCTTTTAAAATAACATAATTGTTCATAAGTCCCACCTTTTTTCGTCCTTATAATGTGAGTATACCATATGTTCAAGATTTAATCAATACTAGACTTTATTATTATTGTAAGAAATATGAAAAAATGTTATAATTTAAAATGAATTTTAAAAAAAGGAGCAATTATATGAGTAAAAATATTTTTAAAGGAAGTGTTGTCTTAAACCCTGTTCCTGTGGTAATGGTCACAAGTAGGAACAGTAAAGGTAAAGATAATGTATTCACTGTTGCTTGGGCAGGAACTGTATGTACAAAACCACCTATGCTTTCCATCTCAATTAGACCTGAAAGACTATCTTACGATTATATAAAGGAAAGTATGGAGTTTACTATCAATCTACCTACAAGAAAACTAACTAGAGAAACAGACTTTTGTGGAGTTCGTTCTGGAAGAGTAGTTGATAAGATCAAAGAGATGAATTTCACTATGAAAGAGGGAAAAGAGGTAAGTAGCCCATATATTGATGAGTGCCCTATAAATATTGAGTGTAAAGTAAAATCAATTATTCCCCTAGGAACTCACGATCTATTTTTAGCTGAAGTATTATGTTCACACATTGATGAAAAACTTATTGATGAAAATGGAAAGATACATTTTGAATGGGCTAACTTAATAACATACTCTCACGGGGAGTATTTTCCTGTTCCTAAAACAGCAATTGGTAGTTTTGGATACTCTGTTGCTAAAAAAGCTACTATTGAGAAGAAAACACACACAAACACTCCAAAAAAGAAAAAAGATAAAACTAAAAAGAAAGGAAAGAAATAGATGTCAGATAGATTAAATGCTTTAGGGCAATACATTATTGAACAAACTAAGAAAAATTTTAACTTCAAACAGATTAAAAACGATCCCATTTACTACAATATCCTTTTTACATTCGGAACTGATGATTATTTAGTAGCTGATGATAGAGAAGAAATTACAGCTACTATACAACTTATGGAGTTTAGAGCCTTTCATAAAGACTATCCTCCTAAACAACTCAAAAGATATACTCATAGAAAATTTGAAAAATTTCATAAGAAAAAAGAGGAGTATATTACAGTTAAGGGAAAAAGATATATTATTATAAAACTTTAGTAAATATAAAAAGGAAAAAAGTTACTCCATTAGTAATTTTTTCCTTTTTACTTATTCTAAACTATTCTATTTTTAGCTATTATTCAGCGTACAACTCTTCTAATCTAGCTTGTACTCTCTCATCTTCTAAGTACTCATCATAGCTCATAGTCTTATCTAATATTCCATTAGGTGTGATCTCAATAATTCTATTTGCTACTGTTTGTATGAACTCGTGGTCATGTGCTCCAAATAAGATTGTTCCTTTAAAGTTTGTTAAAGCTTTGTTTAATGATGTGATAGATTCTAGATCTAAGTGGTCATTAGGGTTATCAAACATAAGAACATTGGCATTTGTTAGCATCATTTTAGCTATCATACATCTTACCTTTTCTCCTCCAGATAGAACAGAACTGCTTTTTAAAGTTTCCTCTCCAGTAAATAACATTCTTCCTAAGAATCCTCTTACAAAAGCTTCATGCTGATCAGGTGAGTATGGTCTTAACCAATCTATTAGATTTAAATCCTTGTTTTCAAAGAATTTAGTATTATCTTTTGGCATATATGCTTGGCTAGTTGTTACGCCCCAAGTATAACTTCCTGAATCTGGCTCCATCTCTCCACTTAAAATATTAAGTAATGTTGTCTTAACTATATCATTCTTAGCTAGGAAAACAACCTTATCTCCAGTGTAGATAGTAAATGATAAATTATCTAATACTTTTACTCCATCTACTGTCTTAGTTAGATTTTCAACTTTTAACATATTGTTTCCAGCTTCTCTCTCTTGTTTGAACTCAACAAATGGGTATTTTCTATTAGATACTTGCATATCCTCAAGTTGTAGTTTCTCAAGAAGTTTCTTTCTAGAAGTAGCTTGTTTAGATTTTGATGCATTAGCACTAAATCTTGCAATGAACTCCTGTAACTCCTGTCTTTTTTGCTCAAGTTTTTTATTTTTAGAAGATATTAATTTTACCATGAGTTGATTTGATTCATACCAGAAATCGTAGTTTCCAACATACATCTTAATCTTTCCATAATCTATATCTGTTATGTGAGTACACACTTTATTTAAGAAGTGTCTATCGTGTGATACTACTATTACAGTTGTATTATCAAGTCCCATTAGGAAATTTTCAAGCCAAGTTATAGCTCTTATATCAAGTCCGTTAGTAGGCTCGTCTAATAATAATACATCAGGCTGTCCAAATAAAGCTTGAGCTAATAGGACTTTAACCTTTTCTGGCTCTCCTAACTCTTTCATATATTTTTGATGTAGATCAGCACCAATTCCTAATCCCATAAGTAGAGTTTCAGCCTCAGTTTCTGCTTCCCAACCATTAAGTTCAGCAAACTCTCCCTCTAACTCTCCTGCTCTTATTCCATCTTCATCAGTAAACTCTTCCTTAGCATAGATAGCATTTTTTTCAACTATTATATCCCATAGTTTTTTGTGCCCCATTAAAACTACATCTAAAACCTTATCCTCTTCATGTGCAAAGTGATTTTGGTTTAATACTGCCATTCTCTTATTTTTATCAAAAATTACCTCACCTTCAGTAGGCTCTAATACTCCTGAAAGTATTTTTACAAATGTTGATTTTCCTGCACCATTAGCTCCTATTAGTCCATAACAGTTACCAGGTGTAAACTTAATGCTTACATCTTCAAAAAGCTTTCTTCCAGAAAATCTCATCCCCAGATTACTAGTTGCGATCATTGAATAACTCCTCCTTTTCAGTTTTCAAAAAATTCCATGTTATTATACCATGTATTTTAAACTTTTACAATAAGATTTAACTCTTAAAAAAATATATTGAGTTTTTTCATATTTTAGCATATAATATAGTCTGAATATTCATAAAAAGGAGATGAGTATGGCATCTATATTTGATAAATTAACTATAAAAAATATAGAATTAAAAAATAGAATTGTTCTCCCTCCACTTGTTAGATTTTCCATTATTGGATTAGATGGATATGTTACTGATGAATTAGTTAGTTGGTACGAAGATGTTTTACGTGGTGGTGTGGGACTTGTGATTGTTGAGGCCACTGCTGTTAGTGAAGATGGTAAATTGAGAGAAAATCAATTGGGAATTTGGAATGATTCATTTATTCCTGGATTGAAAAAGATAGCTGATAAATGTCGTGAATACAGTGTTCCTGCTCTTATACAAATTCATCATGCTGGATTTAAAAAGGGGATAAAAGATGTAGATAAATCAGTTTTAGAAGAGCTTCTAGAAAAATTTAAATTAGCCTTTGTCAGAGCTAAAAAGGCTGGATTTGATGGTATCGAAATTCATGGTGCTCACACATATCTCATTTCACAACTTAATTCAAGACTTTGGAATATTAGAACTGATGAGTATGGTGGTTCTTTTGAAAATAGAATGTATTTTTCAAAAAGGTTGATAGAAGAGACTAAAGAACTTTTTAATGATAATTTTATATTAAGCTATAGAATGGGTGGAAACGAACCTGAATTAGCTGATGGAATTGAGATTGCTAAGTATTTAGAAAAACTTGGTATTGATCTCTTACATGTTTCCTCTGGAGTACCTGATCCTAAATACAATAGAAAAGAGAAGATAGATGTTCCTGGTGACTTTCCTCTAGACTGGGTAATATATATGGGAACTGAGATAAAAAAACACGTTTCTATTCCTGTTATTGGAGTTAGAAATATAAAAAAAGAGAGTCAAGCAAGTTGGCTAGTTGAAAATGATCTCCTTGATCTTGTAGCAGTTGGAAGAGCTATGATTGCTCGTCCTAATTGGGTAAGTGTAGCTAGAAAGGAGTATGAATTAAGAAATGGAATTAAAAACTCTTGATATATTTTGTGAAATCATAGATAATTATGGAGATATTGGTGTAGTATATCGTGTTGCTAAAGAGTTAAAAAAAGTTTTTTTCAATAGCAAAATAAGAGTTTTCTTAAATAGATTAGATGAGTTTAAGAGGATAAATTCATCTGTAATAGATAGTGGTATTCAGACTATTGACAGTATAGAATACATTACCTTCGATCATTTAAGAGAAAATTCAAAAACTCTATCTACATCACAAGTGATAATAGAAGCTTTTGGTTGTAAAATCCCTGAGGAATATATGGCTATTGCCTATGATCACTCAGATCTTTTAATCAATTTGGAATACCTTTCTGCTGAAGATTGGATTGAAGACTTTCATTTACAAAGCTCACCTTTAGGACAAGGAAAATTAAAAAAATTCTTTTTTATGCCTGGATTTACTGAAAAGAGCGGAGGTATCATTGCCGACTCCAACTATCTTGAAAGAGCTAAAAAGGTAGCTAAGAGCAAAAAAGAGTATAGAGATAAATATCTTTCTGATATTAAAAATATAGATAATAAGATTGTGGGAACTCTTTTTTCTTATGAAAAGAATTTCATTCCACTTCTTGAAGATTTGCAAAAATTTGATAAAGAGGTGATTTTACTCGCCTTGGGAGAAAAAACACAGGAGAGTTTAAGAAAAACTTTAAAAATTTTTTCAATAGAACACTTTAGAAATTCATTAAAATATGGTAAAATAGAGATAAGATTCCTAGAATTTTTCAATCAAGAGGAGTATGAAGAGTTAATCAATCTAGTTGATTTCAATTTTGTCAGAGGGGAAGACTCATTTATAAGAGCTGTACTCACTGGTAAACCTTATATGTGGCACATATATTGTCAAGAGGAATTTGCTCATCTAGATAAGATTGAGGGATTTTTAGATAAGTATAGAAAAGTTATTCAAGAGTTTGCTGATGATGAATTTTTGGATAATATGGAGAAGTTTTTTAAAGATTATAATTTTAGAAAGGAAAATAATTTGGAACTTGGAAAGGAGAGTTATCTTTACTTTTTCGAGAACCTTGCTAAGATAGAGAAATACAATACTATTTTTAGAGATTTTCTTATACAAAAATGTAATCTTATAAATAAATTAAAAATTTTCATAGAAAAATATTGAGGAGGTTTACAAATGAAAATAGCTCAAGAGTTAAGAGCAGGAAGCACAATCAAGATCGGAAACGATCCATTTGTAATTTTAAAAGCTGAATACAACAAATCAGGAAGAAACGCCGCTGTTGTAAAATTCAAAATGAAAAACTTAATATCAGGAAACATTTCTGACGCTGTTTACAAAGCAGATGACAAAATGGACGATATTAGACTTGACAAAGTTAAAGCAGTTTACTCTTACCACGACGGAGAGTTCTATGTATTCTCTAACCCTGAAACTTGGGATCAAATCGAACTTAAAGAGGATGATTTAGGAGATGCTTTATACTATCTAGAAGAAGAAATGGAATTAGAAGTAGTTTACTATGAGTCTACTCCAGTTGCAGTTGAATTACCAACTTTCGTAGAGAGAGAAATAGTTTATACTGAGCCAGGATTAAGAGGAGATACTACAGGTAAAGTATTAAAACCTGCTAAAATCAACACTGGATATGAGATCCAAGTTCCTCTATTCGTAGAGCAAGGTGAATGGATTAAAATAGACACTAGAACTAACGAATATGTAGAAAGAATTAAAAAATAGTTTTTCATAAAAAAAAGAGGTTTTACCTCTTGTAACTACTCAGCTATGAGTTTTTACAAAACATAAAAAATAGCCAAATAGAGG
>JAHHSZ010000048.1 GCA_020024915.1 Fusobacterium sp. | reverse complement strand
TTAGCATACTCTTTTGATGATATGTCATATCTTCTCATTTCAATGTCAGCTTTTCCTTGTCCAGTTTCAAATAAAACATACAAATTATCTTGATCCTGAGTCATTGAAGTATATCCATAAGTTTGACCATCATAAATTTTTATTCTTCTTCCTGTATTTGTTGTTACGAAAGAATCAGTTCTTGTTCCTTTTATATCAGCTGAATAAGCTACTAAATAAATTTGATCACTTAAACTAAGAGAACTTGTTTCACATTTTGCAATGTCTTCTGGTAAAAACTTTTCTTCTAATTTTTCCCATTTTCCATTTTCAAAAGAATAAGCAACTCTTTTTTTAGAGAACTCAGGATTATTAGCACTGTTTTCAACCTTTGCAGCTAAACATACTTTTCCATTATGATAAAAAATATTACTCTCACTAGTACTAACTGTTGTTTCTGGAGAATTTCCTTGTGGAAGAACTCCTTCTAATGTCTGTACTTTCCAGGTTTTTCCGTTATCTTCAGAATATATAAATCCAGAAGTAGAAGTAAATTTATTTCCCCAACTAATTGTATCTTCATTAAATAGTTGAATAGGTACATATACAACACCGTTATGAGTTAATCCTCCACCTGGCCCTTGTAGAATATTTTCATATTTAGTTGCTGGTATTCCTTGCTCTACTAATTGACTCATTATCTCATCTTTTATACTTTTAGGATCACTCCAAGTTTTTCCATTATCATTAGATGAATAAACAAAAAAATCTGATTTTCCTCCATTTACTGCAATGTGTCCAATATTATTATACCCAAATAAAAAAGTAGTTTCTGTTCCTGTATTATGGACTATCGCTGGGTCAGTCATTCCCGATTCATATTTACCTGTTTTCGGATTATAAAAAGTAGGAGCCTTTATTTTACTTTCAATCCAAGTATTTCCTCCATCATTTGATGTTTTTATAACAAAATATGGAATAGGATTTCCTTGTGTTGTCCCCATATCTGTATTCCAGTCTTTGTTCTTGTATCTATAATCAGCTACTGCTATTAGTCTCCCATTTCCTGTTGAAGTTAAAGCAGGAATTCTAAATCCACTAATATTCCCAGCTGAAGTATTTAATGTCCCATGCTTAAATACTGTCATAGACTCATTCCAACCATCACCAGCTATAATTCCTGTTGCTAAAGTACAAAATAATGTAATTAATGTAAATTTTCTCATAAGTATTCTCCTTCTTAGTTAGTGTATAGTATTTTTAATTGAAACTTTAAAATATTTATGAACACGTGAACAATTTTTTCTTTATTATATTTTATTTTTTTATTTTTGTCAATAAAAAATATATTTACTATAATTTTAAAACAGTAAAAACATTTAATAAACACTATTTTATTTTTATATAATTTTTAAACTTACATTTGCTAAAATTAATTTTTTGTAGTATATTCATATCAACTAGAAATATTATGAGAAAATTAAAAGACACTAATTATGTAGAATATGAAATTGGAAAAGAGTATAAGTTATTAGTAAATAAAAATAATCCTAAAGAATATTGGATAGCTGAAGATGAAACTAATAAAGGAAGAGAATATATTTGGTTAGGAGTAGGAACTATATTTTTAATAATATCATTTATTTCAAAAATTATTAAAATAATGTTTTAATACTAAGATAATGAAATTAGGAGGTACTCTATGAAAGTTAAAGTCATTTTAGAGATAGTAGTTTTATTTGTAATATCAGTTGGAACTTATACTTATCAAAATAGATATTCTTTTTATAGATATTTACCTGCAAAAGATGAATTCAAACTTCAAAATATTAATTCTAAATTATATGATGAGAATAATAAAATATTTAGTGGAAGAGTCAAAAGTGGAAGTGATTCATACCTAAATATCTACTCCTATAAAGATGGTGAGTTAGATGGATTAAATGTCATATATTTTAAAAATAATATCAAAGAGATAGGACATTGGAAAAAAGGAAAACAGAATGGACTTTTCCAATTATACACAGAAGATGGAATCCTAATTGACAATGCTAACTTTAAAAATGGAGAAAGAGATGGACTTACAGAACAATATTATGGTGATACAGGGAACTTAAAGATATCTGCAAATTATAAAAATGGTATACTTGAGGGAAAATTTAAAGCATACTATCCAAATGGAAATCTTCAAGGAGAAGTAATTTATAAAAACGGCGAGATGAATGGAGAATTCAAAGAATATCACGAAAATAAAAATATAAGACTTTCAGGAAGTTATAAAAACAATCTACAGGACGGCGAATGGAAATCTTATTTAGAAGATGGTACTTTAGAATTAATAGTAAACTATAAAGATGGACAGGCGATAGAAGAACAAAGATTTAATCATGATGGGACACCACACAATGAAAAAGAAACAATAACAATAAATGGTACTATAAATTCTGACGAAATAACTATCAAAGAGATTTCTGATGATGAGATTGTAATATCAGAAAGCTCAGAAGATTTTTCCAAAGAACTTGAAATTGGAAATACTCTTTCAATTAATTCAGAAAAAATGGAGAATAAAGATAGCATGATACAATATAATAATAAATTTGGAATTGAAGTCAATGGAACATATTTTCCTATCCCTAATGCTTTAAAAGAGTTTATTAATAATGGTTGGAAAATAAGTGATAAAAAACCCTATTTTTTAAATCCACTAGTTGGAGAAGATTACTATAACATGCGTACAAATTGGTCATTATCAAAAGATAAAAAAAGTATTTTAAAAGGTGGAAAGATTATTAGACTTTTAGAAAAAGATAGTGTACTCTTAGAAGTTACAATAGCCAATCAAAATATCTTGGAGAATGATAGTCCTACCCAAGCTATTGAAGACGGTATAGTAAATTCTATGATCATATTTTATAATGAAACATGTGATAGCATAAAATTAAACAATAAAGAGTTGAAAGATTTAACTCCTGATATCTTAACCAAAAATTTTCCTTTAAGTGATGGCTGGCAACATATTCCCACAAATTACAGTGATCATCCAGAATTAGGAATATCATCAGAGTATACCATTATGAAAATAATAGATAATAATGAAATAAGTATCACTATCTATTTTAATTTAGAAAATACAGCTTTTAAAATAGAAGTATTCACTCAAAACTTTTAAAAAATAAAACTCAAAAATAAAGTAAAAGATGGTACTAAAAATTAGCACCATCTTTTATTATAATACATTATATTTTTCTATCATAGCTTTCATTCTATTTAATGTTCTTGTTTTACCAATTATAAATAGAACGTTATATAAGTCAGCACCTCTAGCTTGTCCTGTAATAACAGCTCTAAGTGGCATATAAACTTTAGCAGGTCCCTCTCCGATCTCATCTAATGTAGAGTGTAATAACTCTTTAGCCTCTTCTATTGTGAAATCTTCTCCTTCCCAAGCTTCAAGTTTTTTCATAAATAATTTTATTGACTCTTTTCCAACTGGATCAAGTATAGATTCATTTAGTTTCTCTACACTCTTTCTCTCTTTTTTGTTCATCTCTTCAGTTACTACTGGAAGTTCAAATGTATCCTCAAAGTAAACTGCAGATTCTTTAGCTATCTCTTTAAGAGTTTGAGCAGATTCTCTTAAGATCTCTACTATCTTAACAAGACCTCTATACTCATGCTCAGATACCTCTTCTCCTACATATCCTAACTGTCTAAAGAAAGGTATAGCTAATTCTGTAAGTTCATTGATATTTTTTATTCTCATATGGTGGTTATTAACCCATCCAAGTTTTACAAGATCAAATACTGGTCCTCCTAAAGATACTTTATCAATATTGAAGTTGTCTATGAACTCTTGTAATGTAAATATCTCTTTATTCTCTCCAAATGAGTATCCCATTAATCCTAAGAAGTTCACTATTCCCTCTTTTAAGTATCCTTCTTCTTTATACCAAATTAATGATACAGGATTTTTTCTCTTTGATATCTTTGTTCTATCTGCATTTCTAAGTAATGGCATATGGATAAATTCAGGTTGATCCCAACCAAATGCTTTATATAATTGGATATGTTTAGGAGTTGATGCTATCCACTCTTCTGCTCTTATAACGTGAGTTATTCCCATTAAATGGTCATCAACTACATTTGCTAGGTGATAAGTAGGGAAACCATCAGCTTTTAAAAGTACTTGGTCATCTATCTTATTATTCTCAAATACAATATCCCCTCTTAATCTGTCGTGAATAACTGTTTCTCCTTCATAAGGCATCTTTAATCTTATTACATAAGGTTCTCCAGCATCTAATTTAGCTTGAATCTCTTCTGGAGTTAATGAACGACAGTGTCCATCATATCCAGGAGCTTTTCCCATTGCTTTCTGTCTCTCTCTTAATTTCTCAAGTCTATCTTGAGTACAAAAACAGTAGTATGCTCCACCTTGCTCAACAAGTTTTTTAGCATAATCTCCATATAGATGGAATCTTTCTGATTGTCTGTATGGTCCATACTCTCCAGATACATCTGGACCCTCTGCATAGTTTAATCCTAGCCAGTGAAGAGCATCAAATATCATTTGCTCTGACCCTTCAGTATATCTATTTTGATCAGTATCTTCTATTCTTAGAATAAAATCTCCTCCATTGGAATTAGCAAATGCTAAGTTAAATAAAGCTATATAAGCCGTACCTACATGGGGATCTCCAGTAGGTGAAGGAGCTATTCTTGTTCTTATTTTTTTTTCCATTGTTCCCTCTCCCATATAAATAATAAATAGTTTTTTCTAAATTCTATCATAATTTTTAATTTTTTTAAAGTGTTATTTGTAACTTTTTCCAATTTTTATTATTTTAACTTATTCCATCTCAAATATCCATTGATAAATATATCTATATCTCCATCCATAACTGCCTTAATATTTCCAGATTCACAGTTTGTTCTATGATCTTTTACCATAGTATATGGCTGAAACACATATGAACGAATTTGGTTTCCCCAACCTATATCACTCTGTTCTCCCTGTAACTTTCTAAGTTCCTCCTCTTTCTTCTTCATCTCTAATTCTATCAATTTAGATTTTAGAAGTTTCATAGCAGTCTCTCTATTACTCAACTGAGATCTCTCTCTTTGACAAGTTACAACTATCCCAGTAGGAAAGTGTGTAATTCTAACAGCTGAGTCTGTCATATTGACGTGTTGTCCTCCAGCTCCACTTGCTCTATAGGTATCTACCCTTATCTCAGATGGATCTATATTTACCTCTATACTATCATCTACCTCTGGCACTACCTCAACAGAGGCAAAAGAGGTATGTCTTTTTTTATTGGCATCAAAGGGTGATATTCTTACAAGTCTATGCACACCTTTCTCACTTTTTAAGTATCCAAAAGCATTCATTCCCTCTATCATAAAGGTTATAGATTTTATTCCAACACTATCACCAGGCATAAAATCCATCTCACTTATCTTATATTTTTTATCACTACACCATCTTGAATACATTCTATATAGCATATCAGCCCAATCACAAGCCTCTGTTCCCCCAGCTCCTGAATGTATAGTTACAATTGCATTGTTAGAGTCATAGTCTCCATCTAATAAAAGTCTAGTATCAAAATGCTCTACATCTCTTCCTAAGATTTGATGTTTCTCCTCTAACTCATCTTGAAACTCCACTTCTCCCTGTTCTACAAACTCAATAAGAACCTCTTCATTTTCAATCTCTGATACAAGATTTTTAAACTCAGCAACTAATTCCTTTTCTCCATTCATCTCTTTTATTATAGCTGAACTTGTTCTTTTGTCATTCCAAAAGTTATCTTCCATAGTCTTTTTTTCAAGTTCTGATATCTTAAGTTCTCTCTTCTCTAAGTCAAAGAGACCCCCTTATATCTTTTATTTTTTTCTTATACTCAAAAAACTCTCTCTTTATATCTAATATATCCAAAATTTCCTCCCTATATGTCAAATTTTTTTATTAAGATAAAGATCTTTATCTATCAATTTTCCCTGCTTCTTCTATGATTATAGCCATAGCCACTGCATAATCTCTTGAATGTGAGATTGAAAGTTCAACTCTCCTACCTTTTAGCTTCTCCTTAAGAGAATTTTTTAAAATTACACAGGGTTTTCCCAATTCATCATTTAGTATCTCAATATCTGTTAGATTAAATCCTCTTACCCCTGTTCCCAAAGCTTTTGAGATTGCCTCCTTAGCTGAAAATCTTCCAGCATAACTAGCTCCCTTTCCCAAACCTTTTTTCTCTACTATCTCTATCTCTCTATCTGTATAGACTCTTTTTTTAAAACTCTCATTTTTAATAGCTTTTTCAATTCTTGCTATCTCAATAATATCATTTCCAATTCCAAATATCATAGCTATTCCTTTTCAAATACATCAATATTTACATCAATAGTTATCTCTAAACTATCTAGGCTGAACAATCTTTCAACTCCAACTTTAGGACTTCTCCATTTATACGGAGTCATATCAAATAGATTTCTTATACTCTCATTTTCTTTTATAAAAGATTTTCCAACACAGTTTATTCTTTTACAGTGCTTGAATATTTTTAAATCCTCAATAGGTGAATAAAACTCTGTTCTTACACTCTCATAAACCACTTTTTTCAACTCTATTAGATGATTCTCACCAGTAGAAACCACAATTAACTTTCCACCTTTTTTCAGTGTTCTCATCTTCTCTTCAGGAATTATCTTTGCAAACATACAGATAATAAAGTCTAAGCTCTCATCTGCTACTGGAATATTTGTAGCACTTGCTACTATCCAATCTATATTCTTATAGGTTTTAGCTGCACTTATCACAGCTTCTTTTGATATATCAATCCCTACTATTCTGCTCTCGATCTCCAAATTTTCTAAAAACTTTTTTATATTTCCTGTATAATATCCCTCTCCACAACCTATATCTAGTATATTTACAGATTTTTTCTCTCCAAGATTCTTTTTTATAAGCTCATTTACACTATTTGAAATTATCTTATAATAGTCCTTTTCTAAAAATCTCTTTCTGCTAAGCACCATCTCCTTGTCATCTCCAGGAGTTTTACTATGTTTTTGATTAGAGAGTAAAAGATTTAGATACCCTTGTTTTCCCATATCAAAAGAGTGGTTATTTTCACATCTATATGTTCTCTCATTTTTTATCAATTTTTCTTTACAAACAGGACAGATTATCATATTTTCCCCTTATATCATCTTATATGCTTTTTTAGTATTTTCGTTGGTAATTCTTGCTACCTCTTCAAAAGAGATATCTTTTAATTCAGCTATTTTTTCAGCTACATACTTCACATATATAGGTTCATTTCTCTTTCCTCTATTTGGTACAGGAGCCATATATGGACAATCTGTTTCTAATATCAATCTATCTAGTGATATATCTTTTACTACTTCTACCAATTTTTTAGCATTTTTAAAAGTTAAAACACCACCTATTCCTAAATAGAATCTATCTATTACCTTTTTAGCTGAATCAACAGACCCTGGATAACAGTGGAATATTCCTCCTACATCTGGAAACTCCTTTAAAATTTTAAGTGTATCTTCCATAGCATCTCTTGAATGAATTACAACAGGTTTTCCAACTCTTCTTGCCAACTCCATCTGCTTTCTAAAACCAGCTTGTTGTACCTCTTTTGGTTGACTCATCCAGTAATAATCTAAACCGATCTCACCAATAGCTAAAATTTTCTCGTTTTTGGCTAACTCCTCTAGTTCTTTTTCAACCTCTTCACTATAACCCTCAATATCCACAGGATGTACTCCTACTACCCCATAGATAAAAGCATATTTATTAGCATACTCTACACTTATTTTACTACTCGGAAGGTCATAACCAATGTTTACAGCAAACTCTAACTCATCTTTTATTCTATTTAAAACTTCATCTCTATCTCCATCAAACTGCTCATTATTTAAGTGAGCATGTGAATCTATTAATTTCATCTACTTTACCTCATACTCTCTATTATTTTCCTAATATATCTTTAAAATCATCCTCTACAAATTTATATCTCTTTCCACAGAAATGGCACTCTGCTTCTAGCTCCTTCTCATTTTTGAAAATATCTGCCAACTGATCTTTTCCTAAAGTTATAAGCCCTCTATAAAACTTATCAGCTGAACAGTTACAGTTATATTTTACCTCTCTCTCCTCTAATATCTCATAATCCTCTACTAATTTTTCAGCATTTTCATCATTCATATCCTCATATAGAAGTTTTGCTATTCTTTTTATATCCATTCCACCAGCCATAAGCTCTGTCATTGGTCTGATAGCTTCTATTTTTTGCTCTAAAGCTGTTATAAAATCATCATCAGCATCTGGAAGAAGTTGTATCATATATCCACCAGCATATTCAACTGTATTTTCATCTTTTAATTTTACACCTAAAGCTATTACAGTTGGAGTTTGCTCCGAGTTATAGAAATAATAAGCTAAATCTTGAGCAATTTCACCTGAATTTATCTCTGATAAACCTACATATGGCTCTTTTAATCCCATATCTTTTATTATCTTTAAGATTCCTTTTCCTACTAGAGTCCCTACATCAGATCTTCCATTATCCTTTAATGGTACATCAGCACTTGGATTTGAAAGATATCCCTTCACTCCTCCATCAGAATCTGCTGTTACAACCATATTATTTAACTCTCCATTTGTATCTGTTCTAAGAGTTAATACATCATTTCCCTTTAAAGTACTTCCCATAATTACACCAGCAGTTAATAATCTTCCAAAAGCATCTATAGCAGTTGGACTACATCTATGTATATTTTGAGCCTCTTGTACTATATTTGTCGTATCCACAACAAAAAATCTCGCATTCTTACTAACTCCTCTTATTAATTTACCCATTCTCTATCACTTCACTTCCTTAAAATTTATCATACTTTATTACTGTTTTATATTTTTTATAATCCTTCTCTGAAAGAACTTCCATCAGGTCTAGATTACTGCTTATTTTACCATTTTTATTTAAATATGTCCTAATATTTTTAATGTCTTTTTTGTCGAAACCATAATACTGCAAGAGTTGATCATTAGCTTCATTGATATACAGAGGTCTCTTCTCTATGTCAGTCTTTATCAAAAACTTACTCTTTAACTTATCATAGGTAGCTGATCCTATACCCTTTATTCTCTTTAATTCATTTAAATCCTCAAAACCACCTGTTTCCTCTCTGTACTCCACTATCATTCTAGCCAATCTCAAAGTGATTCCAGCTCCTGTCATCTCCTCTTTTGTAGCACTATTTATATCTAAAAACTTGCTCTCTTCATCTAAAACATTTTCACTCATTATTATATCAAAATTTTCATTGTTTTTAAAAAAATTTCCATAAATTCCAATTGATACTGAAAAAATAATGATCATTAACATAAAAATTTTTTTCATATTTCCCCCATTACCATCTTATTATACAGTTTCTCTCTCTTTCAATCTTAAAAATAGCTGTTTCTTAGCTTCCATTCTCTCCTCCATCTCTCTGATATAAAGAGCTGGATCCTTAGGATTCACATATCTTTCTATACAATCTCTGTACTCATTTTCAGGGAGAACTATCTTAGTAATCGCTCCACCACCTAATCCCATAGTAGATTGATTTTCCTCTATCATCTCAATATTAAACACAGATTCACAAGCTGTTTTTGAGTATCCTATATTCTCTCCCCACTCCATTATATTTTTTTGTCTATATAGATAGTATGGGAACATATCCTTTTTCTCTATTAAATCCTTTATTCTATCTATTATTCTCTTTCCATCTAGGTCTACCCTATCTTGACTCTCTTTAAACAGATTAGAAGCTCTTTTGAAGGCTAGTGTATGTACTGTCAAGTTTTCAATATCAAACCTCTCCAATTCTCCAAGAGTATAGAGTACATCTTCAGTAGTCTCATCTGGTAATCCTACTATTATATCCATATTAACTATAAATCCTAACTCTTTTGCCTTTATAAAATATTTTTCAAAATTCTCTCTATTAAATCTTCTATTTACTTTTTTTAGAGTTTCTTCTTTAAATGTTTGAGGATTCAAGCTTATTCTATCAACTCCATATTTTTTAGCTATCTCAAGTTTTTTCTCAGTTAGACTATCCTCTCTTCCAGCTTCAAATGTAAACTCTCTAACTTCACTCATATCTATACATCTATTCACAGCCTGCAATACATCTTCCAAATCTTTTTCTGTCAATGTACTTGGTGTTCCACCACCTATATATATTGAAGAGATTCTAAAATCCTCTCTATTTAAAAACTCCCCAATTAATTCAATCTCCTTTAGTAAAGTTTTTACAAAATCCTTGTAATATCTTCCCACTCCACTACTCAATTCATATGATGCAAATGAACAGTATTTACACTTAGTAGGACAAAATGGGATTCCAATATATAGATTTATGTGCTCTCTATCTAAAAACTCCAACTCTTTTTTCACTACCTCAATTAGAAGATCTATCTTCTCCTCAGTTACCAATAAAAACTCCTGCATCATCTTCTTTATCTCTTCATAGCTGTATCCCAAAGCTAAAAATCTTCTCACTACTTTAGTTGGTCTGACTCCCATCAAACCTCCCCAAGAGTATTCTTTTTTAAAAAATTTTAACAGTAGAATTTTTACCATTGTTATCTCTTGATCCTCTATTCTCCCATTTTGATTAAGATATCTAAATACCTCTTTTCTTCCTTCAATTTCTAATTCTACTACTATTTCACCATCTATTTTTTCTATTTTTATGTCCAAACTTTTATCAGAAGCTTCAGGGACCATAACTCTTGCAAACTCCTCTATACTTCTGTGATTCATTTGAAAATTTGAATTAATTAACACATTTTCCTCCAATTATTTTATGCTCTCTTCATACTCCTTTTGAGAAATTATTCTTTTATTCAACAACTCCTCCAAATAGTTTCTCATAAGTATCATACCTTTTTTTCTATTCAATTCTATTATACTATTAATTTGATTTGTTTTATTATTTAAAATTAAATTGCTTACTGCTGGAGTTGAAATTAATATCTCATAAGCACCAATTCTTCTCCCTTCAAGAGTATTCACAAGTTTTTGACTTACAATGCCTCTCAATGCAGAAGCTAGTTTAACTCTTATCTCATTTTGCTCCTCAGCAGGAAAAACATCAGTTATTCTATTTATACTTTCACTTGAACTATTTGTATGTAGTGTTCCTAAGACTAGGTGTCCTGTCTCTGCAGCTGTTAGAGCAGCTCCTATACTCTCTCTATCTCTTAACTCTCCCACCATTATAACATCTGGATCTTGTCTCAAAACACTCTTTAGCCCTTGGATAAAACTTAGAGTATCTTTTCCAACTTCTCTTTGTCTTATCAAAGATTTTTTGCTTTTAAAAACATACTCAATGGGGTCTTCCAAGGTTATTATATTCAATGCCTTATTTTCATTTAACTCCTCTATCATAGCTGAAAGTGTTGTGCTCTTTCCACTTCCACTAGGACCTGTGATCAAAATTAAACCCTTTTTACTGTTGAGTAGATCTTTTAAAATTACTGGCAATCCCAGCTCTTCCATGCTCAAGTTGGATCTCTCTATCAATCTAATGGATACTGCTATATTGGATTTTTCCCAATGAAAATTAGCCCTGTATCTAAACCCTCTAGAATCTTCAAAGCTACAATCCAAATCTCTATTCTGATATAAGATATTTTTTTCTCTCTCATTTAGAATGAGATCTACTAATAGATTTAAAAATTTTTTATCGACCTTTTCTTCTCCTATGAACACTATCTTCCCATTTAATCTAAATATTGGTAATTCATCACATACCAAATGTATGTCTGATGCCCTCTGTTCCCTAGCTTCTAACAAAAGATTTTCAAGTAACATCATCTACCTCCATCTATTCAATATACAGAATTTACTATATATTATACCATTTATTCTCTATTCTTCAAATAGAAAAAATTCTAATTCTATGTTATGTAGAATGATATATTAATTGATGAACTTTTTTTAATGATTTGTATAATATTATTATTTTAAAATTTTTTTCATTATTTTATAAATGATAATCTGATTATTTATTCATTTTTATAATAAATAGTCAGATTTACTTGCATTTTTTTATAACTTACTGTAGAATACCATATAGTTTGAAACAAATAATACATTATTTATTTCATGTTTTTAGTGAATAGGAGTAAAAATTAAAAATATTAAAATATTAAAAATTAGTTTGTTTCAATAACTATATTTACAAAGGATCAAAATCCTAGATTTTATGAGGTGAAAAATGGAAAAACAAAAGAAAAAAATTGGTCTTGTTCCAAAGTTAATTATTGGAATTATCTTAGGGATACTTATTGGAATGTATCTACCTGAATGGTTTGGACGTTTGGTTGTCACAGCTTCTAGTTTATTTAGCATGTTCTTGAAATTTGTTATTCCTATGATGATTTTAGCATTTGTTACTATGGGAATTGCAGATTTAACTCAAGGTGCTGGAAAACTTCTTGGAATTACAGCATTAATTGCTTATACATCTACTTTAATTGCTGGTTCTGTGTCTTTTTTTGTAGCAAATAATCTTTTTATGAGTTTTATGAATCCAGATGCTTTAAAAAAAATAGCATCTACAGCTGGAGTTTCAGTAGAACCATATATTAATCTTTCTGTAACTCCAATTTTAGATACTTTAGCTGCAGTACTTCTTGCTTTTATCCTTGGACTTTGTATGTCTACTATGCGTGGAAAAGAGATTGGAACAAATTTATATGATTTTATGAAAGACTTTTCAGCTGTAATAAATAAAGTTTTACATACTATTATTGTTCCTTTTTTACCATTATACATCTGTGGGACTTTTGTTGATATGACTCGTTCTGGAAAAACTTTTGCAATATTGGGAATTCTTTGGAAAGTTTTCTTAGTAGTTATTATTATGCATCTATTATATCTTGTATTTGCATTTTTTATAGCTGGTGGAATTGGAAAGAAAAATCCTTTTACACTTTTAAAAAATCAAATTCCTGGATATACAACTGCTGTTGGAACACAATCATCTGCTGCAACTATTCCAGTTAATCTTGAGTGTGCCAAAGCTGATGGAATCTCTTCTGAAATTCGTAATTTTGTAGTTCCTCTATGTGCTAATATTCACATGGCTGGTTCTATGATAACAATTACAGCTTGTGCAACTGCAGTTTGTATGATGA
>JAHHSZ010000047.1 GCA_020024915.1 Fusobacterium sp. | reverse complement strand
CATCAGTACCAAATCCGTCCATCTCAACAAGAAGTTGGTTAAGAGTTTGCTCTCTTTCATCATTTCCTCCACCTTGTCCAGATCCTCTCTTTCTTCCAACTGCATCTATCTCATCTATAAAGATTATACATGGAGCATTTTTTCTTGCTTTATTAAATAAGTCTCTAACTCTTGAAGCTCCTACCCCTACAAACATCTCAACAAACTCAGATCCTGACATACTGAAGAAAGGAACCTTTGCCTCTCCAGCCACTGCTTTAGCCAATAGAGTTTTTCCTGTTCCTGGTGCTCCTAATAGCAATACTCCTTTAGGTATTCTTGCACCTATATTTTTGAACTTCTCAGGCTCTCTCAAAAACTTTACAACCTCTTCTAATTCCACTTTAGCTTCTGTAATTCCTGCAACATCAGCAAAAGTTACTTTAGATACATCTTCTCCATTCTCTTTAGCTTTTGATTTTCCAACGTTAAAAATTTGTGGTCCTCCACCATTTCCTTTTCCCATTTTATTCATCATAAATATCCAGATTCCTATTAATAATAGCATAGGGAACCAAGATATTAAAATATTCAATAACAATGGCATCTGTTGAGGTGGAACTGATTTTATTCCAACTCCATTATATTCTATAGTCTCTACTAGCTTAGGATCTCCTCCCAATCTATCAGTTATCATTCTAGCACTGTACACGTTCTTTTCATCAGCTGAATATCCGTATACATATCCCTCTTTTTCATCTACTTTTTTAATTTTACCAGATTTTATATTTTGAATAAACTCTGTATATGAAACCTCGTCACTTGGTGTTTTTGCAGTATCTGATAAGATTGAAGGTAAAGACATCACCAATGTTATTATGAATAACAACATTATAAATCCTTTAAAGTTAAACTTTCCACCTAACTGTTTAAACTTATTCTCTTCATCTTTTTCTTTAGGATTTTTACTATCTTTATTCTTAGACATTCCCTCTTTTAGCTTATTTCTAAGTTCCTCTTTTCTCTCTTTTACCTCTTCACTCTGTTTTTTCTCTTCATCTTGCTCTGAGGCTTTATTTTCAGCTTTTTCTTCTAAATTTAACTCTTTCTCCTTCTCGTCTATCTTTTTATCTTCATTTTCATCAAATAAATTCTTATCGTTCAATTATTTTTTCCTCCTTGCACTTAATTTAATACAGTACTCTTCTGTCCCCTTATACTTCTCATTTCCTCTTATTCCAGCTATCCAAACTATATCTTTATCATATGTTATCAGAGGAATAGAGTCTCTCTTCTCTTTCTCAATCTTCTCATTAATAAAAATATCTTTCAATTTTTTTTCACCCTTCATTCCTGTTGGAACTATTTTATCACCATCTTTTCTTACTCTTACAACAAGAGTATCACCTGTTTTTATATTAGTATAATAGACATCTCTATTTTTTTCCTTCATCTTTTCATAACTAGCTTCTATGATGTAATCTCCAAACTCTATTACACCTGGTACAGTCAAACTCTTAGCCTCTAAACTCTCTTTAGAAGTTTTATAAACATCTATTCTAAGTAGATTATACTCCTTCTTTAAGACATACTTCTCACTTAAAATAAGCTCTTGACTTCCACCATTTTTCAAAATACTCTCAATGAGATTGATCTTCTCTCTATTTACCTTGATATTGTATCTATAAAGAAATTTACTTAAAATCTTCCCTCTTATCATCTTTGAAAAGTGTAAAATTTCATCAATATTTAATTCTTTACAGTTAGAAAATCTCTCTATCTCTCTTTCTACAAAATTATTTGTCTCTCTTATCTCCTCAATCAGAGAAAAAATCTTATCTTTAAATTTCGGATTATATCTTTGCTCTATAAATGGAATTAGGTCCAGCCTTATACTATTTCTAGTAAATTCATTTTCTAAATTTGTACTATCCATACAGTAGTCAATACCATTTTTATCTAAATATCCTAAAATCTCTCTCTTATAAACTTCAGAAATCGGTCTAATATAGATCCCTCTTTTAGAGTTTATCCCTTCTAAACCAGAAAGTCCTGTTCCTCTTGACAATCTAAACATAAAGGTCTCTATTTGATCATCTTTATTGTGAGCTAAAGCTATCTTATTCCCATCAACTTTATCCAAGATCTTTTGATAAAATTCATATCTTGCTTCACGTCCAGCCTCTTCTAAAGTCAGCCCCTGCTCCTTCCCCAGAGTTGTTATATCAATCTTTTTAGAAAATACTTCTATGCCTTTTTTTCTTCCATATTCAATAGAAAAATCTTCATCTCTTTGGGCTTCTTCTCCTCTCAACAGATGATTAATATGGACTAAAACAAAGTCAAATTCAACATACTCTTTTAACTTTAACAACATCTCTGTTAAAAATACTGAATCTGGTCCTCCTGAAAAGCCTACTACAAGCTTATCTCCATTCTCAATTAATTTCTCTTTTATATTTTTCTCTATTATCTTTTTGAACAATCTCATAAAACCACTCTTTTACATATCATTTCATAAAATTATAACATATATTAATCTATTTTTCCAAAGTTTTTTATAAATAGAGTCAAGAATTTTTTACCACTTTGGCTGTTTTATCTCTATAATCAAAGAACATATATATATCTTCAAAAGATTTTGTAAATATGTTATAGCTAAATTTTTCTAACTCACTATTCTTATGTCCTTCTCTTATACTTTTATAATTCTCCTCTTTTATTAACTTATCATAAAGCTCTCCGTCCTTCTCACTCTTAAACCATTCAGGATAGAAACCTGCTTTACCAAGCATTAAATAATCATATTTTAAGTATTCTAAAAATACATCTTTTTCTGAAAATTCCTTCTCCTCATAAAAATTATATAAAAGAGTAAATAATGCACTCTCTTTATGACTAATCTTTAAATATCCATTTCTATCAAAATACTCTGCTACCTCTTCATAAAAATCAAAAGCACTACTATAATGAGTATCTATAATCCACTGTACACTCTCTTGAAATTTCTCAGAATTATAGTAAAAATCTAAAACTTTTTCAAGATTTTTTAACTTAATTATCTCACCAAAACCTATAAAATCATTTGAAAAAACTTCATAAGGTGGTTTAGAAAAATATCTATACCCATACTTTTCTCTTTCATCATACATTTTTGTTCCCTTCAAAAGCTTTAAAAATCCCAACTGTATCATCTCTGGCTTCAATTGATGTACATAGTTAAAAGACTTTTTAAACTTCTCGTAGGTATCATAGGGTAGTCCTGCTATCAAATCTAAATGTAAATGTATATTTCTACTAATTCTTCCTATATTATAAGCTAATTTTTCCAAATGGTTAATTCTTCCTATACTCTTCATAGCTTGAGCATCTATTGTCTGTACTCCTATCTCAAATTGAAAATAACCCCTAGGTACTTTTTCTAAAAAATCCAATGTTTCTTCATCAAAAATATTAGCATTTATCTCAAAATGAAATGTTATCCCCTCTCTGTAGTTCTCAAGTAGGAATTTCCAAATAGCCATATATTTTTCCTTACTTAAATTAAAAGTTCTATCTACAAACTTTAATAATTTTATAGGTGAGTCAATAAATCTCTTTAAATCCTTCTTGGTTCTCTCGATAGAATAGTATCTCACACTCTTATCAATTGATGACATACAGTATGAACAGTTAAAAGGGCAACCTCTTGAAGATTCATAATAGAATATCTTCGTTCTATCCAACAGCTCCTCATCATCATAAGGAAATGGTATCACATCTAAGTTATCAATAAGAGTCTCCATTCCATTGTATTTTATCTCTTGATCTTCCCTATAGACAACTCCTTTTACATCTTTTACATCCTTTGTAAAAAAGTTTAAAAGTATCTTCTCTCCTTCACCTGTAAAAATATAATCTATTTCACTATTTTCTTCAATCGCTCTTTCCCATTTATATGAAACTTCTGGACCACCCAATGCTATTTTTACACTTGGCAACACTTTTTTTAATTCTTTTATCAATGAAAAAACATACTCCTTATTCCAAATATATGTAGAAAAAATTATCATATCTGGTTGCTTTTCAAATAGATCTTTGATTATATTTATCAACTGATTATTAATATTGGTCTCATAAATATCTAATCTAGTATCACAATTCTCTTCCACATATTTTTTTAAATACCTAACAGCAACATTCAAATGTACATATTGGCTATTTATTGACGCTAAAACTATTTTTTTCACTCTTTACTCCTTAATTTTTATTTTTCCTTTGAAATTCTAAATGCTCTTTATATGTTTTACTAAAATAATGGTGTCCATCTCCAGTTGCAACAAAAAATAGATAATCTGTTTGAGCTGGATTGTAAGCTGCCTCTAAAGAATCTACTGCTGGATTAGATATAGGTGCAGGTGGCAATCCTTTATATTTATAGGTATTGTATGGAGAATCTACTTTTAAATCTTTGTAGTATATTCTCTTCTTACTATAGCCATATACATAGTTAACTGTAGCATCAGATGACAATGTCATTCCCTTTTTTATCCTATTATAAAATACTGATGCCATAATTGGTTTTTCACTTTTAACTAAAGCTTCTCTTTCTAATATAGAGGCCATTATCAATTTTTGATAAAACTCATCCTTATCTGGATATTTTTCACTTGGGAATTTCTTTAAAAACTCTTTTAACATAGTATTTATAAGTGTTTTTTCATCAAAGTTCTCTGGTAAAAAATATGTTTCTGGATATAGATATCCTTCAAAATTCCCTTCTGGTGTTGGATAAGGAAACTCTTTACTAGCCTCTTTCAACTCTCTATAAAATTCATCTCTGTCTATCTGTTTGTTCTCTTCTAAATATGTTACAATCTGATTTACACTAAACCCCTCTGGAATCGTTATTTTTATAATTCTTCCCTTTCCAGATTCTAATATATCTATTATTTCTTCTAATGAATACTCACCCTCAATATGATATGTTCCAGCTTTTACTCCTCTTCCATTGTTTCGTAACTTTAAATATACT
Organism: Fusobacterium sp.; assembly: GCA_020024915.1. Lineage (GTDB taxonomy): Bacteria > Fusobacteriota > Fusobacteriia > Fusobacteriales > Fusobacteriaceae > Fusobacterium_A. Next base: position 8,655 of record JAHHSZ010000047.1, on the reverse strand, counting down.
TTAAATATTAAGCTATCTGATTTTGGTAGCTTGGCTAGAGATCTCATAAGTGGTTGATTTTTTTCTATATTTAATTCCAAATTATAATTTGTCTTTCCTTTAATTTGAAAAAATATATATCCACCTAAAATAATAAGTGAAAAGATTAAAAATATTATCACACTATATAATTTTTTTTTCATCTATTTTTCTCCCTGTATTTATCATCTCTTAATTATTGATTTTTCTTCAATTCATATGAAGTTCGTGGTCCTTTTCCAACCATTAAAATTAATTTTTTATTCTGCAACTCCTTTAATATTTCTCTTGTTCTTCTTGAACTCAAATCCAATTCTCTCTCAATTTCCACTCTTGTTTTTCTTCCAAAAGATAGATATTTTAATACTTGTTCTTCTTTTTCACTCAATGTGGCGGTATCCGGCGGTAATGTGGCGGTATCCGGCGGTAATGTGGCGGTATCTGGCGTTCTAAAAAATACAAGAGAGATTGAATCTCCAACTTCTTTTATTTGAGGCTCTTTCATTCCAGTATTTCTACATAAATTTATCATTCTATTAATACCACTTCCCCATCTTTCAATAAAATTCAATTCTTTAAAAACTCTAGCAATAACCCTATTTCTTATCTCAGATCTACCACTATAAATTTGCTCTAATGTAAGTGTGCTTGGCAAAGCTCCTGGAGAGATTATTTCTACTATGTCATCATAAATTCCTATTTTTATATCTCTTCCTTGATTAGAATAATCTCTATGAACTAAAGCATTAATTATTCCCTCTCTTAAAGCAAGCATTGGGATTTCTAAAAAATCCTTTCTTTGAAATCCTTCAAATTTACTTTTTACTCTAAGATGATTCTGTAGGAACATTTGAATATTTTCTATTTTACTAAATATATCACCTGTAAATTCCTTTTTATCCAAAAATATATCCATATTTTTTCCTTTAAATCTAGCACAATTTATATTTGTGTTCTCATAAAGTCCTAAAATTACTCCTAATCCTTTGCTAATATAAACTTTATCTCCCTCTTTCTTCAGAAGTCCCAAATTAAAAAGTTTTTCTTGAGATAATTTCTTTCCATTTTTTATAAACATCTCTTCTAATGATATAATATCTAATTTTTTAACTTCTATATCTCTATCTACTTCTTCATCAAAGGTTATGTTTTTTCTCTGTCTTTCTAATTCTAAGAGATTTTCAAAAGAAGCTTTTCTATTACTTGCTCCTATTCTTATATATGTTCCATTCTCTTTACCCAAATTTTTAAAATAGTATGGCTTTAAATTTCCAGGAAAGATTTCAACAACTATTACTATTTTATCTTCTATATTCTCTGTATATATATTTGAATTTATATTGGGATAACAATTATCATAGATCATTGAGTTCAATGAATCTATCATTTTGAAAATATCTACTTTATCATCTATTCCTACAACATTTCTATTATCATCTATTCCTATAAAAATTTTTCCACCAGCACCATTGGAAAAAGCTATCGCTGTTTGAGATATTTGTCTTCCATTTGGAATTATCTCTTTAAATTCTACAGTCTTGCTCTCTCCATTTCTTAAAATTCCTTCTATATCCATAAATTCTCCTCTTACCCTTACTAGTAATACTTTATGTCTATTATACTTGATAATATCTTAATTTACAAGTTAACTTCCTTTTATACAAAAACTTTTTAAAATAAAAACTACACCCTCTATTTTAAAATATTAGGTGTAGTCTGTATATTCTTACATTCTATCTAAAGTTTTTATTCCTAGTAAATCCAGTCCATCTTTTATAGTTTCACCAGCTATCTTAGCAAGTAATCCCCTTGAGAATAAAATCTCATCCTCTTGGTTAAGAATAGGGCAACTATTATAGAAACTATTAAATTTCTTAGATAATTCAAATAAATAGTCAGCTATTATATTTGGTCTAAATGTTTCAGAAGCTTTGATTACAACCATTGGGAATGCTGCTATGTGATTAGCTAGTGCCTTCTCCTGTCTATCTTTTATAACTATCTCTTTGCTATAATCTATCGTTTTTCCTTCAGAGTTTGCTTTTCTCAATATCGATTGAATTCTTGCGTAAGAGTATTGAAGATATGGTGCTGTATTTCCTTCAAAGCTCAATATTTTATCCCATTCAAATATTATTGGACTCTGTCTATTTTGTGATAAGTCAGCATATTTAATAGCTCCAACTCCAACTATTTCAGATATATTCTCCTTTTCAACTTCTGACAACTCTGGATTTTTTTCATTAACTATATCATAAGCTCTTTTCTTTCCTTCGTCCATAAGTTGCTCAAGTCTAATTACATTACCTTTTCTTGTAGAGAACACACCATCAGCAAATCTCATAATACCAAACCAAATATGATGCTTAGGAACTTCCCAACCTAACATATCAGTTATTTTAAAGAACTGTTTGAAGTGATCTTGCTGTCTTTCATCTGTTAAGTAGATTATCTTGTTTATATTGTAGTTATCTTTTCTAAATTTAACAGTTGCTATATCAGAAGTTGAGTATAGGAAAGCCCCATCTTTCTTCTGAACTATACATGGGAATAGATTATCTTCTTCTGGGAAAAATACAACCTTTGCTCCATCATCTTCTACTGCTATACTTTTCTCTATTAACTCCTCAACTACACCTTGCATCATATCATGGTAAAAAGACTCTCCATAATAAGTGTCAAAGTGTACATCTAATCTTCCATATAGTTTCTCATACTCATCTAAAGACACTTTTATAAACTCTTTCCATAGAGCAAAGTTCTCTTCATCTCCATCTTGTAACTTTTTAAGTTCAAGTCTTGCTTCCTCTTCTAACTCTGGACGCTCTTCAGCTTGTTTAGTAAACTCCACATAAACTCTTTCTAGCTCTTCAATAGCATTTACTTTATAAGCTTCTTTATCAAGCCATCTTCTATAACCTATTATAAGTTTTCCAAATTGAGTTCCCCAATCTCCTATATGGTTGTCGGCAACTACATTGTAACCTAAATATCTGTATATTCTCGCTATAGAGTCACCTATTATTGTAGAACGTAGATGTCCTATATGCATTCTCTTAGCTATATTAGGAGAAGAGAAATCTATCACTACATCTCCCTCTCTATTTAAGAACGAAAAATCATACTTTTCAGCTCTTGATTTTTTCAGTAATTCACCTAAATATTCATTCTTTAAGAATATATTTATAAATCCTGGTCCAGCTATCTCTAATCTCTCAATTACATTATTCTCAACTAAATTATCAACTATCTCTTGTGCTATTGCTCTTGGATTATTACCTATTATTTTAGAGTTCATCATAGCAAAGTTTGTTTGAAAATCCCCAAACTTTTCATTAGTAGCCACTGATACATCTATTTTTTTTAACTCTTTATCTGGATAAAGTCTTTTAACTGTTTCTTCAAATATTCTACCTATCTCTTTCTCAATAATATGCACTTTATTTCACCTTCTTTTAACTATATTTTGTGACATTTTTTTAAATAAATAAAAAAAAGGGACTAAGTCCCAAAGAAAAGCTCCAACCTACCGTCTTCAATACAGTTTTAGTCGCCAAAACCATAAGTGGTAGTCAGTTACTAACAGCATACAGAGTCCGTAATCAACCTAAGCTCTAAGCTATTCGTGACTTTGCTGAGCTACTGAAAGCAGCGCCAACCCCATGACGACATTAGGCCCAAAACCTCAAGAAATAACAAGTAGGTCAGACACTATTCTTATTAAGGAAATTATATCACTTATTTATAAAATTTTCAAGTATTAATCTTAAATTTATTTTTTTATTTTTTTTCTATTTCTTCATCATTTTTTATTACTATATCAATATTTAACTCATCTAATTGAGATTTGTCAACAAAATTAGGTGCTTCTGACATTAAACATTGACCTTTATTAGTTTTTGGGAATGGAATAACTTCTCTTATTGAAGCTTCTTTTAACATTACCATTAACCATCTATCAATTCCAAACGCAAGTCCTCCATGAGGTGGTGCTCCATATTTAAACGCATCTACAAAGAAACCAAATTTCTCTCTAGCCTCTTCATAAGATAAGCCTAATCTTTCAAAAACTTTGTTCTGAATTTCAGGATTAAAGATTCTTATAGAACCTCCTCCAATCTCAAATCCATTTAATACCATATCATAAGTATTTGTTCTGATATTTTCTGTCTGTCCATCTAAGAAAGCTTCCATATCGTCAGCTTTTATCGAAGTGAATGGGTGGTGCTCAGCCTTGTATCTTCCCTCTTCTTCATCATAAGTAAACATTGGAAAATCAACTACCCATAGGAATTTAAATTCATTATTGTTTATTAAATCTAACTCTTTTCCTATTCTAAGTCTCATAGCTCCTAAAGCACCATATACAACTTTAGCTTTATCAGCTATTATTAAGATTACATCTCCTGGGTTTGCTTCAGCAACTTTTACTATGTTTGCCATCTCTTCTTCAGAGAAAAATTTAGCTATTGGAGAAGTTATACTTCCATCTTCAGCTATTTTTACATAAGCCATTCCCTTTGCTCCGAAATATCTCTTAGCGTACTCTTCATACTCTCCTAATACTTTTCTTGAGAATTTTTCAAAAGCTTTTGGAGCCGTTATACATTTTACTAATCCGCCATTTTCAGCAACATCTTTAAATGCTTTAAAACCACAAGTTTTAGCAATATCTGTTAAATCTTTTAACTCAACTCCAAATCTTACATCTGGTTTATCAGAACCAAATCTTGACATAGCTTCTGCATAAGACATTCTTGGGAATTTGTAATCTGCACTCTCTCCAGTAATTGCTGTGAATACATTTTTAGCTAATCCCTCTATCGTATTCATAACATCATCCATCTCTACAAATGACATCTCAACATCTAATTGAGTGAACTCAAACTGTCTATCTGCTCTCAAATCTTCATCTCTAAAGCATTTTGCTATTTGGAAATATCTCTCTACTCCACCTATCATTAATAACTGTTTGAAGAGTTGTGGTGATTGAGGTAAAGCATAAAAAGTTCCTGGATTTATTCTACAAGGTACTAAGAAATCTCTTGCTCCCTCTGGAGTTGATTTATTTAATAATGGTGTATCAACATCTATAAATCCCTCTTGGTCCATATAGTTTCTAATTGCCATTATCATCTTATGTCTCATTCTAAGATTATTTAACATTTTTGGTCTTCTAATATCTAAATATCTATATTTTAATCTGATATTTTCATTTAAATTATCTTCAGTTCCAGTAATCTGGAATGGTAATACATCACAGTTATTTAAAATTGTAAGTTCTGTTGCAAATACTTCAATCTCTCCAGTAGGAATATTCATATTTTTACTCTGTCTCTCTTTTACAATTCCAACTACTCTTATAACTGTTTCATTTCTCAATTTTTGAGCTTGTTCAACTATCTCTTTTGGAGCTACTTCTATATCAAATACAACTTGAGTTTTTCCCTCTCTATCTCTTAAATCAACAAAAGTTAATCCTCCTAGGTCTCTAGTTGTATCTACCCAACCAGAAAGTGTAACAGTTTGTCCTATGTTTTCTTTTCTCAACTCACCAAGATTATGAGTCCTGTAAATCATTTTTACCCTCTCCTTAATATATCTATTTTTTTATTATTTCAATTGCTTTTTCTAAACTCATTTCCTCTTGTGTTCTTGCATTGAAATTTTTTAAGACTATTACATCTTTATTCATCTCATCTTCTCCTACTATTATGCAATATTTAACATTTAGTTTATCTGCTTTTTTCATATGAGACTTCATTCCTTTAGCGTTGAAATCAACAAAAGTTTTTATTTTATTATCTCTTAAAATCTTTGCAACTTTCAGTCCAAATTCCTGCGTATTCTCTCCTAACCAAGCTACATATACATCTGGATTATTCTTAGGATAATCTTCTAATAACATCATCATTCTTTCTACCCCAGCTGCAAATCCAACTGCTGGGATATCTTTATCGCCTAACTGCTTTAATAGATTATCATATCTTCCTCCACCCAATACAGTTCCTTGAGCTCCTAATTTATTTGTTATTATCTCATACACTGTACTTGAATAGTAGTCTAAACCTCTAACAAGTCTTGAATCTTCAACATACTTCACTCCAAAAATATTCAAATATTTTTTTACTGTTTCATAGTGAGCTCTCTCCTCTTCTGTAAGAGAATCTATTATACTTGGAGCCTCCTTAGTCAACTCTTTACATTTGTCAACTTTACAATCTAGTACTCTCAATGGATTTTTTTCCATTCTCATTCTACAATCTTCACAAAGCTCCTCTTTTATTGGTTCTAAGAAATTTAACAGATTCTCTCTATATTTTGTACGTGAAACATTTGTTCCAACAGAGTTAATATGAACTTCTAAGTCACTGATCCCTAACTTTTCTAATAGAGAGTAACTCATTGCTATAACCTCTGCATCTAATATAGGTGAACTCTCACCTAAAACTTCAACCCCTATCTGATTAAATTCTCTTTGTCTTCCTGCTTGAGGTCTCTCATATCTGAACATAGATCCGTTATAGTAGTACTTTGTAACATCTTCTTTTCCATAAATAGCATTCTCTAAATATGATCTTACTACAGATGCTGTATTTTCTGGTCTCAATGTTAAACTTCTATCTCCTCTATCTTTAAAAGTATACATCTCTTTCTCTACTACATCTGTTCCCTCTCCAATTCCTCTTTTAAAAAGATCTGTTTCTTCAAATATTGGAGTCTTTATATATGTATATCCATAACTCTCAAAAATCTCTTGAGCTATTTTAGAGATATATGTATATTTAACAGCTTCTTCTCCAAATATATCTTTAGTTCCCCTAGCAGCTTTTATAAGTTTCATTTTCTCACCTCTTTATTTTTTCCATAGTTTTTCTAATCTTTCTTTTATAAGTTTTTCATTTTTATTATCTCCAGGAACATAATAACTCCTACTCTTATTTGTATATTTCTGCTTTATGAAATTCCCTAAATAGTCATGTGGATATCTATATCCCTTTGCATTGTGACCAATAGTTGGTGGTACTGCCTCTAAATCACCCTTCTCTATATCTTCCAATGCCTTATTTATTCCCATATAACAAGAGTTGCTTTTGGTAGAAATAGCTATGTACACAACAGCCTGTGCTAGTACTATTCTAATCTCTGGCATACCTATTCTCTCACTTGCCATCATAGCACTATTAGCTATTAACATTGCCTCTGGATTAGCCATTCCTATATCTTCACTTGCATGTATTACAAGTCGTCTCGCTATATATCTTGGATCCTCTCCACCAGCCAACAATCTCCCCAACCAATATAGAGCTGAATCAGGATCACTTCCTCTCATACTCTTTATTAGGGCTGATATTAAATTATATTTATCCTCTTCTTTATGATAGGAAGCTTGTCTAGTTTTAAATATCTCCAAGATCTCATCAACTTGTAAATCAGCACAACTATTCTTATACAGCTCTAAATAATTTAAAGCTATTCTACTATCTCCTTGAGAAATATCTAAGATACACTCTATTATATTATCACTTACATCAGTTAAAGATAACTTCTCTATCCCTCTTTTTAAAATCTTCCTTATATCCTCTCTTGTCAAAGCCTTGAATTCAAATATCATAACTCTTGATAATAGAGCATTATTCAAACTATAATATGGATTTTCAGTTGTTGCTCCAATAAGAGTTATAGTTCCATTCTCACAATATGATAGCAATGCATCTTGTTGAGTTTTATTAAATCTATGTATCTCATCTAAAAATAATATTGTCCTTTTTCCATAAAACTCTATACTTTTTTTAGCTCTCTCTACAACCTCTCTCAAATCATTTAATGATGCTGTTGTTGCATTCAAAGTTTCAAAATTACTATTAGTAGTTTTTGAAATTACCTCTCCTATAGAGCTTTTTCCACATCCTGGCGGTCCATAAAAAATTGAGTTTGATATATTCTGTTTTTCTATCAGTTTTCTGAGTATTCCTCCACTTCCTAAAAGCTTCTCTTGACCTATAAAATCATCTAGACTTTGTGGTCTCAATTTTACAGCTAAGGGTTTCATACTCTCATAGTTATTCCCAAAAAGATTGTTCATCATTCTATCATCTACCTATAAAAAAGACGTATTGCACTCAATACGCCTCTCTCTTTATTTCACTAAGTATAATAAAAGTGCACTAAGAATAAATAGTGTCGCCACAATTTCTGTTGCTTTAGCTAAAGGCCCTCCATCTTTTGATATTCCAAACACAGTATTTGATGCTCCTAATCCCATACTTGCAGATGTTCCATGGCTCCTATCTGGTTGTATAAGTACTAATACTATTAATGTAATAGCAAAGATAAATAGTAGAACTGTAAATAAAGTTTCCATCTTATTCCTCCCAAAAATTCTTCAAATAATCTACTAAATTATACCATAACCACTTATCTCGGGTCAATATTTATATAAAAAAATTAAAAACTCAAAAATTCTAAATATCCATTTGTAAACCTCTACCACTTAAAGCTTTCAGCTTTTAAAGTGGGAGCTTCTTGGGAAGTAGTTGCTTTGTTAGCCAACTATATTTACCAAGCTATCCCCATAGTTACTATGGTTCTTTTTATTTTTATGCTATTTCTTTGATTCTTAGACCTTCAGCTAGT
>JAHHSZ010000046.1 GCA_020024915.1 Fusobacterium sp. | reverse complement strand
TGTTGTGTTTGCATTTATTGTCTTTCTCTATTCTGTTGCTAATGTCCTTAACATTTTTTCGTACCGCTCTCTCGCGAACATAGATTATAATATCACAAATAATAATTTTCGTCAATACTTTTTTTTATTTTTTTTTAAAAAATTTGTGAAGGCATTAAATAAGCCGGGTTTTGTTTATGTTAATCATTTATCTAAACCTATAATCTCTTATAGGTTTTAGCAACTTACCCTGAAAGCTGGACGAGCAGCCCTTAACCTTTCCTATTTAGTCTTGCTCCAGAGGGGGTTTACCTAGCTTTTTTAGTCCCCTAAAAAACTGGTGGTCTCTTACACCACCTTTTCACCCTTACCCACTGTAAAAATGGGCGGTCTATTTTCTGTGGCACTTTCCTTAAAGTTACCTTTAGCAGCTGTTAGCTGCCCTCTTGCTCTGTGGAGCCCGGACTTTCCTCTCCTTAAAAAATTAAGCAGCGATTAACTTTAATACCTTCTATATATTTTTAATATTTTCTTCTGCTTACTATTTCCATCTCTTCTTTAAAACTTTTACGATATTTTATCATAAGTACTCTTATTATAATACCAAATATTACAAAAAATGCAATACCCATTCCTATAAAAAATCCATTTTTTTTCTCTTGAACCACTTCTTCTTCAACTATAATAGGCTCTTCAAACTTAATATTTTCTAGGACTCCATCAATACCAACTAGCACTTCTGTAATATACTCAGAATAATTTTTTTCTTTTAAACTTTTCTCATTTCCATTTAAAATATTGTCTATATCTTCTTGGACTTCTTCTAATTCCATATCTTTAGTCAACTTCAATTCAACTTTTAAAGATTTTTCTTCAGGTTTTGTCAAGTTTAAAATCACTAATTTTTCAGCTTTATCAGCAACAAATCCCTCCCCGTCTGAGAAAGTATTAACATATATATTTATTCCTCTTTTTTCAGAGATCTCCTCAATTTTCTTTTCAATACTTACCTTCTGCTCATCATTTAAAACTCCAAGTTCATCATTTACTTTGGCAAAAGTTAAGATATTCAATAAAAAGAAACTTAATACTATAAGTTTTTTACTCATTCTTTACTCCTAATTAATAAATTTTAAATGTGGGTCCATTATTATAAATTATAACATCAATATTAATTTTTTCAAAGTAAGTTTTTAAAAGTTTTACAAAATGCTGTTCTCCTTCAAAATGACCTATGTCTATTACAGCCAATCCACTCTCTTTAGCTTCTAGTGACTCGTGATAACCTACATCTCCAGTTATAAAAAGATCTGCTCCCAAACTTTTAACTTTTCTCCAATAGCTCATTCCTGATCCATTTATAAGAGCCACTTTTTTTATTTTAATTTCATCACTTTCTACTATTACCCTTAAATTTTCCAATTGAAATCTCTCTTTTAATTGAACTATATACTCTTTTAAAGGCGTTTCCTCTCTCAGTTTATACAATCTACCTATACCACAACTCTCATCTTCACTGTTCTTATCAATGACTCTACTCTCATAGATATCAAGTAAACTCAAAAGATAGTCATTTAATCCTCCCTGAGCTGAGTCTAAATTTGTATGTATAGAGTATACACTAATATCATTTTTTATTAAATCTCTTATCTTTTTTCCAATCGTTGTACTAAAATCAATATTTTTAATCCCTTTAAATATGAATGGGTGATGTGTTACTATCATATTAACACCATTTTTTACTGCATTTTCAATAGCTTTATCAGTAATATCCAAAGATAACTGAACTTTTTTTATCTCCTGCTTATTATCCCCTAACAACAGTCCAACATTGTCCCAATCTTCAGCCAATCTTTTTGGATATCTCTCCTCTAAACCGTTGATAATTTGTTGAGCTATCATAAAAACATCTTCCCTTCCATTGTAGATAAAATTAAAAGTGCTTGTTCAAAAATAACTTCACCATCACCTTTATTTAATCCCAGCTTCTCTTCAATCTCAAAAGTTGAATATCTTCTATCAACACCAAAACCAAAATAATAATTTAACACATCTATCTGTCTCTTGCTCAATCTATTTTTTAAAGCAAAGAAATCCATAGTTTTTTCCATAAGTTTTTCTCTCTTATCTATAGCTTCTAGGTTTGGTAAAAGATCCTCTTCTGTCAAATAAATCTCTGATTTATCACTTTCTTCCTCTTCAATTTTTCCAAAATTCTCTCTCTTATCCTTGAAAAAACTTTTAAACTCATTTTTTATATCATTTATCTTATTCTCTATAAACAGTACCATCTCTCTAACTATCCAATATTTTTTATAGTTATCAAAATCACCATGTATCTCCCCTTTATAAGTTTCTATTCCCTTTATAAGCCCCATTGTCCCCTCTTGAACAACATCTAAATAAGCTACTCCCTCTCTTAAGTAATTAAAAGCAATTGAAGCCACTACTGGAAGATTTTGAACTACAAAATCCTCTCCCTCTAACTCTTTTGTTAAAGTAATACTAGCTACCTCTTCTAGATAATCCAACACTGTCTCTTCTCCCAGTGTATCTAAATCCTCATCTTCCAGCTCTTTTAACTCAATTTTTGAATAATCTAAGTTTAATTCCTTTTTCCCATTTTTCTCCAAAAATTTTAAAAACTCTATATCCGATGTATACTCTGCTATTACACTTCTCTCAAAATCTAACACATTAATTTTTTCCATTTTTCCTCCTACTATAATTTAAAAAAGAGACTGATTCTTTATTTTTATTGTATCAGCCTCTATTTTAATTACTATACTTTAAAATCCTCTAATTTTTTTCTTCTACTTGGATGCCTTAATTTTCTAAGAGCTTTTACCTCTATTTGTCTGATTCTTTCTCTTGTTACTTTAAATATTTTTCCGACTTCCTCTAGAGTCTTAGGCGAACCATCATCAAGTCCATATCTGTATCTTAATACCTTTTCCTCTCTACTGCTCAAACTATTTAATACACCATCTAATTGTTCTCTCAATAAAGACCTATTCGTTAATTCATATGGATTCAACATTTTGTTATCCTCAACAAAATCGCCTAATTCACTATCTTCCTCACTTCCAACTGGAGTTTCTAATGAGATAGGATCTTGATTCATCTCTTGTATTGCTTTGACTTTCTCTATCTCCATTCCCAATCTTTCGGCTAAAACCTCTGGAGTTGCATCTTTTCCTGTCTCTTGTAAATATATTCTAGCTTCTTTCTTGATTTTGTTAATTGTCTCTATCATATGTACTGGTATTCTTATTGTTCTTCCTTGGTCTGCTATAGCTCTTGTTATAGCTTGTCTAATCCACCAAGTAGCATACGTTGAGAACTTATATCCCTTTGTATATTCAAATTTTTCTACAGCTTTCATCAGACCTATATTTCCTTCTTGAATAAGGTCTAATAGCTTCAATCCTCTATTTGTATGTTTTTTTGCAATACTTACAACCAGTCTTAAGTTAGCTTCGATCAACTGTTGACTTGCCCATTCATCTCCCTCTAAAGCTCTCTTAGCGTATTCTAGTTCTTCATCATGATTCAATAGAGGAATCTGTCCTATCTCACGTAGGTACATTTTTATTGGCTCATCTACCTTCATATCTCCTGAAAGAGTGAATAAATCATCACTAATATAGTCTTCATCACCAATATCTTCCAGATCATCAGGATTGAAATGATCAAAATCATCATCAAAATCATCTAACTTACTATCTAAAGCATCATCAAAATCGTCTTCATCTAAAAAGTCATCTTTTTCAAAATTCTCATTATCTTCATCTTTTAGATCATCATCTTTCTCGTCATCACTATAATCCTCTTCAGGATCTTTCTCTTTCTTTTTTGTAACTTTCTTAGCAATAGTTTTTTTAGTTTTAGTCGCTTTTGCTAATTTTTTAGTTTTTTCTATATCTTCTTGTCTTACTATCTCAATACCTTGATCGATCATTCCTGTAATAAGTTGTTCTATCTTTTCAACAGGAAAATCATCTTTTAATCCATCATTGATCTCTTCATAAGTGATGCATTTGTTTTCCATTGCTTTCCTTACCAAGCCTAGAACCTTTTCATTTTTTATAAACTCTCTCATTATTTGAGCCTCCTCTAAATAACTTATAGATTAATTAATAAATTATTAAAACCTCTATACAATTCTTCTATCTCATTAAATTCATTTACTTTGCTTAAATCTATCTCTATCTCTTTGATTTTTCTTGCCAACATCAATTTCTCTATTATGTTTAGCTCTTTTATCCCATAGAAACCACTATTTATCTTTATATAGCTCTCATCTATCTCCTGTTTAAACCAAGAGATAAAACTCTCTCTCAATAGTTCCTCTATTTTTTTCTCATCTGAACAGTCTTCAATAACAGTACATCTCAATAGATTCCATTGTTCTATTTCCTCATCTTTCAAATCATACTCTGTGGTAAAAGATGAAATTATATCTACACTGTCCTCTTTTTCTAAATAATCATATATTTTCTTTCCAATTGATGTTTTTATCTTTTTATCCTTAAAATATCTAAAATAATCTCTATTTACAAGAACTAAAAACAGGGTATCTCTTTCCAATCTGTCCAAAGTGACAAATTTTTCCCCTATACTTATATTTACTAAATCATCTTCAAATTTCCTTGATTTTTTTCTATTTTTATTTATTAAAATCTCTTTAAGGGTATCTTTTTCTAAATTAAGATTTTTTGACAATTTATCTAAATACAGCATTTTCTCAAGTTCTGTATCAATACATTGAAAAAAACTTTTAAATCTATTTACAAAATTTTGTTTAGACATAATACTACTAAAATCATACTCTTTTGAATAGTAGCTGAATAAAAAATCAAATATCTCTACTGAATTTTTTACACACTGTAAAAATCTCTCTTTTCCATAAGTTTTCAGATATTCATCTGGATCCTTTGCTCCATCTAGTTGTAACACTCTAATATTAAATCCCAAACTCTTTAAGATCAATCCTGCCCTCTCCGTTGCAGACTGACCTGGAGCATCTGAGTCAAAAGAGAGTATAACATTGGAAGTATACCTCTTTAAAATTGCTCCTTGTTCCTCTGTCAAAGCTGTTCCTAGAGGAGCTAAAGCCACGTCAAAACCATAGATATTTGCTGATAAAACATCCATATAACCTTCCATCAACATTGTATAGTTTTTCTTTCTTATTATTGAGCTTCTCTCCAATCCATACAAATTCTTCCCCTTCTTAAATATTGGGGTATCTGGTGAATTTATATATTTGGGTGTCTCCTTATCCTTTTCAAGAGTTCTTCCTCCAAAAGCAATAATCTCTCCTTTTATAGAGTGAATTGGAAAAATTATCCTATTTCTAAAAGCATCATAGTTATTTCCATTATCTCCCTCTTTTGTCAATCCTAATAATATCAGATCCTTACTTTCATACCCTTTACTTACCAGATAGTCAGTTAAGTCACTCCATCTATTTGAAGCAAATCCCAACCCATTATCTTTTATTATTTTTGGATTGATAGCTCTATTGGATAGATACTCCAAAGCTGTTCTTCCCTGAAGAGAAAAGATATTATCTGTATAGTATTTATGGGCCTCGTCCATTATTTTGTAGTATTTATCAAAACTCTCACTATTCTTGCTCTTACTCTCTAACTCTTTTATTGGAATACTATATTTTTTAGCTAATTCATCTACGGCTTCCATAAAAGATATCTTTTTATACTGAGAATAAAAAGATATCGGATTTCCTCCAGCCCCACATACAAAACATTTACAAATATTTTTGCTTGGACTCACCATAAATGAGGGAGTGGTATCAGAGTGGAATGGACATAATCCCTTATAGTTTGCACCAGATTTTTTTAGCTCTACAAATTCTCCGACAACATCTTCTATCTTTAAAGAATCTATCAAAAGGTCTATATCTTCTGATCTATATCTCATTTTCCCTCCCTCTCGTTTCTTAATATTATTCAGCTATATAGTATAATATATTTTCTGAAATAAAGCAAATAAAAAAATCAATAAAAAAGAGAGCAACCAATTATGGTCATTCTCTTTTTTCTATTTACATATATTTCTTCATTTCCTCTTGAGCCTTACTATTTAAGTAATCCTCTTTTACCTTATCCTTAACATCTTCATACTTAGCTTTTTTATATTTTACATCCTCAGTTTTATTGAAAATATAGATTTCGTTATCTATTTTTAAACTTTCCACTTTATTTAATGGAGCGTCTAATATAGTTTTTGCTAACTCCTCATTATAACCAAGCCCTGAAATATATCCAGCATTGTTAATTCTAAAGCTATTATTTTGAACTATATCTGTTCTATCTTTTGAGATATTTTTAAATTCTATCTCTTTATTTTGTATTTTTTCTCTTAAATTCTCAATATCCTTCTCTTTATCTTCAACTGTTTTTTTAGATATTTTAGGTGAGATTAAAATATGACTAGCTTTTACTTTATCCTCTTTTTCATTCTTATCCTCAACTAAAATCAAATGATATCCGAAAACTGTTTCCACAGGTGTAGGATATATCTTACCAACTTCACCTTCAAAGGCTGCTTTTTGGAATGGTTCTACCATATCTCCTTTAGAGAACCATCCTAATTCTCCACCATTTCCTGCACTTGGACCTGTTGAATACTCCTTAGCTTTTTCTTTAAAGTTTTCTGGTGTAGCTTCTTTTAATATATCTTCAGCTTGTTTTTTAGCCACTTCTTTATCTTCAGCAGAAGGTTCTATCTGAACTTTTGCAATTTCAGCTTGTGCACTTGGGAAAATATCATATTTTAAATTATTATTATTAAAATACTCTTTTAATTCCTCATCTGTTGGTTTAATTGTTGATTTTATATTGTTAAATAGCTCTCTTTGGAATATTTCAAATCTATACTCTAATGGTAGATCCTCAGGTACTACTATTCCTCTTTTCATAGCTTCTTTAGCTATTTTTATCTGATTACTATAGTATTCTCTAACTTGAAGATCAGCCTTCTCCTTATCTCCATTAGTTACATATAGAGCATTTAACATCTTCTTAGCAAAATCAATATTTGTTACCTTAAATCCATCTTTGTCTATCTCTACTTTTGCTAATAATTCTTCGTACTCAGGAGAAACACTATCTATTTTTACCTTATCTTTACTTTTTTTCAATAGAACTAAGTATTCTTCCATTCCTTTTTGCTCTTTTAAGTTATTTATAACTTGATCTCTCACTTCATCTAGACTCTTACCTTCATATAGAGTAGCAACTCCATTCTCATACTCTCTTTGAATCTCTTCATCTGTTGGAACTACTCCCTCTTTAATCTTTTGGAAAGTCTTTTCTATAAGAATATTATTTTTTATATCCTGTTTAAATGTCTTCTTAGTATATCCTTGTGCAGCTAACATTCTTTTAAACTGTTCCTTATTTCCTATAGATTTCTCTATTGAATCGTATTGAGCATTAACCTCTTTATTTGGAACTTTAATATTTAACTCATCAGCTATCTCCAATGTTAAATTTCTATTGATAACTTCATCAAAAGCTAATACTTCTATCAGCTTTTTATCTAACTTGTCTCCTAAAAATCTTGAATACCCCTGTCCCAAGTTATTTTTAGCTCTTTCCACTTCCATTTTTGAAACCTTTTCTCCATCTAATTTGAAAGCATATACATTTGATCTATCATATGAACTTCTCATATTCATATATGCTAACATTCCAGATGAAAGTATAAATAATACTGTTATGAACCAAATAAATGGTTTTATATGTTTACGAAATTTTCTTATTGCCATTTTTCTATTCAGCAGAGCTGTCCCCTTTCATAGTATTAATAGTTTATTGATAAATTCTTTCTATTTAAAATCTAAACCATACTTTCTAATTTTTTCATAAAGAGTAGTTCTTCCAATTCCTAATAATTTTGAAGTCTCTTGCTTATTCCATCTTGTTTTTTGAAGTGCAATTGCTATTACTACCTTCTCAACATCTGCTAAGCTATATATCTCTTGCTCTAGAATATCTTTTAACGGTCCAACACCTACTACAGTTTTGTTTTCTACTGTGTCAGATTTCATTTTGATCTCTAATGGTAAATCCTCTACATCTATAACTTTATCTGTTGAAAGTATTACCATTCTTTCAATCATATTTTTTAACTCTCTTATATTTCCAGGATATGAGTATTCCATTAGATATTTCATAGCTTCTCCTGAAATTACTGGAGTATCTCTATGTAATTCTCTTACAACTTTATTTAAGAAGTAGTTTGCTAATAATGGTATGTCCTCTTTTCTCTCTCTTAAAGGTGGAATCTCAATAGGGAAAACTGTTAATCTGTGATATAAATCTTTTCTGAATCTTCCCTTTTCAGTTTCCTCTTTTAGATCCTTGTTACTTGAAGCAATAAATCTTACATCAACTCTTCTTGTTTTATTTCCACCAACTCTTTTTAATTCTCCATACTCTATAACTTTTAAAAGTTTAGCTTGGCATTTTATATCCATAGCTGAAATATCATCCAAGAATATTGTTCCTCCATCTGCTTCTTCTAAAAGTCCTCTTTTACTTGAGTTTGCTCCTGTGAAAGCTCCCCTTTCATAACCAAATAACTCTCTTTCCATAGCCTCCTCACTCAATGAAGCACAACTTACAACTATGTAGTTATTCTTTCTTCTATCACTTTTTTTGTAGATCTCTTTTGCAACAATCTCTTTTCCTAATCCATTTTCTCCTATAATCAATACAGCTAAATCACTCTCTGCAACTTTTTCTACTAAATTTTTTATATCTTTAATTCTTGAAGATTGTCCAACTATTTCACTATCTTCCTCTAAACTTGCTAATTTCTCCTCTAACTTTCTCTTCTCTTTTAGTATCTCTAAATTCTTAATAGCTGGTAATATTACTCTATTCATCTCTTTTAATTCTACAGGTTTCATCAAGTAGTTATAAATATCTGCATTTTTTAACTCTTGAATAGCTGTCTCAGTCTCATCCTCTAATAATCCAACTACTACAAAATCCTTTCCTAACCCATTTAACTTTCTCTTCGCTTCAGCAAAATTAAACCAAGTTAAATACTCATCTAAAAGAATTATATCAAAATCACTCTCTCTTAACATATCTAGTGCATCTAGTAAGTTGTTAAAAGTTATTATTTCATAATGTTCTGATAATTCTTTTCTTATTTGTTTTAAAGTTTCTTTTCTCTCTGAAATTGCTAAAATAGCATTTTTCATATAATACCTCCGTAACTAATTTATAAATAAACGTATTTTTTGACTACATCTTATACATGTATTATAATAGATTATTTGTATTTTTTCAAGACTATTTTTTTTATTTTGCACATTTGCCCAATTTTAGGGCATCTGTAAATTTTTATTTTACTAAATTAAAAATATCATTAGTTGTAATAAAGATAATTAGTCCAAATAATACTAGCATTCCTACAATGTGAACTCTCTCTTCCAACTTTTTATTTATCTTTATTCCTATCATCTCTAGTAACACAAAAATTATTCTTCCACCGTCAAGTGCTGGTAGTGGTAATAAGTTTAAAACTCCCACATTTATTGATAGTAATGCCATCAGCCACAACACTATTCCAAAGCCATCTCTTGAAGCTTCTCCAACAACTCTTATTATCCCTATAGGTCCATTTATCTCCTTGGCTTTTACTTGACCAATTATCATCATTTTTAATCCTGCTATTGTGTCTTCTACTGTTTTTACTCCACTTTTAAAAGTTAGTTTAGTAGCTTCAATTACAGAAAACTTTTCTATGGAATACTCTGGCAGTATTCCTAGCATATAATTTTTAGTGTTTGAGTCATATGTTAAAGGTACTTCTAACTTCCCTATTTTCCCATCTCTCTCAAATTTTATCTCAACTTCATCAGCTTCTTTTATTCCTTTTAACTTTTCACTAATATCTTTCCAACTCTCTATCTTTTCTCCATCAATCTCAACTATTCTATCTTTAACTTTTAGATAGTCAATTGATTGAGCTTCTTTAAATATATTTCCAATTATAGGTTTCTCACTTATAATCGGTTTTCCATTTATGTAGATAGAGCTAAACATAATAATAAATGCCAATAAAAAATTCATAAAAACTCCTGCTATCAACACTATAAACCTTGCATAGGCAGGTTTTGAATTAAATCCATCTTCAAGTTTACTATCCACTTCCATTCCCTCAATATTAACAAATCCTCCAATGGGAATCGCTCTGAAAGAATAAGTAGTTTTGATAGTATCATAGGAATAAACTTGTGGTCCCATACCTATTGAAAACTCACTTACAGGCATTTTAAAAAATTTCGCTGTCATAAAATGTCCCAATTCATGAATAAATATAATTATCCCCAGTACTAAAATTGCTATTAGTATTTCCATTATTAATTCTCCTTACTTCTTAGTTAAATTATATCTCTCACAATTGAATATATCTCTTCTCCTATCTCTTCAATTGTTTTCAATCTTCCATCATCAACACATTTTATCTCTTTCCACTCATATTTTCTAGCTATCTCACAAGCATTCTCATATGATTTTTTTAAATAATCTGTATCTTGTTCATGGATATCTTTTTTCTTTCCACCTGTTATCTTATTTTTTCTCTCTGCCATCAATTTAACTGCCATCTCAGTTGGCATATTCAAAAATATAACTAAATCTGGAGCTGGAATATTCATCTTTTTATATTCTAAATCTTCTAACCAATTTAAATACTCCTCTTTCTTTTCCTTGTTCTCTATCTTCGACGCTTGGTGAACCATATTAGAGGTTGTATATCTATCTGTTATAACTACCCCTTCATTTTTATAAAAATTCTCCCACTCCATTTTGTATGAGGCATATCTGTCTATTGCAAACATTGTAGACACAGGATAGGGATTTATATCTAAAACCTTATCTCCAAATGCTCCAGCTAAATACATTTTTACTGGCTCACAAGCTGGACTCTCATAGTTAGGAAATGATAGTTTTTTTATCTTAACTCCATCTATCTCCAATCTCTCAAACAATCTCTTTGTTTGAGTCTCTTTTCCACTTGAATCTGTCCCCTCTATTACTATTACTCTTCCCATCTCTTACCTCTCATAATTTGAATACACCCATTCTCTTGTTTCTTTATCCACAGCTTTTATCAATTCAACTTCATCTATTTCAAGAGGAATGTGTCTCTCCATAGCTTTTTCAATTATCTCATAAATAGTTAAAAATTTTATCTTTCCTTTTAAAAATAACTCAACTGCAACTTCATTAGCAGCATTCAAAACAGCTGGCATAGTTTTTCCTATCCTTCCAGCTTTAAATGCCAACTGAATACCTTTAAAAATTTTATGATTAGGTTTTTCAAAAGTTAAGGTTGAAACCTTCATAAAATCTAATGGCTCCATAGCTAAGCTCTCCTCTCTACAAGGATAAGTAAAGGCATATTGAATTGGTAATTTCATATCTGGAGCTCCCAATTGAGCTATAACTGCTCTATCTTTAAACTCTACCATTGAGTGTATTATACTTTGTGGATGTACCAATACCTCTATATCATCATAATCTACACCAAATAGCTCATGAGCTTCAATTACTTCCAGTCCTTTATTTACAAGAGTTGAAGAATCTATAGTTATCTTTTTCCCCATTGACCAGTTAGGATGTTTTAGAGCCTGTTCAACACTTACATCTCTAAGTTCCTCTTCAGTTTTTCCTCTAAAAGTTCCCCCACTTGCTGTGATTATTATTTTTCTTACCTCTTTTTTAGCTCCTCCTAACATTGATTGAAATATTGCTGAATGTTCGCTATCCACAGGGATTATCTCAGCTTTTGGATTCTCTTTCAACAATCTATTTATATATGATCCTGCTGCTACCATTGTCTCTTTATTTGCTAAAGCAATTCTTTTTCCTCTCTTTATGCCTTCAACAGTAGCTTCTATTCCAATAGCTCCACTAACTGCAGTCAATAGTATATCATAGTCATCTTTTGAAGCTAACTCCTTCAACCCCTCATCTTTTAAGTGAATCTCAATTTCAGGAAATTTTTCCCTTATCTTTTCATAGCCTTCATCTGTTCCAATAGACACATACTTAGGCTTAAACTCCTCTATTTGTTCAATTAATAATTTATAATTTCTATGTCCACTTATTCCCACAACTTGAAATCTATCCTGAGATTTTCTAACTACTTCAAGAGCATTTGTTCCTATACTTCCTGTTGACCCTAATATTATAATTTTTTTCATAAACTCCTCCTTGAAAAAAAGTGGGTAAGTTGCCTCACCCTTTTTACATACACTACAATATGATAAATTTTAATAGATAATACATCACTGGAGCTACAAAAAACATACTGTCAAATCTATCTAAAATTCCACCATGCCCTCTCAATACAGTTCCAGAATCCTTTACTTTGAATTCTCTCTTGAACATTGACTCTCCCAAATCTCCAATTTGAGCTACTCCACTAATAAATATTCCCAGTATGATTATATTTATTAGAGACATTCCACCCTCTACTAATATAAAATATCTATCCAATAAAAATAGTGATATTATTGTAAAAATTGTTCCACCCAATGATCCTTCAAGTGATTTCTTAGGACTTATACTATTAAATCCTCTTTTAAAAAACTTTCTTCCAATAGCCATACCCACAAAATAAGCAAAACTATCACAAACCCATACCATTATTTGAGCTGTTAATAACCATTTTCCTCCATTTGGTAAAAAGCTTATCAAAAGCACATGAGAAAAAAGTATCCCTGTATATAAAACCCCTAACATAGTATCTCCCAAGTCAGCACTAGCATCTTCTACTCTATTTTGAACAACTCTCATTCCTATAGCTAAAACTGTTGCTATAGCCAATACTCCCTCTACTCCAAAAGAGAGTGTTCCAAGTTTTTCAAAAAATAGCATATTAGGAATTAAAACTGCCATCACTATTCCCAATATTTTATTTGGATTCTTCCCCCCTATCTCTGACATCTGATAAAATTCATAAGCTCCCATTCCAACTATAATATTTGTAAATATCAAAAGTGGAAATCCACCATGATATAACACTCCTACCAAAATTGGAATACCTATTAGAGCAACTATTATTCTACTTAGCATTATTTTACTCCTCCAAAACGTCTATCCCTTTTTGTATAATTTTCAATTGCTTTATCCAACTCATTCTCATTAAAGTCAGGCCATAAAGTATCTGTTATATATATCTCTGAATAAGCTATCTGCCATAGTAAGAAGTTAGATATTCTCAATTCTCCACTAGTTCTAATTAAAAGCTCTGGATCTGGTATGTCACTGTATAAATACTTAGAAAACTCCTCTTCGTCAATTGACTCTTTTCCAGCCTTTAAAATCTTGTTTACAGCATCAACTATCTCTGCTCTTCCACCATAGTTGAATGCTATGTTAAAAGTTAAACCTATATTATTTTTACTTTTTTCTTGAAGATTATCTACAGCCTCTAAAAGAGAGGTACTAACATTATCTTTTTTTCCTGAAACCATAAATCTAATATTATTTTCCATAATATTCTTCTCTTCGTTCTTTATATAACTTTTAAATAGAAACATTAAAGCACTTACCTCTTCTTGACTTCTCTTCCAGTTTTCAGTAGAAAAGGCATATACAGTTAAATATTTCACTCCTAACTTAGCTGCATATGTTATTATTTTTCTGAGAGCTGCTGCCCCCTCTTTATGTCCAAAAGTTCTAGGCAGTCCTCTTTTTTTTGCCCATCTTCCATTTCCGTCCATAATTAT
>JAHHSZ010000045.1 GCA_020024915.1 Fusobacterium sp. | reverse complement strand
AATCTTTTAATACTTAATCATCTGTCTTTTTCTTACAACATAGTTGGCAATTTCAACTAATCTATCTATATTCTTATCAAAAAACATCAAGTAACTTTTACAAAATCTATTTTGATATTCTCCATTTTCATTCAATAATTTATGTCTTCTACAACCACCTCTACACAATTTAAAATATTTACATACTTTACAACTATCACTTACATTTAAAGAAGATTTTAAAAACTGTTGCTCTTTATCACTTTTAAATAGTTCAGTATAAGAATTAGCATTTATATTTCCAAGTTTATATTCATCTAATACATAAAAATCACAAGGATAAATACCACCATTTGCTTCAATTATACTGTTAATATTACAATGTCCAACCATGTCACAAGCTTCTGGCTCTTCTCCTAAAACTATTTTTACCAGATTATCAAAATAACGAATACTTGTTTTTTTCCCATTCATTATATCTTCATACCACAACTCAAATATATCATTTAAAAAATTTCCATAATCAGTATCAATCAGAGTATACTCCTTTTTTTCTTTACTGTATAGTTCATCTAAACAGGGTATAAATTGAAAATATCTAAATCCATTATTTTTAAAAAATTTATATATCAACTTTCCATTTTGAACAGTCATTTTATTTACGACAGTTAAAATATTAAACTCAATTTTTTCTTTTTTTAGTAGAGTTAAGCTCTTATTAACTTTTGAAAAAGTTTCATCTCCTTTTTTATCCATTCTAAAATTATTATGAATCTCTTTATTTCCATCTAAAGAAATTCCTATTAAATAATTATATTTTTTAAAAAGTTCTGTCCACTTTTTATTTAATAATGTTCCATTGGTTTGTAAAGCAAAAGTAATATTTATTCTATTTTTATTATATTTTTCTACTAACTTATGAAATTTTTTGAAATAATCTAATCCAGCTAAAGTAGGTTCTCCTCCTTGAAATGCAAAATTAACTTGATACTCTACTTCTTCAAAGACTTTTTTTACCATATTTTCTAAAGTAGTATCATTCATAATTCCATAGTTTTTAATTGCCCTATTATTTGCAATATCATTATAAAAACAATAGGTACAATTTAAATTACAACTACTTGACGCAGGTTTTATTAATAAATTTATAGCTTTCATTTTTTTCCTCCAACACAAATATATAACTAAGGTATATCATATGTTATATATTTAATCAAGTTGTAAACTAAAATAAAAAGCTAAAGAGATTATTCAACTGAGTTATTTTCGTTTCCAGCAGCAGGATCATTATACATAGTCATATTGATTTGTCCTAAGCTCTTATCTACCATTAATGCATTTGTTACAGATCCAATAACATTAAGCATAGTTCTAGGCATATCTATGATAGGGTCTATAGCAAGTATAGGATTAATCATAGGAAATAAAGTAGCTAATCCAGTTCCTGATAATCCAACAGAAGCAGCCATAGTAGCAGTTCCAGGTATTCCAGCAATTCCTAATGAACCAATAGCAACAACTATAATAGTCATAGCAAATAGAGTCATATCAACAGAATTCCCACTCATATGAGTTACAAAAACTATAGTTAAAGCAGGAAATATTCCAGCACATCCTTGCATTCCAGCAGTAGTACCAAAACTTCCTACAAAACTTGCAGTTGACTCAGTTACACCAAGTTTATTTGTTAAAGTAGCTATTGTTACAGGCAAACAACCAACACTTGATCTTGAAGTAAATGCAAGAATTAGGAGTGATATACACTTTTTCACATAAATAAATGGATTCATTCCAAAAAAAGATACAACAATCATTTGAATTACAAACATAATTATTACAGCTAAGTAAAGAACAATGATGAATTTTCCAACTTCAGCTATTGCATTGAGACCTTTTTGAGCTATTGTGTTAGCAAGTAGAGGAATTACAGCAGCAGGCATCCATTTGATAATACTCATAGCCATAGAAACTATAATCTTTTGTAAAGCATTTATTAAATCGAAAAAAGGTTTTACAATCTCCATATATTTTTTAGACATTCTCTTGGCAGCAACTCCAACGATAGCTGAGAATATAACAAGTCCAACAATATTTAAGTTAACCATAGCCTCAACTGGATTTGAAGGAATAAGTGCTTTTAATGTATTAACAATATTTTTAACTTCTCTAATTTTGTTAGTTCCTTCAGCTAATGTAGTTCCACCTTCAACATGTCCAACATTAAATAGTATTCCAAGTCCAAGTCCAATGGCAACAGAGATAGCAACCATAGCTAAAGTTATAATGAGAGTCCTTTTTACTAAATCTCCTAAGTTAGCATCTTCTTTCATATTTATTATAACATGAATTATAGATACCATAACTAAAGGGATAACAAGCATTCTAATTAAAGATATAAATCCTCCACCAATAAGACTAAACCATAGAGTAGATTCTCTAACAAAAGTAAGTTCCATAGGATTACTAGGGAATCCAGCAGTTAGTTGTATACCTAGTCCTAAAAGTAAACCAACAAAAGTTGCAATCATTACCTTAGCAGAAAAGTTAAACTTCTGTTTAGGTAATCTATTAATGATTGTAATAAGTAAAAATAGAATAGCTAAAAAAATGATAGTTTTGAAATCGCTGATCATTAAAAATTGTTGAAAAAATATATTATTCATTCTTTCTTCTCCTTTATATTGAAATATATTAAAAAATTATTTTGCTACGTTTCCTGCAACGTTCATAACATCCCAAGTTCTTGAGAATGGGGGTGCATAACAGAAATCCATCATTCCAATCTCATCTACAGTAAGTCCAGAATAGATGGCAGTTGCTAAAGCGTCAACTCTTAAAACAGCACCTTTTTTACCAGCTATTTGAGCTCCTAAAAGTACTCTTGTATCAGCATTGTATATTAATTTTACAAATATATCCTCTCTTCCTGGATAGTAATTTGTTTGGTTTTTATCTTTTACAAATACAGTTTTGTAATTGATACCTAATTTGATAGCTTCATTTTCAGTAAGTCCAGTTCTACCAGCTTCAACTTCTAAAACTTTGATAGCTGCTGACCCTAAAGTTCCTTTGAAAGGAGTATTTTTACCAGCTAGATTTTCTCCAACAACTCTTCCTATTTTGTTAGCAGTAGTAGCTAGAGGAATGTATACATTCTCTTTTCTAATCATATGGTAAACTGTAGCACAGTCTCCAGCTGAGTAGATGGAATCTATGCTAGTTTTTCCAAACTCGTCAATAACTAATGCTCCATTAGGTAACATCTCAATTCCAGTATCTTTTAGGAAAGCAGTATTAGGTCTAACTCCAGTAGCTATAACTACTAAATCAGCACTGTATTTTCCCTTGTTAGTTTTTATACCAACAACTTTTCCATCTTTTTCAATTATCTCTTGAACAGCCTCTTCAAGGTGTAGCTCTACACCCTCGTGAGCTCTGATCTCATCTTCCATAACATCAGTTATCTCTTTATCAAAACTTTCAAGTAAAACTCTATCTCCTAATTGGATAAGTCTTACATTTCTTTTTCCTAAGTGTTTAGCAGCTTCAACAACTTCAATACCAATGTATCCAGCTCCTACAACAATAATCTCTTGGTGTTCATCTTTCATCATTTCTTCTTTTAAGATTAATCCATCTGTATAATCTTTTAAAGTGTATACACCTTTAGCAGAAAGATTTTTTATAGGTGGCATTATAGCATGAGCTCCTGTTGCTACCATTAATTTATCATAGCTATCATTGAAAACTTCATTAGTAACTAGATTTTTAATAGTAATCTCTTTTTTCTCAACATCAATACCTATAACTTCATGTTTGATTTTGATGTTCATACCAGCTTCAATAAACTTTTCAACTGGTCTAGCAATCATATTATTAGGATCTTCATAGAAGTTTCCTACATAATAAGGAAGTCCACAAGCTCCCCAAGAAACAATTTCAGTTTTTTCATAAATGACAATATCAGCATTTTTGTCTATTCTGCTAGCTTTAGCTGCTGCTGACATTCCTGCTGCAACTCCACCAATGATGATTATTTTCATAAATACCCTCCTGATATATTTAAAGTTAAAATAAAATATATTGTAATTTTTAAAGTAGAACTGTATAAATAACAAGCAAAAAATATGCCAATATATTAAATTTTTACATTATTTTATAAAATATTTCATAAAATCTAAAAAAAATAAAATATAGTTTATTTTTAAAATAAATAAAATTATTTTAGGAAAAGAGTGTTCAAGATTAAAAAAAATAATTTTTCAAAATGATAATTTTTTTCAAAATGATAATTTCCAATTTGAAAAAATACTGATAAAACTAATTTTTCTTATATTTGTACAAATGTTTTTTAGTTTTAGAAAATATACGATTTTAATATAGTATATCATATAAAGCTATTAAAATCTAGAATAATATTTCTTTACAAATAGGTTAAATTGAGGGTAAAATATAAAGTATAATTAAGCTTTTGAAAGGGGATAATGTTAGAAAGGATATGTTAGAATACAGAGGAAAAATTCCATTTTTATTAAATGAATATGATCAAAATATAGTTTATCTGTGCTCGTCAAATAGAAATATAGAGGATTATTACTATGTATTGAAAGATATATATAGGGGAAATGTAATAAACTTAGAGAGTAGTTTATATTTCGAGGAATTGGCACAGGATAATTATGCTCTTTTAGAGATATTGAACTTAAAAGGGAGATATATAATTTTAATCTCTTTGGAAGCTTATTTGAGGGATTATTTTATAGATGGAAAAAAATATAGATTTAAAGTTGGAGAGAGTTTAGATATAAAGAGGTTAGTAAGTGAGTTAGAGGATAATCACTATGAAAAAAGCTATCTTGTAGAGAGCAGAAATCAGTATAGTATGAGAGGAGATATAATAGATATATTTCCTAAAGATAGTGACAATCCATTGAGAATAGAGCTTGGTTTTGATGATGAGATAGAGAGATTGACATATTTTGATATTGAGAATCAGAAGAGCATAGAGAAAAAAGATGACCTTTATATGTATATAAACAGTAATAAAGAGAAGAAAACAGATTTTTTAGATCTGATTAAATCGCAAGAGAATACTAAATTTTTTGTAGAGAATACAGAATTATTGAGATATAAATTGAATGATATAATTGAAGAAAAAAATTTGGAAGAGAGTCTTATTCTAGAAAAATATGAAAATCTACTTAAGCTATCTGAACACATAGAGATAAAGAAATTTTCCAATGAAGAGTTAAGGGAGTTTGAAAATCAAGAGTATGTTAAAAATCTAGGAAAATCTAAAAATTTAAAAATAAAGATAGTATCTGAAGAGGAAAAGAGATACAGGGAGATATTTTTAGGAGAGAACTTTAGTTTTGAGAAATATCCATTGTTTGAAGGATATCAAGAGGGAGATACTATAGTCCTTACAGATAGAGAGTTAAAGGGGATAAGAGTAAAAAGAGATAGAAAAGATAAGGGAATGTTAAAATATAAGACTCCTCTTGAGATTGAAGAAGGAGACTATATCATACATGAATTCTATGGAGTTGGTCTTTATTTAGGAATTGAAGTGATAGATGGAAATGATTATCTGAAAATAAAGTATGCTGATGAGGATAAACTTTTTGTCCCAGTTGAGAGTATTGGAAGGATAGGGAAGTATATCTCAGTTTCTGGAGAGATTCCAGAGATATTTAAATTAGGAAGAAAGGGTTTTAGAAAGAAATATAAAAAAATATCAGAGGATCTAATAGTTTTTGCAAGAGAGATCATAGAGATACAAGCTCAAAGAGACTTGAAAGCAGGCTACTCTTTTGCACCAGATACAATTTGGCAAGAGGAGTTTGAAGAGAGTTTTCCATATAGAGAGACAGAGTCTCAAATGAAAGCTATAGAAGATGTAAAAAGGGATATGGAATCAACTAGGATAATGGATAGAATAGTGTGTGGAGATGTTGGTTTTGGAAAGACAGAGGTAGCAATAAGAGCAGCTTTTAAGTGTGCTATGGAGGGAAAACAAGTGGTGTTGATGGTTCCAACAACTGTACTAGCTCAACAGCACTATGAGAGATTTAGTGAAAGAATGAAAAATTACCCTGTAACTATTGAATTATTAAGTAGATTATCAACATCTAAAGAGCAGACTCAAACATTAAAAAATATTGAGAGTGGAGTAGTTGATATAATAATAGGAACTCATAGACTTTTATCAAAAGATGTAAAATTTAGAGATTTGGGCTTAATAATAATAGATGAGGAGCAAAAATTTGGAGTTAAAGCTAAAGAGAAGTTGAAAAAAATAAGATATAGTGTAGATATGTTGACTTTAACAGCTACTCCAATACCTAGAACACTAAATTTATCTCTATTAGGAATAAGAGATCTTTCAGTAATAGACACTCCTCCAATGGGAAGAAAACCTGTAATAACTAATTTTATAGAGAGTTCAACTGCCAACATAAAAGATATTATAATGAAAGAGGTAGCAAGAGAGGGACAGGTATTCTATATTTACAACTTTGTAAAAGGAATAGAGAAGAAAGCTAAAGAGTTGAGTAAAATATTACCAGATTATTTAAAGATAGGTTATGTCCATGGACAGATGCTATCTAAAGAGATAAAAGATAAGATTAAAAATTTTGAAAATGGAGAACTGGATATATTGCTAGCAACTACAATAATAGAAAATGGTATTGATATTGAAAATGCTAACACAATGATAATTGATAGAATGGATAAATTGGGATTATCTCAGATATATCAGTTGAGAGGAAGAATTGGAAGAGGAAATAGGCAGAGTTATTGTTATATCTTAACCAAGGAATATATAGGAAAGAAAGCTAAAGAGAGAGAGGAATCTATAAAAAATCTAGAGGAGATAGGTGGTGGTGGACTACAACTCTCAATGGAAGATATGAAGATAAGAGGAGCAGGAGAGATATTGGGAGAGAAGCAACATGGAGCTTTAGAAACTTTTGGTTACACTTTATATATGAAGATGTTACAAGATGAGATTGCTAAGATAAAAGGAGAGTTTGAAGAGGGATTTGATGATATTGAGATTAAAGTCAATTATCCAGCCTTTATTCCAAAGGAATATATAGATAAAAATGAGAAAGTTAGAGTTTATAGAAGAATTTCAGAGAGTAAAAATATAGCTGAATTAAAAATTTTAGCTGAAGAGCTAGAGGATAGATTTGGAAAGATGCCAATTGAAGCACAGGGATTGTTTAAATATCTCGCTTTAAAATTAAGGGCTAGAAAACTGGGAATAAAATATGCTAGAGAGATAAAAGGAAAAAATCAATGTGAGATAAGATTCTATAATGAGAGAGTTAATTTTGAAGTTTTGTTAAATTTGATACAAAACAGAGTTGTAGATTATAAAAAAACTACAGAAATATTAGATTATAATGGAAGTATTGAAGAGTTTATAAATATTTATGAAGGAGCAGGAGATAAAAATGAAAGAGTTTGAAAGACTTGTTCAAATAATTAAAGTATTGAGAGGGAAAAATGGTTGCCCTTGGGATAGAGAGCAAACTTTAGAGAGTTTAAAACCATGCTTAAGAGAGGAAGTAGCAGAACTTTTAGAGGCTATGGAAGGAGATGTAGAGGAGCATAAAGGGGAGTTGGGAGATGTTTTAATGAACTTAGTATTTCAAGCTGATATCTGTGAAGATGAAGGAAAATTCAGTATTGAAGATGTAGCTTATGAGATAAATGAAAAATTGATAAGAAGACACCCCCATGTATTTAAGGAGAGAGATGAGAAGATAGCAACTGATGAAGTTTTGGTAAATTGGGATGAGATAAAGAAAACTGAGAAGTTACACGAGAATAGAAAATCAGCTCTTGATGGTGTACCAAAATATTTGCCAGCACTATCTAAGGCACAAAAAATTCAGAAAAAAGCCAGTAAAGTTGGATTTGATTGGGAAAATATAAATCAAGTTATAGCGAAATTATATGAGGAGATAGATGAATTAAAAATCGAAATCTCGAGAAAAGATAGAAAGAATATTGAGGAAGAATTGGGAGATGTGCTATTTTCAATAGTAAATATTGCTAGATTTTTAGATGTTGATGCCACAGAGGCTCTAGAAAAAACAATCAAGAAATTTGATAAAAGATTTAGATATGTAGAGAAGAAATGTGATGTCAAAAAAGCTAAGCTAGATGAGCTAGAAAATTTTTGGAATGAAGCAAAAAAAGAGATTGACTTATAAAAAAAATGTAGTATATATAGTATAAAGGGGAGTGAGTATGAGATTAGATAAATTTTTGAAAGTTAGTAGAATAATAAAGAGAAGACCTATAGCTAAGATAGTGGTAGATGGTGGAAAAGCAAAACTGAATGGAAAGGTGGCTAAGGCTAGTACTGAGGTAAAAGTTGGACAGATATTGGAGCTGGAGTATTTTAACAAATACTTTAAGTTTGAGATATTGGAAGTTCCTACTGGAAATGTAGCCAAGGGGAGAACATCAGAGCTTATTAATGTATTAGAAAGTAGGGGAATTACTGTGGATATAGATAGTGAGGAGGATATTTTTTAATGGTTTTTTCTTTAGAGTCGAATGCTAAGATAAACATAGGACTTAATGTAACAGGGGTTTTACCAAATGGATATCACCTTTTGGATATGATTATGGTACCTATCTCTTTATCAGATAGATTGAGTGGTGAGATATTTGATGAGGGAGGAGAGTTAACGATTACTACAAATAAAGAGAATATTCCAACAGATGGGAGAAATATTATTTGGAAGGTTTATGATAGATTTTATAAAGAGAGTGGTTTAGATAGAAGAAAGATAAGTGTACATTTAGAGAAGTGTATTCCCCACGAAGCTGGATTGGGAGGAGGAAGTTCCAATGGAGCCTTTTTCCTAAAAGAGTTGAATCGTTATCACAATAATTTCTTTTCAGTACCAAAATTATTGGAGATAGGAAAGAGTATAGGGGCTGATATTCCTTTCTTTATAATAAATAAAGCTAGTAGAGTGAGAGGAATAGGAGAGGACATTCAGGAGATTGAGAACAACCTCACTGATGATATAATTATTATTAAACCAAATTTTGGTGTTTCAACAGCTAAGGCCTATCAAAATATGTATATGCTCAATAATAAAAAAGATGCAAACATAGATAATATAATTGTAGGACTTAGAAATAATGATATCTCATTGGTAGAAAAAAGTATTGAAAATCATTTAGAGCAAGGGTTATTGCTTGAAGATAAAAATATAATAGAGTTTAGAAAAAAAATTATGGGAATTCCTAATATGAAGTTTTTTATGTCAGGAAGTGGAAGTGCATATTATGTGTTTACCCAAAATGGTAAACAGATAGTAGAATTTATAAAAGGGCAATTACAACACTGTGAAGTACATCTTTGCAGAAGTTTATAAAGATTACATAAAAAAGGGAAGGTGCATGAAACTATGAAGATTACAGATGTAAGATTAAGAGCAGTAAAGGGAGAAAATGAGTTAAAGTTAAAAGCTTATGCAGATGTAACTTTTGATGAGTGTTTTGTCATTCACGGGTTAAAAATTATTGATGGACAAAAAGGAATGTTTGTAGCTATGCCGTCTAGAAAGATGCCAGATGGGGAGTATAAAGATATAGTTCACCCGATAACACCTGAGTTAAGAAAAGAGATAACAGATACTGTTATAGCAAAGTTTAATAAGGCAAAACCTGAAGAAATAACAGAAGAGTAAACTGTCCCCCTACTAATAGAGACTGGTACTTCATGGGAAGTATCTGACTCATGTGGGATATGATAAGGTTGTAAGTTTTAGCAACTTTAAACATAGTAGGCAGGGCAGGAAGTCGCTCACTTTTATAATTTGCATAATATAAAAAATCACAAATTAGTAAGTAAAAATTACTAGTTTGTGATTTTTTATATCTAAAATTATATAATTTTTTAAATTTTTTTATGTTAATCTTTCCATTCATCAACATTTTTAAGTTGTGGAAATTTTTCTATATTAAATACTGGATTCTTTCCTTCTTTTCTTTGGATGATGTAATCTTTTATAACCATATATGCTTTAGGGAATAATATACTGATAACAATTATATTGATTACAGCCATTGCTCCCATAAAAGTATCTGCTAAGTTCCAGACAAAGTTTAACTCTGCAATAGCTCCTATATAAACTGTAATAACAACTAATATTCTAAATAAAGTTAGTGTTATCTTATTTTTACTAAAAAATTCTATATTTGATTCACCATAATAATAGTTTCCAATGATTGAACTAAATGCAAACATAAAAATACATGCAGTAATAAAGAATCCTCCCCACTGTCCCACTTCATTTGATAATGCAACTTGAGTTAACTGGATTCCTGCTAAATTCATTTTTTCATATCCAGGCAATAATAAAACTATAAATCCTGTGGCAGTACAAATTAAAATAGTATCTACAAATACTCCAAAAGCTTGCATAAGACCTTGTTTAACTGGATGAGAAACGTTTGATGTAGCGGCTGCATTTGGAGCACTTCCCATCCCAGCTTCATTGGAAAATAATCCTCTTTTTACTCCTTGTAATATTGTTACTCCTAAAGTTCCTCCAGCTACTTGCTTTATTCCAAATGCATTTTCAAATATTGATTGAAACAATATTGGTATATGTCTAAAGTTTATAATTAAGACTAAAATAGCTATTACCACATATGCTAATGCCATCACTGGGACAATAACAGATGAAACTTTTGCAATTCTTGTTATTCCTCCAAATATTACAATTGCTGTAAAAGTTGCAATTATCACTCCACCTATTTTTAAATCTACACCAAATGCCCCATTAAATGCCGCATTAATTGTATTTGATTGTACAGAATTAAATATCAATCCAAAAGTTATAATTACTATTATTGAAAAAATTTTTCCTAAAAATTTAAGACCCAGCTCTTTTTCAATATAGTAAGCTGGACCTCCTCTAAATCCATTCTTGTCTTTAACTTTATAAATTTGAGCAAGAGTATTTTCCACTATACTTGTAGCTCCTCCTAAAAGTGCTATAATCCACATCCAAAATAATGCTCCTGGTCCTCCAGTTACAATAGCAATGGCAACTCCAGCTAAATTCCCTGTTCCAACATGTGATGCAACTGAAATACAGAATGCTTGGAATGCTGATACTTGTCCATTTTCCTTTTTAATTCCATCTGCTAATGGTGAAAGTTTTCCTGAGATTAATCCTAACATATCTTTAAACAACGTAAATTGCATAAATTTAGAATATAATGTAAAGTACAACCCCAAAACTAAAAGTAAAAAGATCAGAATATAAGACCATAAAATTGTGTTCGTTGTGTTAATGATTTCATTGATGATTCCCATTTTTTGATAGATACTGCTATAGCATTATCTACCTTCACCTCCTTATTTTTTTAAAATATTGATAATTTTAATTCATTTGATAAATCTTCAAGTATGTGTAATCCTGCTATTGAATTTCCTTTATTATCTAGTGATGGTCCATAAACTCCTATTCCCATTTTGCCAGGAACAACTCCTACAATTCCACCACCTACTCCACTTTTACATGGAATACCAATTTTTACTGCTACTTCTCCAGAACTATCATAAGTTCCACAAGTAACCATCAAAGTTTTGACTATTGTAGCTATTCTTGGTGTAATTATTTGTTTTCCAGTACTTAATTTTCCATTATTTGCTAAAAATAATCCAATCTTCGCTATGATGTGTGCATTCACTTCTATTGAACATTGTTTAAAATATACAGTTAGTGCATCTTCAACATCACCTTCAATAATACCTTCCCCCTTTAAAAAATATCCCATACTTCTGTTTCTATTTCCTGTTTCACTCTCCCCACAATAAATTTTATAGTTTACATCTAAGGTATTATTTTCAGAAATTAATTTAAAAAACTCTAGTAACCTATTAAATTTTTCTCTTGCATCTGCTCCTTTTATCATTGAACATATTGCTATAGCTCCTGCATTAATCATTGGATTGAAAGGTTTTTTCTTAGATGAACTTTCCAATTTTCTAATAGAATTAAATGGATCTCCTGTTGGTTCCATTCCAACTTTTGAAAAAACATATTCCTCTCCATTATCTAGAATGGCTAACATCAAACTAACTATCTTTGAAATACTTTGAATAGTAAATTTTGTATCACAGTCTCCAGCACAATATGTATTTCCTTGATTATCTAGTATACATATTCCTAAAGCATCTTTTTGAGCCTTATCTAGCTCTGGAATATAGTTTGCTACATTTCCTTCTTTTGTAAACGGAATATTCTTTTTTACCAATTTAGCTAGCAAATCTTTCATTTTCTTCTCTTCCTTTCTATAAATACTATTTTTGAATATTATATCTTAATATAATAATTTTCGTTATATTATAAATCATATAACTTTCATTCAATCTTGTCAATGAATAAAGTGTATTATTTTTTTAAAAATTATTCATATTATATATAAATATACATACATTAAAGTTATTAATTAAAAAATAAAAAGTTATTTTAATAATGATTTATCTATTTATCATTTATAAAATGAATTATTTGCGTTTGTTTATTTTAACATACTTTCCATTTTTTGAATAGTATTTTTTACTTTTTCAAAAATAATGAAAAGATATTAGGAAAAAATAGTTGAAAAAAATTTTTTATGGGATTATAGGTCATAAATATTTCCCTACAATGAAAAGGGAAGTGGTAATTCCTCACCACAAAAGGAGAAGCTAAAAGAGTGGTGATTATCAAAAAGAGGAAGTTAAAAGATTAAGACTGGAGAACTATTTCCAGCCTTTTTTTCTAGGAAAAGATATGGTAAAGAAAAAATAAAATAAATATAAATTGGTATCATATCAAAGTCAATAACTTATTTTTTAGTTCTTTAGATTTATTAGGATTACCCTTAGCAGATATTCCTATTTGATAATCTTCAGTTTCTAAGATACTGGCAAAACGACAATTCATACTATCTTTTGAAGTAACGCTATTTACTAAGATATTTTTAGAGTTACAAAGTTCATAGATATACCTATTAAATTCTGGATTATCAGTTGCAGCTACAACTATAAATACGTCCTTAAGGAGAGTTTCGTCAAACTCTCCTATTTTTATATCTATATTTTCAAGAGAGAGAAATCTCTCCTCTTTAATCTCTTTAGTAATAACTGAAATTCTAGCACCATATTCAATTAATGTCTCTACTTTTCTAATAGCTATTTTTCCAGCTCCAACCACTAGAGCTTTTTTTCCAGTAATATTGATAAAAAGGGGAAAAAATCTATTTTCCATTGTTTTCACCAATAACTTTAAAAGCCATATCCATTACCTCAAGAGTTCTGTCTAAGATCTCTTGAGTATGTGCAAGTGAAACAAAGTGAGCTTCAAATTGAGAAGGTGGGCAGATAATTCCATTCTCTAGCATAGTATTAAAATATGTAGCAAAATTTTCTGTATTAGAAGATAGTGCATCTTCTAGATTGTTAACCTCTTTTCTATCAGTAAAGAAAATTGTGAAAAGAGAACCAATAGAATTAATAACAATATTTACTCCATATTTTTTAGCAGAAGCTTTAGCTCCTTCAACTATATAATTAACTTTTTTCTCTAATTCTTTATATAGAGACTCTCCATTTTCACTTAGATAAGTAAGCATCTCATAACCAGCCCTTACAGCTACTGGGTTACCAGATAGAGTACCAGCATGATAAACTCTACCCACTGGAGCAATTAGTTGCATAATTTCAGCTTTTCCACCAAATGCTCCCACAGGATATCCTCCTCCAATTATCTTCCCAAGAGTAGTCATATCTGGAGTGATACCAAAATATTCTTGAGCTCCACCTAAAGAAA
This sequence comes from Fusobacterium sp., assembly GCA_020024915.1. Taxonomy (GTDB): domain Bacteria; phylum Fusobacteriota; class Fusobacteriia; order Fusobacteriales; family Fusobacteriaceae; genus Fusobacterium_A. The sequence goes on along the minus strand of JAHHSZ010000045.1, from coordinate 740 downwards.
GTCTGAATCCAGAGATAACCTCATCAAATATAAGAATTGTCCCTGTTTGAGTGCAAAGTTCTCTAACAGCTTTTAAAAATTCAATATTAGGATAGATAACTCCCATATTAGCAGGAACAGGCTCCATAATTAAGCAAGCTATATTTCCTTCTTCTAAAATTTTTGTCAATGTTTCAAGATCTCCAAAAGGAACAGTGACAGTATCTTTTAACACACCCTCTGTGATTCCATTACTATCTTGATAACCTTCAGTAAGTAACCCAGAACCAGATTTAACAAGTAGTGCATCAGAGTGTCCATGATAGCAACCTTCAAATTTTACGATCTTATTTTTATTAGTGTAAGCTCTAGCAAGTCTAATCGCAGACATAGTAGCCTCTGTACCAGAAGTAGTAAGTCTTACCATCTCAATAGAGTGACAGCATTTAGTAATAAGTTCAGCTAATTCCACCTCTCTTTTTGTAGGTAGACCAAAAGAGCTTCCAAGCTCAATAGCCTCTCTTACCCCGTTGATTATTTGAGGGTGATTGTGTCCAAGGATTAATGGACCCCATGAACATATAAAATCAATATATTCATTTCCATCTTCGTCCCAAACTTTAGCACCTTCACCTTTACAAGCAAAGATAGGAGCCTCTCTATTGACAGATTTAAAAGCTCTTACAGGGCTATTAACTCCACCAGGAATATATTTTTGTGCTTTTTTAAATATCTCTTTTGAAATTTCGTGGTTCATTTTG